>JAZJZP010000210.1:0-2911 GCA_040389805.1 Pseudomonadota bacterium
TTCGCTTGCGCAAGGAAGAGCTGGCATGAAGTACATCAGCACCCGTGGAGACCAGACCCAGCGCGGGTTTTCTGAAATCTTGCTGGAGGGCCTGGCGCCCGATGGCGGCCTGTACCTGCCCGTCTCCTATCCCAAGATTGATGACGCCACGCTGACCAGATGGCGTGGCCTGAGCTACGCCGAGCTGGCCTTCGAGATCTTGTCGCTCTACATTGACGACATCCCTGCGGCAGACCTCAAGGACATCGCGGCACGCACCTACACCAAGGCGGTGTATGGATTTGACGCGATCACCCCGCTCAAGCCGCTGGAGCCCGGCCTGTGCCTGCAGGCGCTGTCCAATGGGCCCACGCTGGCTTTCAAAGACATGGCCATGCAGTTGCTGGGCAACTTGTTTGAGTACGAGTTGAAGCGGCGCGGTGCGCAACTCAACATCCTGGGCGCCACCTCGGGCGACACCGGCAGTGCGGCTGAATACGCCATGCGTGGCAAGCAGGGCGTGCGCGTCTTCATGCTGTCGCCGCATGGTCGCATGAGTGCTTTCCAGCAAGCGCAGATGTTCAGCCTGCAAGAGCCGAACATCCACAACCTCGCGGTGGAGGGTGTGTTTGATGATTGCCAGGACATCGTCAAGGCCGTCTCCAACGACCTGGACTTCAAGCGCAAGTACAAGATCGGCACGGTCAACTCCATCAACTGGGCGCGTCTGTTGGCCCAGGTGGTGTATTACTTTGCGGGCTACTTTCAAGCCACGCAGTCCAACACCGACAAGGTCAGCTTCACGGTGCCTTCGGGCAACTTCGGCAATGTGTGCGCAGGCCATGTGGCCCGCATGATGGGCTTGCCCATTGCGCAACTGGTGGTTGCCACCAACGAAAACAACGTGCTGGACGAGTTCTTTCGCACCGGCAGCTACCGCGTGCGCGGTAGCGCTGAGACGTTCGAGACCTCCAGCCCGTCGATGGACATCTCCAAGGCGTCCAACTTTGAGCGCTTTGTCTTTGACCTGCTGGGCCGCGATGGCGCCCGCACCAAAGCCCTGTTCAAAGACGAAGTCGAGCAGCGCGGCGAGTTCCATGTCAGCGCTGACGAGTTCGCCAAGGTGGCGGACTACGGTTTCGTGTCCGGCACCAGCAAGCACAGCGACCGACTGGCCACCATCCGCGACACCTTTGAGCGCTTTGGCGTGATGATCGACACCCACACGGCCGATGGCCTGAAGGTGGCGCGCGAGCATGTTCAAGCCGGCATTCCGATGATCGTGTTGGAGACGGCGCTGGCGGCCAAGTTTGCCGAGACCATTGTGGAGGCCACGGGTCGTCAGCCCGAGCGTCCGCACTGGATCGCGGGTCTGGACGGTCTGGAAGACCGCCCCAAACGTTTCACGGTGGTGCCGGCCGATGTCGACATGGTCAAAGACTATGTGACCAGGCACTGCCAAGACTGATGGCTGCCGCGTACACCCCCAAACCGCTGATGCCGCTGGACGAGGCGCTCCAGTGCCTGCGTGAGTCGGTTGAGTCCCATGTGGCTGGCCTGTACCTGGTGCAGGGCATGGCGGTGGAGTTGGTGGACAGCTTTGAAGCGCTGGGGCGCGTGCTGGCCGAGGATTTGGTGTCCCCGGTGGACGTGCCGCCTCTGGACAACAGCGCGATGGATGGCTACGCGGTGCGCTGTGCCGACCTGACCGCCGATGGCGTGTCCTTGCCGCCATCCCAGCGCATTGCCGCCGGCGTGGTGGGGCAGCCCCTTGCGGCCGGCACCTGTGCGCGCATCTTCACTGGCGCCTCGGTTCCCGCGGGCGCCGATGCCGTGGTCATGCAAGAGCAAACCCAGGCGGGGGGCGATGCCGTCACCTTTGTGACCCGGCCTCAATTGGGTCAGAACATCCGCCGGCGCGGCGAAGACATCGCCCACGGCGCGACGGTGCTGTCCCAAGGCTTGCGCCTGTCACCCGCCGCGCTGGGCGTGGCCGCTTCGGTGGGTGCGGCCCAGTTGTCGGTGTTTCGCCGTCCACGTGTGGGTGTGCTGACGACGGGCAATGAACTGGTCATGCCGGGGCAGCCACTGCCTGCCGGGGCCATTTACAACTCCAATCGCCACACTTTGCGGGGGCTGATTCAGGCTTGCGGTGCACAAAGCATCGACCTGGGGGTGGTGCCCGACGAGCTATTGACCACCCGCGAGCGGCTGCGCGCTGCCGCGCAAGACCATGATCTGATCTTGACCAGCGGTGGTGTCTCCGTGGGTGAAGAAGATCACCTCAAGGCGGCCGTGCAAGCCGAGGGTGAGCTTAATTTCTGGCAACTGGCGATCAAACCCGGGAAGCCCTTTGTCTTTGGCCGCCTGCGGCGCGATGACGGCAGCTACGCGCTGTACATGGGGCTGCCCGGCAATCCTGTGGCCAGTTTTGTGACCTTTTTGCTGCTGGTGCGCCCGGTGTTGGGCCTCTTGTCGGGCGAGCCGTGGTGTCTGCCCTCGCCGATGCTGGTGCGGGCTGATTTCGACTGGCCGCGCGCCGACAAACGCCGCGAGTTCGTGCGGGTGCGGCGCAATGCAGAGGGCGGCCTGGCGCTGTATCCTCATCAAGGCTCTGGCGTGTTGACCTCGGCGGTGTGGGCCGATGGGCTGGTCGATCTGGCCCCTGGGCAGGCGGTTCGTCAGGGCGACATGGTGCGCTTTTTGTCCTTGTCCGATTGTGTGCAACCGCCCCAGAGGCAGTGTCAGGGTGACTGAAGCATGAAAGTTTCCGTTCGCTATTTTGCCCAGGTCCGCGAGCGGCTTGGCGTCGGTGAAGAGCTGATGTGGAGCGAGGATGCAAGCGATGTCCCGGCCACCGTCGGTGAATTGCGCGCCTGGTTGATCGCTCGCTCGCCTGTTCCCCGTCCGCCCGGCAGGCGGCGCTCGTCGT
>JAZJZP010000210.1:2921-5060 GCA_040389805.1 Pseudomonadota bacterium
TGTCCTTGCTGTTGCGCGCCGCCTGCAATCAATTGATGTGTTCGCCACAAGAGCCCTTGACCGACGGGGCCGAGGTGGCCTTCTTTCCTCCGGTGACGGGTGGTTGAGATGGGGCGGACTTTGCCGCGCGTGTCGATACAGGCCGCCGACTTTGATGGCGCAGCCGAAGTCGCGGCTTTGCGCGCGCAAGACGAGCAAATCGGCGCCGTGGTCAGCTTTGTCGGGGCGGTGCGCGAGTGGTTGCCTGCCACCGACTCTGGCGGCGTGGCCCCCTCGGTGCTGGAGTTGGAGCATTACCCCGGCATGACCGAGGCCGCCATTGAGGCCATGATTGACGAGGCGCAGCGGCGCTTTGACCTGCGCGGCGTGCGTGTGATTCACCGCATCGGCCGCTTGGCGGTGGGCGAGCAAATCGTCCTGGTGGTCACCGCCAGTTCCCACCGAGGGCAGGCGTTTGCCAGTTGCGAGTTCTTGATGGATTGGCTCAAAACCCAGGCCCCCTTCTGGAAGAAAGAGATTTCGCACCAAGGGGAGCGCTGGGTCGAGGCCAATGCCCGCGACGACCAGGCCTTGGCACGCTGGGGAGCGTTGCCAGGCCAAGCCCAGGCCAATTCGGCGACATAAAACGGGTCAGCCTTCGGGTTGGGTCGTGTCGGGCCGTTCTGGCGCTCGTTTTCGACCCATGGGATTTCAGCCCCGCGGCCGAACTGCCGATAACGTGACAAGTTGACTGCGCATGAGCTCAATGTATTCAGTGGATATCTTCAGTTGTTATGCCGTGGCAGGCGTCGGCTCCTTGGTGGGACTGGGTTTGATGTTCCTGATTCACACCGAACAACCTCGCGTGGCTTATGCGCTGTTGCTGTACCGTTGGGCTTTTTTCTGCTTGGCTTTTCTGGCGGCTGGATTGGCTGCGCCAGCCCCCTATCAAGCGGCCGTGGCCAAATTGTCCATCGGGTTTGCCGGCATGGGTGTCACATTCATGGCGTGGGCGTTCCGCCAGCTCAACGGCCGCCGTACCCTGCCGTGGTTCGGGGCGCTGGTGACAGCAACGGTCGGGGCTAGTTTATGGGGGGGCGCTTTTGCCCCCGATCATCTTTATGTGGTCGTGCTGGGGGCCGCGTTTACGTTCGTCAGCATGGGCATGGCCCTGGATCAAGGCTGGCTGATCTTGCGCAGTGCCAGGGTCAATGCCAGCGAGCTCAGTTTGTTGGCCGTCGCGGGCGGCTTTGCCTTGCACTGGTTCTTCTTTTTGTCGCATGCATTGACCGTGCCGGGGCCTTATCCCTTGCATTGGTTGCACAGCCCTGACTGGCTGCTGCCCATCAGTGGGATTGGCTTTGCCATTTTGCCCCTGGCCGTGGCCGCAGTCGTGGTGGCCATCATCAATGATCGACTGGGTCAGCAACTGCGCGCTCGGGCCTTGTCTGACGACCTCACCGGCGCCTTGTCTCGCCGTGGTCTGCGTGAGTTGGGGGAGCGCATGCTGGCTTTGCAAGAGCATCGGCTCAATCAGGTGGCCATATTGATGCTGGACGTTGACCACTTTAAGGCGGTGAACGACCGTTATGGGCACATGATCGGGGATGAAGTCCTCAAACATGTCTCCCAGGTGGTTCGGGAACGGTTGCGCGAAGATGCCTTGCTGGCCCGCTATGGTGGCGAGGAGTTCACCATTTTGCTGCCAGTCAACAGTCCTTCCGAGGCCCATGGCGTGGCTGAACGGCTGCGCCAAGCCATCGAGTCCAGCCCTTGCGAAACCCGCATTGGGCCGGTTCGGGTCACGATGAGCATCGGGGTGAGCTTTCACGGCCGCAACAGCACTCTGGAAGAAGGCTTGTCGCGTGCCGATGGCTACCTCATCGAGGCAAAGCAGCAGGGTCGCAACCGAGTGGTGCTTGGGAATAACAACGGTTGATCTGCGTCAAGCCGGGCCATGCGCCAGGGCTTGAAATAGAGGGCATCTGCCCCATCTGCGTGAGCAATCGGCCCACATCGGATCCGGGCCCAAAGGATTGCTCATGCGACTTGACAAACTCACCACCAAATTTCAGGAAGCGCTGACCGACGCCCAGAGCTTGGCCGTCACGCGCGATAACCCCTACATTGAGCCGGCACATCTGCTGTTGGCCATGGTTC
>JAZJZP010000211.1:0-24613 GCA_040389805.1 Pseudomonadota bacterium
CACACCTGTCAATGTGCTCGTGAAGGCCAATGATGCTGATCCGGATGACACCGTGGCCAGCCTCACGGTGACGGTCATCAGCAGCAGTGCAGGCACGACCGCCACCGCCCAATTGAATGGGAGCATTGACTTTGACCCCGGTGTGACCTCAGGTGCCCAGACCGTGGTTTACCAGTTGACGGATGCCCAGGGCCTGAGCAGCACGGCCACGCTGACCATCAACGTGGCGCCCAACACACCGCCCACAGGGGCAGATGGATCGGTTCACTTCAATGAGGATGTGGGCTACACGCTGCAGATGGCGGACTTCGGTTTTGCGGATGCGGACGTCGGACAAACTTGTTCGGGCATTCAGATCGAGACACTGCCGGCGGCAGGCAGCCTGGCGCTCAATGGCATGGCGGTGAGCGCGGGTGATCTGGTGTCGACCAGCGACATCAACGGAGGCCGCTTGGTGTTCATGCCGACACCCAATGAAGCAGGTTCACCCTATGCCAGCTACACATTCAAAGTGCAGGACAACATGGGCGCGTTCTCAACGGCTGCCTATACTTTCACCTTCCATGTCGATGCAGTCAATGATGCCCCTGTCAATACCGTTCCTGATGCGCAAACGATCGATGAAGACACGACCTTGACCTTCTCGTCGGCCAATGGGAACTTGATCACCATGGCCGACTTGGATGCCGGCTCTGGCCTGATGAGCGTGACGCTGGGTGTCGCAAACGGCACCCTGACCTTGTCGGGCACTGCAAATCTCACCTTCAGTTCGGGCAGCAATGCCAGTTCGGCGATGGGCTTGATAGGGACCGTCGCTGACATCAATGCGGCACTGGCGGGCATGATCTACACCCCGGATGCCGACTACAGCGGTACGGAAACATTGAGCTTGCTCACGGCTGATCAGGGCAATTTTGGTTCAGGTGGGGCGCTCAGCGCCTTGGCTGAGGTGACCATCAACGTCGCGTCCATCAACGATGCGCCAATGGCCACGATCACCCCCGCCAGCTACAGCGCTACAGAACAGACGGTATTGAACCTGGCGGGGACCGGGCTGGCGATCTCGGATGTCGATGCCGGTGGTTTGGCGGTTCAGGCCATGCTGTCGGTGACCGATGGAATGCTGGACGTGAACGAAGGGGCCACTGGCGTCACGGTCATCACCTCCAGCGTCACACTGGTGGGCACGGTCGCGCAGATCAACGATCTGCTGGCTGGGCTTTCGGGCGGCACGGCGACCTACACCATCAACACAGATTCCCCGCCCAGTGCGGATACCCTGACGCTGACGGTCAATGACTTGGGCAACACCGGCGCAGGCGGCAATCGCACCAGCAGCGATACCGCCACCATTGCCATCACCGCCATCAACGATGCGCCGACCCTGATCGCCACGGCCAACAACCCAGGTTTTACCGAGGCCACCGGGCAAGGGGTGCAAGCCCCTGCGGTGAACGTATTCAGCGGCACGCTCATCAACCCGATCGAAGCCGATCAAACCATCACCGGTTTGACCTTCACGATCACCGGCCTGCAAGATGGCGGCCACGAAACCATCACGGTCGACGGCACAAGGATTGTGTTGGATGCGAGCGGCTCGAGCATCACGTCCGGTCATGGCGTGGACTATGCCGTGACGGTCGGCAGTGGTTCGGCCACCGTGGTGCTGACCAAGACGGCCGGCCTATCGTCTGCCGATGCGCAAGCCTTGATCAATGCCATTGCGTACCAGAACGACAACGTTGACAACCCCACCGCGGGTGTCCGGTTGTTCACGCTCACGCAGATTCAAGACAGCGCTGGCACCACGAATGGTGGCGTAGACACGAGCGTGTTGACGACGTCCTCATCGGTGATGGTCAACCCCGCCAACGATGTGCCCACCGTCAGCACGTACACCGTGAGCGGCCTCGAAGACACCGTCGTGGTGGGGCAGGTAGTCGCCAGTGATGTGGACGGGGACGCGCTGACCTACAGCCAAGCCAGCAACCCGGCCAATGGTTCCGTGAGCTTTGCCAGCGATGGCAGCTTCTCTTACACACCGTTGGCCAATTTTTACGGCACGGATTCTTTCACCGTGGCGGTATCAGACGGCAATGGGGGCACGTCCACCGCCACGGTCGTCATCACCGTGACCGCCGAGCCTGTGGCTGCGGGGGGGCCTGGCTCGTCAGGTCCGACGCAGGGTACGGTGATTGCCGCGCCGGCTGTGCCGCCTCTGGTGATCAACAACAATTTGCCGGTCGTCACGCCGATGGAAGTGCAGGGCCTTTTTGATCAGTTGTCGGATGCGCTGGATGGGCCGGACACGAAGCCAAGCTCGACCGATGCGGTCTTGGAGGAATCACTGCAGGTGAGCATCAGAAAAAACCAATCGCTGACCAAGGCTGTTTCTCTTGCCGGGGCAACGAGTGGCCTCTATCAAGGTTCGCCAGCGCTGTTTGCGGCCAACCAAGCCGGAGGCTTTGTGTTCAGACTGGAGGCCGGTGGGTTCAACCTGGATCTGCTGGGGATCAATGACAAGTGGTTGGAGATCAGTAAGCTGGTGATTGACGTCCCTGGTCATCCACTGGAGTTGAGTTTCTCGCCGAGCCCAGAACGCCGTGGCCATGCTGGGCCAAGCCTGTCCTTCGCTGAAACCCATGATGACAAGGTCGCGAAGGTCGAAAAACTCGCCATTCAGATGTCCGGGACGGCCTTGTCGGTGGGGACGGTGTGGTGGGCCGCCCGGGTGTCTGGATTGATTGCCAGTTTGATGATCAGTACGCCTGCATGGCGCTCACTCGATCCTCTGCCTGTTTTGGGGGTGAGCGATGAAGGCGACCTCGACGAAGACGAGTATGAGGACGACTTTGAAGACGATGACGATTCAGACCTGACCGACGATGAGCGTCAGATGGACGACAAGGCCGACCAGATGTTCAGCCAGGTCGATGCGGGGGTGACTGTCATCGGCGACGTGCGTTGAGCCATGCGCCAGACACCTTGCTCAGGTGCGCCACACCCTGGGTGGGCAGGCCGGCAGGTGCCAGGCGGTTTGCCGCCAACGTGACCAGATGGCGACCAGCAATTGCATGGCAGGCTCCACGCCGTCGGCCAGCACCCGCAGCACCACCATGTGTTCATGAGGGCTGGTGCATCCGGCGGGCAACTTCAATGGGTGTTCGCTGGTCAATAAACGGGCCTGGTCCAGCAAGGATTCACGCCGGTCTTGTGCCAGTGGGCTCCCCGCGGCGAACCACAGCGTCGCCATCACCCGATGACCGGCCCAGCCCAAGGGGCTGTCCAACAAACGCGAATCGCTGGCCGTGACGGTGCCTTGCTCTAGCCACACGCCGGGCAATTCAATGCGCTGGGTGTAGTGAGCGTTCGGATGGGTGGGCGAGTCAAATGCTTGGTCGGCAGCGGGCAGGCCCAGGGCGACCACATCCCAGCCCATCATCTCCGCGCCGGGCGCCAGGTCAAAACGCATGCGGTTTTCAGCGCGGCAGCCTTGATAGGCGATGGTCTCCAGTGGCAGCCATTCCAGCCGGGCACCGTCGGCCACCACGGCGTGCACGGACTGCTCGGCCAAGGCTCCGGCGCTGCGGTAAAAACGTGTTGCCCCGGGCGTGGTGATCAGGGCGTGGCTGCCGGTAGCGAGGTTCGCCTCCACCTCCAGTACATCGCCGCCCACGATGCCGCCGGGTGGATGCACCAGCACGTGGTGGCAGACCTGATCGCCCTCAGGGTAGAGGCGTTGCAGCACCCGCAAGGGGCCATGGTGCAGATCGTGCGCGATGGTGCGTTGCCCATCGCGGCGGTAGTTCAGGGTCAGGTGGCCATGCCAGCTCATGGGGCAACAACTTTCACTTCAACTCACTCTCATGCCAGCCACCCAGCAGCCAGCGGGACAGGGTGGTCAACGCCACGAACATGGCGACGCCGGTCAGTGTAATGAGCACCAAGGCAGCGAACATGCGCGGGATGTTGAGTTGGTAGCCCGATTGCAGGATCTGATACGCAAGCCCTGTGCCCGTGCCGCCCGTGCCCGCCACAAATTCAGCCACCACCGCGCCGATCAAGGACAGACCGCCAGAGATGCGCAAGCCGGCCAGAAAATAGGGCAATGCACTGGGGAGTTGCAGTCGCACCAAGGTTTGCCAGCGAGTGGCTCCTTGCAGTTTGAAATAGGCGGCCAGGCCCGGGTTGACGCTGCGCAGGCCAGTGGTGGTGTTGGCAATGATGGGGAACAAGGCGACCAATGTGGCGCACACCACCAGCGCCCAGGTCGGATCCTTCACCCAGATGATGATGAGCGGAGCCACGGCCACGATCGGCGTGACCTGCAAAAGTACCGCATACGGAAACAGGGCCGCCTCAATCCATCGGCTTTGCACAAAGGCAAACGCGATCAAGCTGCCCAGGAGCACCGACAGGCCGAATGACAGGACGGTGATCTTGAGCGTGACCCACAGCGCCGGGCCCAGCAAGGACCAGTCCGCCACCAACGTCTGGGCAATCAACGCGGGCGAGGGCACCAGGTAAGAGGGCACTTCAAAAGTGGTGACCCAGGCTTGCCAGAGGGCCAGCAATGCGGTGGCGGCCAGGATGGGCAGCCCCAGCTGGAGCCCCCTCTCTTGAAGGGGCTGACTTGAGGGGGCCCTCATGCGGCAGCCTTCGTGTCGCCAGAGGCTTCACGCAGCCGCTGGTGAAGATGCCGCTCCAGCGAATGAAAGGCCGGGCTGCTGCGCCAGTCATCGCCGCGGGGGTAGGGCGCGTCAATGGCCAGATCCTCAACGATGCGTCCGGGGTTGGCCGCCATCACGATCACGCGCTGCGACAGGTACACGGCCTCGCTGATCGAATGGGTCACAAAGACCACGCTCAGCCCTTGACGTTGCCACAGTGTCAGCAGGTCGGCATCCAGGCGATGTCGGGTGATCTCGTCCAGCGCGCCAAGCCTCGGGCAATGGACACGCGCATTTGCATGCCGCCCGACAACTCCCTGGGGCGTTGATGCATGACGGCCGCCAAGCCCACCAGGCCCAGCGCAGCCTCCGCACGGGCTTGGGCCTCCTGGGGCGGAACCTTCGCCAGATCCAGCGGCAGTCGAACATTGGCGGCCACGCTCGCCCAGGGCATCAAGGTAGGCTCTTGAAAGATGAACGACAGCCGTTGCGCTTGTCGCTCGATTCGCCCCGCACTGGGTGCCAAGAGCCCCGCCATCATTTTGAGCAAGGTGCTTTTGCCGCACCCCGAGGGGCCCAGCAAGGTCACGAACTCACCGTCGGCCACGGACAGGTCCACCGCCTGAAGGGCATGCACCCCGTTGGGGTAGACCTGCTGGGCGGCGTGGACTTGAATGGCGGCGTGCATGCGTGCGCTCCTTCAGGGCATGACCTTCGCGGCTTTGACGAACTCGGCGTTGTAGGTCTGGCGCAGCGGCACTTTGGCAGGGTTGAGCAGCTTGTTGACCACCAACATGTCGTAGGTCTGCTTCATGCGCTCATCGGTGATGATGCCAATGCCGCCCTTGGCTGCGTCACCGCCCATCACCGTGCCGGTTTGCTTGAGCGAATCAATCGCGTAGGCGATGGCCGCATCCGTCATGTTGGGGTTGTCTTTTTTGATCAGTGCATTGCCAGGCGCCGGGTTGCCCGTGAGGTAGCTCTTCCAGCCCTGCATCGAGGCCTTGACAAAGGCGGCCACGGCCTGGGGGCGAGCCTTCAAGGTTTGCTCCATGCAGACCACCGTGGTGGCATAGGGCGGCCAGCCCTCGTCGGCCAGCATGAACACCGAGGGCTTGATCTTGCTGGCGGTTTCAATGCTGAAGGGCTCGGACGACAAGTAGCCTTGTTGCGCCACGTTTTGGTCCGCCAAGAAGGGTTGGATGTTGAAGGTGTACGGCCGCATCTGCGCGTCCGTGAAGCCAAACTTGGTTTTGAGCCACGGCCAGTAGGTGACCATGCCTGCGCTGCCGATCAGCAAGGTTTTGCTTTTGAGATCGGTGAATTTTTTGACGTCCGGGTGAGCCACCAGCACCACCGGGTCTTTCTGGAAGGCCGCCGCTACGGTGATGGCCCGGATGCCTTGCTCCCAGGACTGCATGGTCTGCACGTCATAGCCCATCACGCAATCGGCTTGACCGGCCAGCATCAGTTGCATGACGTTGATCTGAGGGCCGCCCATTTTGAGCGTCACGTCCAGGCCCGCTTTGGCGTACAGGCCGGTGGCCTGGGCCTGGTAAAAGCCGCCTTGTTCGGCCTGGGCATACCAGTTGGTGACGTAGGTGAACTTTTCACCAGCGTGGGCCGGCATCGCAGCAACCGTGGCGACCAGGGCCATGACCAAGCGGCCGGCGAGGGGCCGGCGAGTGTTGCGGCGCTGAAGTTGAATCGAACAGGCGTGGGGCATCGTCATCTCGTGGGGCGGTGAATGCGTGGCAAGTATGGCGCAAGGCACCACGGCGGCTGTTGGTTCCAGGCCCAGATGTGGATCCGATAAGGTGGCCCCGATAGAATGCGAGCCGTTCTCTTTACTGGTGTTGCCCGTGTCTGATCGTTCCTTTGTGCTGATGCAATATGTGCTGCCCAAGCAGGCCTTGACCTCTTTGGCTGGTTTTGGGGCCTCACTGCGGGGTGGGGCGCTGACCACCCGCTTCATTCGCTGGTTTGTGGGCCGCTATGGCGTCAACATGAATGAGGCGGCCAATCCGGACATCGCCAGTTATGCCACCTTCAACGAGTTTTTTACCCGCCCGCTCAAGGCCGGTGCACGACCCTTGGCGCAGGCCGATCTGATCAGCCCGGTCGATGGGGCGATCAGTCAATATGGCCCGATTCGGCAGGATCAGATCTTCCAGGCCAAAGGGCATGATTATTCGACGACCGCCCTGGTGGGTGGTGACCGTGACATGGCGGCCCTGTTTCAGGATGGCAGCTTTGCCACGCTGTACTTGAGCCCCAAGGACTACCACCGCATCCACATGCCCTGCGATGGCCGTTTGCTGAGCATGACCTATGTGCCCGGTGAGCTGTTCTCGGTCAACCCGGCCACCGCCCGTGGGGTGCCTGGTCTGTTTGCCCGCAATGAGCGGGTGGTGTGTTTGTTCGACTCTGCACAGGGCCCGTTTGTCCTGACCTTGGTGGGCGCCACCATCGTGGGCAGCATGGCGACGGTCTGGCATGGCGTGGTCAACCCGCCGCGCAGCAAACAGGTTTGCGAGTGGCGCTATGAAGATCAAAACATCCAGCTCAAGCAGGGCGATGAAATGGGGCGTTTCTTGTTGGGCTCGACCGTGGTGATGCTGTTCCCCAAAGGCCGCGCGCAGTTCAACCAGGCGTGGGCGCCGGGCAAGACCATCCGCATGGGTGAAGTGATGGCCCAGCAAGCGCAAGGCTGATAGTGCATGAACGGTTCAGGTGGTTCACTTCTGGAAGATGACCCGGACAAAACCGTGGTCAAGCCGACGATTCCGGTCGTCGCGACCCCTTTGCGCCCCCCGAGCCCGAAGGCGGGTACTGCGCTGGCCTTGCCTCCGGGGTTCCGCTTGCATGAGTAC
Organism: Pseudomonadota bacterium; assembly: GCA_040389805.1. GTDB lineage: Bacteria > Pseudomonadota > Gammaproteobacteria > Burkholderiales > Burkholderiaceae_C > Aquabacterium. Next base: position 7,544 of record JAZJZP010000211.1, read on the forward strand.
CGAATCGACCGCGTCTTGGGACAAGGTGGCTTTGGCATCACCTACCTGGCCACCGATGTCAACCTCAACACCAAGGTGGCCATCAAAGAGTACCTGCCCGAAGAGATTGCCTTTCGCAAGTCAGAGCGGACCGTCTCGGCCCACTCGTCGCGGTATCGCGAGCGCTATCAGAGTGGGCTGGACAGCTTTCTGATTGAGGGACGCACGCTGGCGACTTTTCGTCATCCCAATATCGTGCGCGTGGCGCGTTTCTTTGAGGCCCACCAGACCGCCTACATGGTGCTGGAGTACGAGCGTGGCAGCCCGCTCAAAGCCTGGTGGCCCCAGCATTCGAGCCTGGCAGAAAAGGAGCTGATGCTGCTCCTGCAGCCCTTGCTGGATGGCTTGTCGGTGGTCCATGCGGCGGGCTTTTTGCACCGCGACATCAAGCCGGACAACATCCAGGTGCGGCGTGGCAGCGGTAGTCTGGTGTTGCTGGACTTTGGCTCGGCCCGGCAGGCCGTGGGCAGCAATGACCAGTCGGACATCGCCGTGACGCCCGGCTACGCACCCATTGAGCAATACGAGGATGGCGACCAGGGGGCCTGGACTGACATCTACGCTTTTGGCGCGACCCTTTACTGGCTGGTGACGGGCAAGAAGCCCATCGACGCCATGGATCGCATTGGCCCGACCGATCCCTTGGTGCCTGCGAGCGAGGCTGCCAAAGGCCGCTTCAGCCCGCAGTTTCTGGCTGCCATCGACTGGGCGCTACAGCGCCAACCACAAGACCGCCCCCGTGACATCCAGACATGGCGCCAAACCCTGTTCGCCGCGCATGCATCGAGCCTGGGCCTGCAAGAAGCGCTGCGGGCGGGCGATGGCCCCATGCACAAGACATTCAAAGACAAGACTTGGCAGGTCCTGCGAGGCGTCTTCGATCCCGCATCGTGGCCTTTGGCCGTCAAGATGACCCTGGCCATGGTGCTGACGGCGCTGTTGCCCATGCTCATCACGGCGTACTACAACCTGCGCGTCAACCTGGAGGCGGTCTCGACGGGCGAGTTGCGCAACCTGGAGTTGCTGGCCCGCAGCACAGCGGGGCGCTTATCGCAGTTGATTGGCGACAGTCAGAACCTGGCCCGTTCACTGGGCACTGATGTTGCCTTTGTCAGGGTGTTGCGGCACCCCGATGAGGCCGGTCGCTTGGCCACCCATGCCAAGTTGGAGGCCCTGGTCAAGGCCAACCCGGACATCGATCTGTTGATGGTGATGGACACAGGTGGTGCTGCTTTGGTCTCCAGCGATCCGAAGGTCGAGGGGCGCTACTTCCAGTTCCGCGAGTATTTCAAGGCGGCAATGAAGGGCAAGCCTTATGTGACGGGCATCATCGTGGGCTCGGTGACGGGGGCCGCGGGCATGTTCTACGCGCATCCGGTGTTTGATGAGGGGCAGCGGGTGATCGGTGCGGTGGTCTTGCGCATCCGTTCGCAGGCCTTCGCCACGATCCTGGACGAGGTGCAAACCGGCGAGTCGCTGACACCCTTCTTGGTTGATGGCGATGGCATCTTGATTGACCACCCCAATCCGCGAGTGCTCTACAGCAGTCTGGATGGGTTGACCAAGGACAAGATGGCCGAGATTCGTGCCGATCAACGTTTTCGTCGAAATAGCATCGACAGTCTGGACATGCCAGAGCTGGCGCATGCCATGGTCGGCGCTACCCAGCAGGGCCATGTCAGCTACCGTTCCACCGTGTCGAATGAAGACGAAATTGCGGGCTTCGCACCGGTGCACGGCCATGACTGGGTGGTGGGCGTGAGCGAGTCACGTGCGCTGTTTGAGGCGCCACTCAACCGCTTGTTTTCGCAAGTGCTGTGGAGCGTGCTGCTGGTGGGTTTGCTGTTTCTGGGGCTGGCGTTGCGGTTTGCACGCAGCATCGTGCAGCCGATCCGGGCCTTGACCCGGGCGGCCCATGCCTTGAAGAGCGGCGACTATGCCAAGGCCAGCGTGACGGTCAAGAGCCGCGATGAAATTGGCCACCTGGCACGCACCTTCAATGTCTTGATTGACGTGCTGCGCCAGCGTGAACGCGAGCGATCCAGCGACGATCACTCCTAGGCGCAGGCCATGTCCCGCAGCTGCTGTTCGACCTCGGCCATGGCGGGGCGCGCGGCCACGTCCGCCAGGGTGCAGCGGGCTTGCAAGGCGTGCAGGCGGGTGACCATGTCCGATGGTTGGTCGGGTGCTTGGCAGAGCGCCAGCAGTTCTTCCAGCAGGCAGCCAAAGGCGCGGACCTCCAAGGCCGTCAACTGCTGAGATGTCTCGGGCGCCGCGGCGGGCAAAAAGGAGGCTGCACCGAAGTCGCCCAGCAGACATTGCCCTTGAGCGTTCCACAGGGTGTTGTGGGCATAAAGGTCGCCATGCAGGATGCCGCGCGTGTGCAGGTGGGCCGTGGCCGAGGCCATGCCCAGGGCCAGTCGAACCACGGTATTCAGATCCATGCGGAGGTCGTGGTCGTAGACATCGCGTGTGCAGGTGGCCAGGCTGGGCGGCCCGGCCAGGGTCTGAAAATCGCTGCCGATGCGTTGCATGACCAGACCGATGCGCTGGTCTGGGTGATCGTCGACGACCCCATGCAGTCCGATCAGATGGGGGTGCTGGCCGGCGGCCAGGCAGGCGGCGATTTCGCTGCGGGGCAGGCCGTCGCTGGTCATGGCTCCTTTGAAGAGCTTGACCGCCACTTCTTCATCCAACTCGTTGTTCCGCCAGGTGGCTTGATGGATGTGGCCGGAGGCGCCTTCGCCGAGTTGGTGCGTCAAGTCCAGGCTCGCCCAGGCAATCGGTCGCGCAGGTGTCGCGGCCACGGCGCGGGCCTCATCGGCGTCGCTCAAGGGGTTGCCGGCATACGCCAGCCACGACAGCCGAGGCAGACGCGTCAGCCAGTCCGGCAGCGCGGTCAATTGATTGGCCGAGATGCGCAGCAACTCCAGCCGGTGGCAGTGCTGGAGCGTGTCCGGCAGCCTTTGCAGGCGGTTGCCAGCCAGCATGAGCTTTTGCAGTTGATGGCACTGGCCCAGCTCATCGGGCAACGACTCCAGCGCGTTGTCGGTCAGTATCAGCCAGCGCAGCTTGGCGGGCAGGGCCTGGGCCGTCAGCTGCGAGATGCGATTGCTCTTGAAGCCGACCATGCTGAGTTGCTGGCAGCGCCCGACGCTGGCAGGCACGTGCGTGAAGGCGTTGTCGCTGCAGAACAGCACCTTGAGTTGATGCAGGCGGCTGAGGTCGCCGGGCAGGTCGCTCAACTGGTTGCCGCTCAGGTTGAGCACTTCAAGGGTGTCGGCCAGATCGAAGATCTCACGCGGGAAGGCGGTCAGTCCACAGGACAAGTCCAGCCGTTGTGCCCCCTTGAGTTGTCCGTTTTGAAGTCGTTCTAATGTGTTCACTGCTGGGGAGGCTCAGGTCGTGGTCAATGCCACAGGTTGTCGACCAGAACTGTGCCATAGCGGCCACCATCGGTCTATGATGATCGTGTCCTCTACGGAGGTCGGAGGCTGCAATGTGCGACGAGTTCCACGTTCCCGACATCACGCTGCCCCAACCCTATGACCGCTACACAGCGGTTGAACAGCACACCTGAGGCACGCTGTACGCTCGCCAGATGACCATTCCCGCAAACTGGTCAGTATTGCCATGAAGTAAAAACGCAAGCCAGATTTTTCAGGTTTTTGATCCAGGGTGGCTTGACGGTTTAAGTTGCCGAGGCGATTGACCGATACAGAGGGCTTGCCTCTAATTCAAAGGCCCTTTCATGGCTGTTTCTGCGTCGCTACCTGATCCGACTGCTGATGCAGTGAGCGGTTGCTCGCCTGATTTCAAAGAGATCAGGCGCCAGGGCCTCAAGCGCTTCATGTTCTCCTTGCCGCCTTACGTGGGCGGCATGTTCATTGTGGTGACGGGTGTGAACCTGGGCTTGGTCGACTTGGCCAACGGCTTGGCTTTGTGTTTGGCGGCGGCTCTGGCACTGACGGGTTTTTACCTGGCCCTGCGCAGTGGCTTTGCGGCGCGAACCAAAGACCCGTTGTTGGCCTTTGCGCAAGTGGCTTTTGCCCTTTGCATTGTTTCCGCCGGCTATGTCGTATTGGGTGGATTGCACAAAACGGTGCTGCTCTGGCTGAGCGTGATCATCGCGTACGACATGCGGCGCTTGCCTCACCTGCAGGTGTTGGCGGCGGTTTGCATTTGCGGGTTGACGATGTTGTTGGCGATTAGCGCCCGCGTGCTGTGGCATTTGAATGGCCAGGGCCTTGTGGACGAGGTTCCCACGCTGATCATGTTGGCTGCGGTGCTGCCCGTCTTGGTGGTGGTGTCCTTGCAGGCCCGCAGAGTTCGTTTGCGCCAAGTCCAGCAAAAGACGCAGATGGCGCAGACCTTGGCACAATTGCATCAGTTGTCGATCCGAGATGGGTTGACTGGGCTGTACTGCCGTCGGCACATGGACGAAATACTGGCCGATGAGTTGCGGCGCTGGAAGCGGACCGGCCAACCGTTTTGTGTGGCCATTCTTGATGTTGACCTGTTCAAACGCGTCAACGACCAGTTTGGTCACGCCACAGGCGATGTGGTCCTGCAGAAACTCTCAGAGTTGGGTCGGCAGGTGTTTCCCGATCGAAGCGATGCCTTGGCTCGTTGGGGAGGCGAGGAATTTTTGTTACTTCAACCCCAGCGTAATCAAGCCCAGGCGGTGGCTGCGCTGCTGCAAATGCGTGATGAAGTGCACAGTCACGATTGGGGGCAATACGCCGAGGGCTTGCAGATCACGTTTTCGGCAGGTGTTTGTGAGTTTCGTGCCGACGCCACGCTGGATCAGGTGTTGGAGTGGGCTGATGCCGCGCTGTACCGTGCCAAGGCGGCGGGCCGTGATCGGATACTGACCCACGATGAGCCACCGGCCAAGGTGCAGAGCACCACCACAGCGGTGAACCGTTGCTGCGCTTTGGTCGGTTCTGTGGTGGAGCAGGCTCGGGCCGCCCCATTGACAAGCGCACCACCACCGCCTGTGGTCACGCCGCCATCCGTTCATCAGGCGCGCGATCAATGCGAGAGACCGCCTAACATTGGCCGTCGCTTGTTCAACTGGGCGTTTGGGCATGACCCTCGGTTGCGCATCCATCTTTACATGTGCTTGTTGGCATCGGGTGTCTACGCGGCGGGCATTGCAGGGGTGCTGCTCTACTCCTTGCCCGAGCAACTGGTGAGCCAGCAACAGGCTCTTTGGCTGGTAGCGCACAACTTGGTGGGCGCCCTGGTGCCGGTCACCCTGGTGCGCATGGGCATGACCGCTCAGTTTCGCGATCCATCGTGTGTGCTGATGCAACTGAGCTGGGCCGGTCTCGGGGCGGGAGTGGCCTACGGAATAATGCCTTTGTGTGGCCCCACCTCGCTGCAGATTTTGTGTTTGTGTGTGGTTTTTGGTTTTTCGAGTTTGACACCTAAAGAGGCACGCTATGTGGGGATGGCCTATATCGCTGCGCTGCTGACCATCATTGGGGTCCGTGCTTGGGTCGAACCTCATGGATTCTCGCCCCGCATTGAGGTCTTAGAAGTTGCCATGGCCGGTATCGTGCTGTGGATGCTGACGCTGCAGTCAAGCAATTTCAGCCAAACCCGTGAACGTGTCCGCCAAGAAAGGCAAGCACTCCTCTTGGCCACGGATCAACTGAGCCAAATCATGAGGCACGACCCCTTGACCGGGTTGATCAATCGCCAGGCCATGCAAACCATGCTGGAGCGCGAGTGTGTGCGACAAGAACGTTCGTCTCGGCAGTTCTGTTTGGCTTTGATTGATTTGGACCACTTCAAGCGAATCAACGATGGCCATGGTCACCAAGTGGGAGACGAAGCGCTGGTGGGCTTTGCCAAGGCCGCCCAGGCCCTGTTGCGCGAGACCGATGTCATCAGCCGTTGGGGCGGTGAAGAGTTTTTGGTCTTGTTGGTCGACACGGAGCCAGGCCCCAATGGCGTGCTGGCAATGAACCGCTTGCGTGAGCACGTGGCGCGCCAACGCTTTTGCCCCGAGCAGCCAGACTTGCGGGTCACCTTCTCTGCCGGACTGGCCATGGTGGAGCCCGGTGAGCAGGTCGCGGTGGTGTTGGCGCGTGCGGACCAAGCTTTGTACGCGGCCAAGGCGGCGGGTAGAAATTTGTGTGTTTTGGCCGAAGCGGGCGCACTCAGTGAGCGTACGCGGGTCGTACCCACACAGGCGCAAACCATCGGTCTATGATGATGGTGTCCTCTACGGAGGCCGGAGGCAGCAATGTGCGACCAGTTCCACGTTCCCGACATCACGGCACGCAAGAATGCCGATCTGCCTCACGCCCCAGACTACACGCTGCCCCAACCTTACGACCGCTATACCGCAATAGACCAGCAGACCTGGGGCACGCTCTACGCCCGCCAGATCGCCCTGTTGCCACAACGCGCCTGCACTGAGTTTTTGGACGGTTTGCAGGCCCTGCAACTGAGCCCTGATCGCATTCCCACCTTTGTCGACCTGAACGAACGGCTTGCCGCCACGACCGGCTGGGCCCTCGTGGCCGTGCATGGCCTCATCCCCGATGAGGCGTTTTTTGAGCACCTGTCGCAACGCCGTTTCCCGGTGACCTGGTGGCTGCGCGAGCCCCAGCAGTTGGACTACCTGCAAGAGCCGGATCTGTTTCACGACCTGTTCGGCCACGTGCCTTTGTTGACCAACCCCGTGTTTGCCGACTACCTGCAAGCCTATGGCCAAGGGGGGGTGAAGGCGGCCCATCTGCATGCCCTGCCCATGCTGGCGCGGCTGTATTGGTACACCGTCGAGTTTGGCCTCATCCGCACGCCACACGGCCTGCGCATTTTTGGCGCCGGGATCTTGTCCAGCCGGACCGAATCGGTGGCCTGCCTGGAGTCTCCCACCCCGCAACGCTTGCCCTTTGACCTGCAGCGCATCATGCGCACGCAGTACAACATTGATCGCTTTCAAGACACTTACTTCGTCATCGACAGCTTCGATCAACTCTTTGCCGCCACCGCGCCCGACTTCACGCCCTACTACGCCCAGTGGGGCGGTTTGCCCGAGTTTGGCGCGGCAGAGCGGGTACTGGACCAGGAGAGCGCGCATGGCTGACCTGTTTGACAACCCCATGGGATTGATGGGCTTTGAGTTCGTCGAGTTCGCCTCGCCCACGCCCCAGGTGCTCGAACCCCTGTTTGAGAAAATGGGCTTCACGCTGGTGGCGCGCCACCGCTCCAAAGACGTGCTGCTCTACCGCCAGGGCGACATCAACTTCATCGTCAACCGCGAGCCCAAAAGTTTGGCCGCCTACTTTGCTGCCGAGCATGGCCCCTGTGCCTGCGGCCTGGCCTTTCGGGTGGCCGACTCGCACAAGGCGTACTACCAGGCGATCGAGCGTGGCGCGCAACCGCTCGACATTCCGGTCGGGCCGATGGAGCTCAAGCTGCCCGCCATCAAAGGCATCGGGGGGGCGCCCCTGTATCTGATCGACCGCTTTGAAGAAGGCAAGTCCATCTACGACATCGACTTTGAGTTTTTGCCCGATGTCGAGCGCCACCCGGTGGGACACGGCCTGCAGGTGGTCGACCACCTCACCCACAACGTCTACCGTGGGCGCATGCGGTTTTGGGCCGACTACTACCAGCGCTTGTTCAACTTTCGCGAGCTGCGTTTCTTTGACATCAAGGGCGAGTACACCGGGCTCACGTCCAAAGCCATGTCCGCGCCCGACGGCAAGATTCGCATCCCGCTCAACGAAGAAGCGTCCAAGAGCACCGGCCAGATTGAAGAGTTCCTCATGCAGTTCAACGGCGAGGGCATCCAGCACGTGGCCCTGCTCACGCATGACTTGTTGGGTACCATCGACAAGCTGCGCGCCGCCGGCATCCCCCTGATGAACGCGCCCAAAGACAGCTACTACGAGATGCTGGCCGAGCGCTTGCCGGGCCGCCTTGAGCGCACGCGGCATCTTGCTGGACGGCAGCACCGAAGGCGTGGCGGATGGTGGGGCACCGCGCCTGCTGCTGCAAATTTTTTCCCAACCCGTGCTCGGGCCGGTGTTCTTTGAGTTCATCCAGCGCAGTGGCGACGAAGGTTTTGGCGAAGGCAACTTCAAAGCCTTGTTTGAATCACTGGAGCGCGACCAGGTGCGCCGAGGGGTGATTGAAGGAGTGCCCGCATCATGAGCCTGCTGAAAAAAATTCACCACGTGGCCTACCGCTGCCACGATGCCAAAGCCACGGTCGAGTGGTATGGCCGCCATCTGGGCATGCCCTTCATGCTGGCCATTGCCGAAGACGAAGTGCCCTCCACCCACGCCCCCGACCCCTACATGCACGTCTTTTTGGACGCAGGGGGCGGCAACGTGTTGGCCTTTTTTGAGCTGCCCACCCAGCCCACGATGGGCCGCGACCTCAACACGCCCGATTGGGTCCAACACATTGCCTTTGAAGTGGAATCGGTTGACGTGCTGCTGGCGACCAAGGCCCGGCTTGAGGCCAGTGGCATTGCCGTGGTCGGGCCCACCAACCACACCCTGTTCCAGTCCATCTACTTTTTTGACCCCAACGGACACCGCCTGGAGCTGGCCGCCAACACCGGCACGCCGGCGATGGTCCAGGCGCTGGATGCTGTGAAGTGGCCCATGCTGGAAGAATGGGCACGCACCCGCCGGGCCCCCACCCATGCCCGCTGGATGCATGACGGGAGCTTTGAGGAGCCCACGCCATGAAGCTCGCCACCCTCAAAAACGGCACGCGCGATGGGGCCTTGGCGGTGGTCAGTCGCGACCTTCGATGGTGCCAAACCGTCCCGGCCATGGCCCCCCATTTACAGACCGCGCTGGACGACTGGGCGCGGGTGGCGCCGCAACTCCAAGCGGTCTACCAGGCGCTCAACCAGGGCACCGCACCCGATGCGCAGGCCTTTGATCCCCACGCTTGTCACTCGCCGCTGCCACGCGCGTACCAGTGGGCCGATGGCTCGGCTTACGTCAACCATGTGGAGCTGGTGCGCCGCGCGCGCGGGGCCACCTTGCCGCCTGAGTTTTGGACCGACCCCTTGATGTACCAGGGCGGCTCAGACGCCTTCATTGGCCCGTGCGACCCCATCCGGGTACCCGCCGCCAATGGCGAGACCTGGGGTGTGGACCTGGAAGGGGAGGTGGCCGTCATCACCGACGACGTGCCCCTGGGCGCCAGCCCTGCCCAATGCGCCGATGCGATACGCCTGCTGATGCTGGTCAACGATGTCAGCCTGCGCCACCTGATCCCTGCCGAGCTGGCCAAGGGGTTCGGGTTCTTTCAGTCCAAACCGGCGTCCAGCTTTTCGCCCGTGGCGGTCACGCCCGACGAGTTGGGTGAGGCCTGGCGTGACAGCTGTGTGCACCGGCCTCTGCTGGTCCAGATCAACGGCGAACCGTTTGGATGCCCGGATGCGGGCGTGGACATGGTGTTCAACTTTGCGCAACTGATGGCCCATGCGGCCAAGACCCGGGCATTGGGTGCGGGCTCGATCATCGGCTCGGGCACGGTGTCCAACAAACAAGGCGGCTTGCATGGCTCGTCCATCGCCAACGGGGGCGTGGGCTATGCCTGCATTGCCGAGCTGCGCATGTATGAGGCCATTGAAACGGGGGCTGCCTCCACGGAGTTTCTGCGCTTTGGCGACCGGGTTCGCATCGACATGGTCGATCTGCAAGGGACCAGTATTTTTGGCGCCATAGACCAAGTCGTGGCGCCTTGCGAGGGCTGAGCGGCATGTTGCTCCTGTACACCTACTTTAGAAGCTCGGCGGCGTTCAGGGTGCGCATCGCGCTGCACCTCAAGGGGCTGGATTTTGAAGCCGTGCCGGTGCACCTTTTGCGCGGTGGCGACGGTGGCTGTGGCCATGGCGGTGGCGAGCAACACACCCCCGACTACCGCGCCAAAAACCCCCTGGGCACGGTGCCCACCTTGGTCGACGACGGCGCCACGCTGACGCAGTCCTTGGCCATCATCGAATACCTGGACGAGACCCACCCCCAACCGCCTCTGTTGCCTGCTGACGCGCTGGGTCGTGCCCGCGTGCGCGCACTGGCGCAGACGATTGCGTGCGACATCCATCCGCTCAACAACCTGCGCGTCTTGCACTACCTGAAAGACGTGCTGGGTGCAGACCAAACCGCCCGCGACACCTGGTATCGGCACTGGGTCGAACTCGGGCTGGCAGGGGTGGAGGCGCTGCTGGCCAACGATGCCCGCACCGGGCTGTTTTGCCATGGCGATGCACCCACTCTGGCCGACTGCTGCCTGCTGCCGCAGGTGTTCAATGCCCGGCGCTTGAACTGCGATTTTTCGGCGATGCCGGTGATTGCGCGCATCGCCGCGCAGTGTGAGGCGGTGGGCGCGTTTCAGCGGGCGATGCCTGGGGTGCAGGGGGATGCGGAGTAGGGGCCCATGAATCCCCGGCAATGCGCTCACGGTATTGCTGGTGTAGCACGTTTGCTATACATTTGCGGTATGCGCTCTGCCACCTTTCCTCCCATTCGTGTCGAGCCCGAGGTCCGGGCCGAAGTCGAGGCTGTCCTGCGCGAGGGCGAGTCGCTGACCCAGTTCATCGAGGAGGCGGTCGTCGCGGCCGCGGCTTGGCGTCGTGTGCAGTCCGAGTTCGTCACCCGTGGCGAGGCGGCGATCAAGCGGTGGAAGCAAGACGGCGGCGGGCACACGGTCGACGAGGTCATGGACGACCTGCAGGCGCGCCTTGATGATGCCAAACGCCGAGCCACTCAGCGCGCAGGCCGGTGACGGCGAAATACACGGTCACGCTGCTGCAAGAGGCGGTGGTGGACCTGCGGCGTCTGGAGGACTTTGCCCTTGAGCGCGAGCTCGCGAGCGAGACACCGGACTGGACCACGCCACAACGAGCACTGGACGCCATCCGTGAGGGAATGCGCCTGCTGTCATGGTCGCCTTACTCATGCCGTCGGGCTGAGCTGGGCAATGGTCGCTCGCGCGAATTGATCGTTCCATTTGGTGGCACGGGTTACATCGTTCTCTTTGAGATCGTCGATGACCACGTCGTGGTGGGTGCCGTTCGGCACCAACGGGAAGAGGACTACCGCCACTGAAGCACGTCAGTGGTGAGGCAATACGCGCTAGTAGTCCAACCCTGCTGACCTTGCTACGACTGCACAATCCGAAGCTCGCGCGTCAAAGCCAAGCCATCCTGATGTGACCTGACTTTGTCGATCAGTGCCTCGGGTACGTGCTTTTGCCTGTACACGTCCTCCCACGTCTCTAGGATTTTGCGGCCTGTTGAGCTCGTCTCTTCCAACAAGCCTTCAAGTACCCGGTCTGCGATACCGATGCGCTCGAACAGCGTCTTGAAGGTATTGATTGAGATGTCTGCGAACGTCTTGACCCCGCCCATGTTCAATGCAAGGGACGTGTCCTGCTTCGTGTAGACCACGGTGGACACCAAGTCATAGGCCGGCGCCAACCTGGGCTGAGCGGGATCGTCGTAGATGAGGGACCAGTTCTTGATGTGCGCATCGCCATTGCCCAGCAACACATTGAGAACAAGGCGCCTGCTCATCTCCTGCAGATCAGCCAAACCACCGCCGTACAACAGCAGCGTCTTGGCAATCATCTCGTAGTTGGCCTTGTCATACTTGTTGTTTACCCGCAGGTTAAAAACCTGGGCGAAGTCCTCAACGTGGACACGGCCCGCCTCTGTGCGGTCAAAGCGGCGGACGGCATAAAAGGGCTCATCGCGGCGATAGCCCGACATATTGGACAACCCCTCAATGCTGGTGGGCGGCAGCAATTGAACCTCGGGCACATCGATACCTACGGCCCTGGCTGTTTCCATCATGGCGGCTTCCACCATCGGCAGGGCTTCGAAGTCATGGGCGGGCGGCTTAACGATGTAGTTGCCAAGCTGACCGGCGCCGGCAAGGGTGAATCGCTCGCCTTGCTGCAGCATGGAGAACTTCATCTGCATGCCAGCCAGCGCAAACCTCAACGCATCGCTGTCCTCGGCATCTGGCTTGGCGCCCCGACGCCCGAACAAATGAGCCGGCGTATCTACCGCGCGCATGATGACCGCACCTGGTAGATCTTCACCCAGGGCCGACAGCAGCATGAACTCGCGGTCTTCATGCACCTTGAGCCCCATGGCAATGCGTTTTCTCAACCCGCCCTCTGGCAACAAGTTGGAGAAAAAAGGTGGCGCCTTCGGATTGGCCGACTTGTTGCGATCGTCCAGCAAGAGAGCGCGGGTCGCACCCTCATCGTTTGGCCTGGCCAGTGACAATGACAGGATGGGGCGGCCCGCGCCGTACTCGATGTAGCTTTCATCGACGACAAAGGTGGTCCGCTCATCCGGGTAGTGGGTCAGGTAACCCACGAGCGTGTCGTGCAGCATGACTTCCAGCGTGGCGACTTTGCTCATGGCGCATCCTTGAGATCGTCAAACTGGGCCAACAAGTCAAGTGGCTTGGTTTGTGGATGGCCCGCAACCGATGCTTCGTGTTTCGAGGCCTGACCGATGGGCACCAGGGTGATTTCCAGCCCCAAGGCGGCCGCATAGGACACAAAGCTGTCGAGCGTCACGTCACCGCCGTTTTCTATCTTGGACACGGTGGCTTGACGCATACCGGAGACCTTGCCTTGGGCAAGCTTGGCCCGTTCGCGCTGTTGGCGAAGCCTGCCACCCAAACGCCTGATGGTCTCCGGATTGCGTATACGCGATAAAGTATTTTGCATTTCCGCAATATACGATATTGCGTATTAATTTAGCAAGAGCAGTTGCTGACCTGTTAGCGCATCTGAGCAATGATCCGCTCAATGTTTCGCTCTGCCAGCGCCGTTGTGGACAAGGCCGGGTTGGCCACCAGTGAATCCGGGAACAGCGACGAGTCCATCACAAACATGCCCGGATAGCCCTTGACTTCGCCGATGTCGCTCGTTGCCAAGCCAATGGGGCAGCCGCCCAGCGGGTGATACGTGGAATCGTCACCGACCGTCTTGCCGCCGCCGCCAAACCAGCTCTTGTTGTACGTGGCGCCATTGACCTTGTTGATGCGGTCATACACGTGGCGCGCACTGGTGACGGGCTCGTTCTTGGCCGTAGACGACCATTGCAACACCGACTGCTGCTTTTGCGCGTCATACGTGAAGTGGCCCAGCTCCGGCGTCTGCGTCATGGTGATGTGCGCCGTGGAGAAAGTGTCGATCCCCAGCGGCATGGCGATGTTCATCGAGTACACCTGCTGGTTGCGATGATCCAGCGCGTCGATGCCCGTGCACGGCAACACCGAGGTCTTGGAGCCGGTCGGCGTGAACACATTACGGACCATGAAGATCTCACCATTGGAGCTCCAACGCGTCCCAACGTGTTCGTTGAGATTGGGCAGCGTCCCGGTGGCGCGGCACTTCACCAGCAACTGCGTGGTGCCGATGCTGCCGCCACCCAAATACAAGCGATCACAGCTGATCACGCGCGTGGCCAGCACCGTGCCCGACACGTCGATCTGGCGTGTGGACACCAGGTAGCGTCCATCACTTGCGCGGCTGATCGAGGTGACCTCTGTCAGGGGCTGGATGCGAACCAGCCCGGTGCCGACCGCTTCGGCCAGGTAGTTTTTATCCAGGCTGCTCTTGCCGTAGTTGTTGCCAAAGCCACCTTCGCTGCCCAGTGCTGACTTGGGCACGGTGCCGGCTTCTTCCTGCTCCATGTAGGCCATGTCGTAGCCTGAATCGAGCGAGCGCCATGGGATGCCGGCCTTGGCCGCCTGGGTGCAGGCGACACGGGCATAGCGATGGTAGGCACTGGTCTGGAAGTAGGCCGGCCGAATCTTGTTGCCCTTCAAGCCAGCGAGTGCGCGGGGGAAGTAGGTGTTGTACATCTCATCGATCGAGATGCTGGCCGGCATGATGCGTTGCAGCGTCTCTCGGTAGGGCGTGATCAGCATGGCCAGGTTCACCAAGGATCCGCCGCCCACCCCACGACCGAGGTAGACGTTCATGTTGGGGGACGACACCACATCGAGGATGCCGGCAGACACGGGCACCTTCAACAAGCTGCTGATCGGGATGATCCCACCGATGGTCGAGAACACCGCCGTAATATGGTCCTTGAACCACATGGCCCGCTCATCGGGCGAGAAGGGCTTGCAAAAGACCTTGCCGTCTTTGCCGGGCGTGTTCCACAGCTGACCCATCTCCAGCATGGTGACGCGATAGCCCTGCTGAGCCAGGCGCAAGGCGGTCACCGAACCGCCATAACCCGTGCCCACCACCAGGTTGGGTACGTATTCGTCGCTTTGTGCTGCGTAGGCGTCTTCGGTCATCAGCGCGCCGAGGGCGGCGGCGGTGGGCACTCCCATGCTCAGTGCCCGCATTGGCAAGCCGACGCTGCCGAGCCCGAGTTGGGCTCCGACAGCCAGGACGCTTTGGCCCCATTGGCGGCGGTTCAGCTTTTTATCGTTTGTCATGATCTGTTGACGCTCAAGTTGAAGATGGAGCGATGTTAGTTATCGGCATGCGACATGACATTGGCTTTGCTGACCAAGTATTGACTGAGCGTGACGGTCATAGGGAAAGTCTGGGTGCAAGGCACCTGCATGCAAACAGGGCGTTCACGCGTTTACCCCATGGGATGACAGCAAGCGAACTGCGTTGCTGCACTGTCCATGCGTTAAACGCCGATTTGAATGATGGAATTCAAGCCTTCGCAGGCGTCTTGAAAGAGCGCAGGAGTGACTTGCTTCCAGTGATGGGGTCGCGCGCCACGGACGCGCCAATCAAACGACTTGGGCTGATGCGTGAGCACGTAACCTACAGCTTGCTTGTTGCTGCCATTAGAAAATTTCCTTGCCTACCCGACCACTGGCCATCGCCTCTCCACCGTACTGCTCAGGGTCGAACGCCTTAAGCTTCTGCGCAAGCGACAACTTTGGCTTGCCGCACACGCGAACAAAGAAACCGCCCTCGACAACTTCCACTCTGATGGGGGTGCCGCGTGCCACATGTGCAGCTTTGGCGACTGGTGCGGTAATGCGCAAGCCGAGGCATTACCCCACTCTGAATGGTCTGCTCGACCACAACTGACGCCACCATTTTGGTCTCCTTTGATTGCGTCGAAACATGTTAATACGTCGATCAATGCTGATGCCCAGCTTTGCAATCCCATCAGGTTGCGGCCGAATCCCAAATTGAACAGAGCAAGATCTTTGGCCCGTCGTTCTATCTGCAAACGAACTCGGATGGCCCATATGTCCTTTGGCTTAAGCGGCGCCTTCTGTCCGATCAGCTTGCCCTTGTCCCAAGGTTCGTGAGCCTTTGCGATCTCTGGGGTAGTCGAGTTCTTCATGACCTCCTTGAGAAAGAAAGCGGCAAAGCCCCCATCTGTCAGGGCCAAGTCGCCCTTGGTCCCTTCGGGATCCATGTGTCGCGACACTGACTATCGATATGCTCATTGGGCAGTTGACGGCCACATGCTGTCTTTCGTGTGCGAACTGTGTGTGGGCCACGGACGCCGGGTGGACAACTCCGCTCCTGTCCCCCGGGGCGGACTGCGTCCACCCCTCCTCCTTTACCTCGCTGCGTTGTCCACCCGACATCCGCGGCTTGAGACATGAGTGGCCTGATCTCGCGCAAATGCTTCGCCAAGGAAGGCCCTCGACTAACCGACAGCAACGGGTCGTCAGCCGCCATACCCCAACCAACCCAGCCGAGCAACCTCCCTGCCTTTCTCATCCCCCCATAGTCCGTTCGTCACAACAGCGTCATTCCCGCTGGCAATGATCCCTGGATGTTTCCAAGGAGTGCCCGCATGACCCGTTCGACACGTCGCCTGACCAACCTCATTCAAGAAGGCGCTCCCGCCGATACGGGCCGCCGCACGTTTGTGCGCCAGCTGGCCGTTGGCGCCGGTGCGCTGAGTGCTTTGCCCTTGCTCGCACAGGCCCATGACCGCGATGACGACCATGGCGATGACCATGGCATGCGCGCCCGCTTCACGCACGGTGTGGCTAGTGGCGACCCCTTGAGCGACCGCGTGATTTTGTGGACACGGGTCACGCCCATCATCCCCCGCGCCGACGCCAAGGTACGTGTGCGCTGGGAGATCGCCCGCGACGCCCGCTTCAGGGATGTGGTGAGCAAGGGCCACGCCGTGACCTCTGCCGCCGCTGACTACACCGTCAAGGTAGACGCCTTGGGCCTTCAAGAAGCCACAACCTACTATTACCGCTTCAAGTGCAACGAGGCCGAGTCGCCGGTGGGCCGCACCCGCACCTTGCCCACAGGCCAGGTGGATCAGGTCAAGCTGGCGGTGTTCTCGTGCGCCAACTACCCGGCGGGTTACTTCAACGTGTATGCCGACGCGGCACGCCGCCATGACTTGGACGCCACCGTGCACCTGGGTGACTACCTTTATGAATACGGGCAGGGTGGTTATGCGTCCGCCAACGCGGCCGAATTGGGCCGGTTGGTCAACCCCGCCGCCGAGATACTGAGCCTGCGTGACTACCGTCTGCGTCATGCCCAGTACAAGGGTGACAAGGACTTGCAGGCCTTGCACGCCGTGGCTCCGATGATCGCCGTGTGGGACGACCATGAGTTCGCCAATGACACCTGGATGGACGGCGCCGAGAACCATCAGCCAGACACCGAAGGGCTGTTCTCTGTTCGCAAGGCCGCCGCCATGCAGGCCTACCACGAGTGGATGCCAACCCGCAACGCCCAGCCCTCCATCATTTACCGCAGTTTTGACTTCGGCAACTTGGTGTCGCTGCACATGCTGGACACCCGCGTGATCGGCCGTGACAAGCAATTGAGCTATGCCGATTACTTCACCGCGGCCGGTTTTGATGGGGCGGCGTTCAAGGCTGCTGTGGGCAACCCGAATCGTCAGATCATGGGCGCGACCCAAACGGCGTGGTTGCAGCAGCAAATGGCCCAGTCCAGCGCCACTTGGCAGATCTTGGGGCAACAGATCCTGATGGGCCGCATGAACATCCCGGCGCCGATACTGGTGGAGACCATCACCCCAGG
>JAZJZP010000212.1:0-5866 GCA_040389805.1 Pseudomonadota bacterium
TCTGAATCTGTTTGAAAAACTCACCGATAACCGCAGCGATGAGCGCGGACACACGTCGGTTGATCAGCTCAAAGACAGTGTGGCTCGTGATGTGGAGTCGTTGCTGAACGCTCGGTGTGGCCTGCAGGCCTCGACGCTGCAGGGCTATCAGCATTGCCAGCAATCGCTCTTGTCTTTTGGGCTGAAGGATTTTGTGTCCCTCAGTTTGGCCAACCAAGGTGACCGCGCGTTGATTTGTGAAGACATCCGTGCGGCCTTGCGGGTGCATGAACCGCGCTTGAAAGACCCCGTCGTTCAGGTCAACAGCAACGAAGGTCCGGGCCAGCGCCTGCACTTTGCCATTCAAGCGCTGTTGATCGCGCATGAAACCAATGAAGTGGTCAGCTTCGATGCCGTGCTGCAGCCTGTCAGCCAGCGCTATCAGGTGTCCCGCGGACGCAACCCCTAGCCGTATTCAGGGTTCTTGATCATGGAAAACTTACTGCCCCATTACGAGCGCGAACTGGCGCTGCTGCGGCAGTCGTCCGTGTCCTTTGCTGAGCGTTACCCCAAGATCGCGGGGCGCCTGCAACTGGCCAACGATGTCTCGCAAGATCCGCACGTCGAGCGGATGATTGAATCATTCGCGCTGCTGGCGGCACGGGTTCACAAGCGGCTGGACGATGATTTCCCGCTGTTCACCGAGTCGATGCTGGAGGTGCTGTATCCGCACTACCTTCGGCCCTTCCCTTCATGCTCGATTGCCCAGTTTGACTTAGGAGCGGCGGCGGGGCAGATGAGTCAAGCCGCTGAAGTGGCGCGCGGCACGGTGCTGACCACCCGGCCGGTCAAAGGGGTGGTCTGCAAGTTCAGAACCACCCAGTCGGTGAGCTTGCGGCCTTTGCGAATCTCCCAGGTCTCGTTTCGCAACTCCATCTTGGCGCCAGAAGGCACGCGATTGCCATCCGGGGCCACGTCGGTGTTGTCCATCACACTGGAGCTGCTGTCCCCGCAGGCAACGTGGGCGGTGTTGTCGGGCGAGCCGCTGCGGGTGTACCTGGATGGAGAGTCATCCCAGGTCAGCGTGTTGCGTGAGGCCTTGAGCCAGAAGGTGATGGGCGTGATGACCCAGACCGATCCGCACCGGCCCTGGATCTCGGCGGCCTCGGCGGGTGTTGAAGATGCAAAGCCTCGCTTGGTGGGCTTTGCCGATGATGAAGCGTTGATTGATTTTGATGAGCGATCGCATGCGGCGTATCGGCTGTTGACCGAGTATTTTGTTTTTCCTGACAAGTTCAATTTCATTGATCTGACCGTTCCGGTGCCTGCCAACTTGAGTCAGGCCAGTGCGGACAGCAGTGGTGGTGATGATGCCAAGCCGCGCGGCCCACGGTCATTGACTTTGCATCTGTTGCTGTCGGGTATCCGCTCTGATTCTGACGAGTCGCGTTTGCTCGAAACCATCCATGCCCGCAGCCTGGTGCTGGGGTGCTCGCCGGTGGTCAATCTGTTCAGTCAGCCTGCCGATCCGATTCGAATCACCCACACCTCAGCCAGCTACCCCGTGCTGGTCGATAGCCGTCGGGCCTTTGGCTACGAGGTGTGTTCGATCGACAAGGTGTTCAGGGTGTTGCAGACGCCGCAGGGAGAGTCTGTCGATGAGTTTCGTCCCTTCTTCTCGCTCAGGCACGACGATTTGTTGCCGCTGGACGAGGCTGACCTGAGCAGCGTGGCGCCCAATTTGGCGGCCTTGCGCAAGCAACGTTCGTCCTCGCGTGGCGAGGCCCGTGTGCCTGGGCGCTATTGGACGGCCCGCCGCGATGAAGACGTTGCGCAGCAGAGCCCCGGGTATGAGACTGAAATCTCGATGGTGGATGTCGACTTCAACCCGGCCTTGCCTCAGACCGAAACGCTGTCGCTGCAGGTGACGGCAACCAACCGCGACCTGCCCAGCTTGCTGCCGTTTGGCGCGGTGGGCGGAGACCTGTTCATGGAGGGCGGCAGTCTGGCGCGTGAGGTCAAGTTGCTGCGCAAGCCCACGCCCAGCCATCGCTTTGAGCGTGGTCGGGGCACCTTGTGGCGCTTGATTTCGCACCTTTCGCTCAACCACTTGTCCTTGTCGGGTGGTGGCATTGATGCGCTCAAAGAGATGCTGCGTTTGTACGACTTGCCGCGCAGTGCCTCGAACCGTCGTCAGGTCGATGGCTTGGTGGCGGTGGCGTTCAAGCCAGCGACAGCGTGGTTGCCCGGCGAGCCCTTTGCCACCTTCGTGCGCGGCACCGAGGTGCGCATCACGGTGGATGAGGACAGCTTTGTGGGCACGGGCCTGGGTTTGCTGGCCGCGGTGCTGGACCATTTCTTTGGCCTGTATGTGCACGTCAATAGTTTCACGCAGTTGACCATCGTGTCGGCGCGCACACAGGAGGAGGTGCTGAAATGTCCACCCCGCAACGGCGACAAACCACTGGTGTGATCGAGCAACTGCTGCGTGAGCCGCAGCGGTTTGGCTTCTTTCAGGCGGTGCGCCTGTTGGAGCGCTGGCTGGTCACGCAAGAGGGCTTGAACAAAGTCAACTTTCGCAATTCGATCTCGCTGGCGTTTCCCTCCAGTGAGATCGAGTCCTTGTTGTTGCACCGCCGCGAAGGCGAGGTGGTGGCGGAGGGCGTGCCTTCTCACGACAGCATCGAGCGCATCGACCTGACCCCCGCTTTCATGGGCTTGTTGGGCGTCACGGGTACGCTGCCCATGCACTACACCGAGTCGCTGGCGCAGCGTGAGCTTTATCAGAAGGACACCGCCGCGCGGGCCTTCATGGATGTGTTCAGCAACCGTGCGGTGATGCTGTTTTATCAGGCCTGGAAGAAGCACCGCCTGTACATCCAATACGAGGGCGACCGCCGTCAGCGCTTCATGCCGATGGCCCTGGCCTTGGCGGGCATGGGGCAGAAGTCCTTGCGTGAACGTGCGGACACGGCGCGCAGTGGGCTGGCCGACGAAGCTTTAGCGTTCTACGCCGGCACAGTGCAGCAACGTACGCTGTCGGCACGGCAGTTGCAGCAGGTGTTGCAGGGCTACCTGGGTGTGCCTGTTCAGCTTGAGCAATTCGTGGGTCGCTGGTACCAGTTGCCTGAAGCAGGGCGCCATGTCCTGGGGCGATTGGGACAAGGGTGCCTGGGCCAATCGGCCGTGTTGGGCGAGCGGGTGTGGCAGCGTGACCTGCGCATGCGCATTGTGCTGGGGCCACTGGACCACGTGCGCTTCAGGCGCTTCTTGCCGGGCGAGCCTGGTGCCTTGGCCCTGCGTGAGTTGCTGACCTTGCTCAACGGTGTGAGCCTGGAGTTCGAGGTCAATCTCAAATTGAAAAGGGACGAGGTGCGCAGCAGTGCCTTGGACTCGACGCGCCCACCCACGCAAGCCCGTTTGGGCTGGGACACCTTCTTGCAAACCCGACCGGCCAACGACGACCGCGACGATGTCAGTTACGACATCCACGCGGCGGCCTGAGTTTTCCTCCATAACTAAACCATCTATTCGACGCTGTCATCACCATGAGCCAGAACCTGAAAACCCTGATCTCCAAGCTCAACGACACCACGCGCAAAGCGGCGGAGCGTGCGGCCAGCCTGTGCATGGGCCGTGGCCATTACGAGGTCGACCTTGAGCATTTGTTCCTGGCCTTGCTGGAGCAGCCCCAGAGCGATCTGACGGTGCTGTGTCAGCGTCAGGGCGTGTCGATGACCGAGCTGCAGCGCGATCTCGAAGCCGAGCTGACGCGCTTCAAGACCGGCAATGGCCGCACGCCGGTGTTTTCGGCGCACTTGCCCGTGCTGCTGGAGCATGCCTGGTTGATCGCCTCGCTCGATTCGCACACCACGCGCATCCGCAGCGCGCATTTGTTGCTGGCCTTGTTGACCGAACCGTCGTTGAGCCAGTTGGCCTATCGGGCATCCAAGTTGTTTGCGCAGTTCAAGCTGGACGAGTTGAAGCACAAGCTGGCCGAGGTGACGCGTGGGTCGCCTGAAGCCAGCCAGGGTGTGCGTGATGCCGATGCCAGCGGGGAGGGCGGTGATGCGATCGCCGATGAGGCCAATGCCAGCGACACCCTGGCGGGCAAAACACCGGCGCTGGATCAGTTCACCACGAACCTGACGCAACGGGCGCTGGATGGCAAGGTCGACCCCGTGATTGGCCGCGATGCCGAGATTCGCCAAGCCATCGACATCCTCATGCGTCGGCGCCAGAACAACCCCATCCTGACGGGTGAAGCGGGGGTCGGCAAGACCGCCGTCGTCGAGGGGCTGGCCTTGCGCGTGGCGTTGGGCGATGTGCCCGATTCACTCAAGGGCGTGGCCATTCATGTGCTGGACATGGGCTTGTTGCAGGCCGGTGCGTCGGTCAAGGGCGAGTTTGAAAACCGACTCAAGAACGTGATCGACGAGGTCAAAAAGAGCCCGCATCCGATCATCTTGTTCATCGACGAAGCCCACACCATGATCGGTGCCGGCGGCCAGGCGGGCCAGAACGACGCGGCCAATCTGCTCAAGCCCGCCCTGGCGCGTGGCGAGTTGCGCACCATTGCCGCAACCACCTGGGGCGAGTACAAAAAATACTTTGAAAAGGACGCGGCCTTGGCGCGGCGCTTTCAGGTCATCAAGGTCGAGGAGCCGTCAGAAGAGCTGGCCTGCGCGATGCTGCGCGGCATGGCGCCGCTGATGGAAAAGCACTTTGGCGTGCGCTTGTTTGACGAGGCCATCTCCGAGGCTGTGCGCCTGTCGGCGCGCTACATCAGCGGGCGTCAACTGCCCGATAAGGCCATCAGCGTGCTGGACACGGCCTGTGCCAAGGTGGCCTTGGGTCAAAGCGCCACCCCGGCTCGCATTGAAGACGCCCGCAAACGAATGGAGCGCCTGGATGCCGAGACCCTGGCCTTGAAACGCGAAGCGGCCACGGGCGCCCGCCATGGCACCCGCCTGGACGAGTTGCAGGTCGAGCGCCAAGCCATTGAGGCTGCTTTGCACGCCGATGAATCGCGCTGGGTGTTTGAGCAGCAATTGGTGAACGACATCCGCGACTTGCGCGCCAAGCTGGAGGCACAGGCCGCTGCGCTGGGTGGCGACGCGAGCAGCGCGTCCAGTCAAGACGATGGAGCCAAGGCGGCGACCAAGGCCCGCAAGAAGGCCGTGGTCACGCATGCCAGCCCCGAGCATGAACTGCTCTCGCTCAAGCAGGCTGAACTGGCTGCCTTGCAAGGCGAGACGCCTTTGGTGCCGATGCAGGTCGATGGCCATGTGGTGGCCGAAATCGTCGCCGCCTGGACGGGCATCCCGCTGGGCAAGATGGTCAAGGACGAGATCAAGACCGTGCGCAATCTGCAAGCCACCTTGCAAGAGCGCGTCATTGGGCAAGACCATGCCCTGGGCGCCATTGCCCAGCGCGTGCGCACTGCCCGTGCGGGCCTGGAAGATCCGAACAAGCCCAAGGGCGTGTTCTTGTTCGTGGGCCCCAGCGGCGAAAAGCTTCGGAAGCTCCTCGCGCAGTGGTGGACCGGCCCGGTCGCCATCGCGAACGCGGTCGGGTGCTGCCCCGGCAACGCCGACGTCGAGGAGAAGCACGTCGAGGCCTGCCGCGGCTACCTCGCGCAGACGCTTCGCGAGGCCCGTCCGACCAGGATCGTGACCCTCGGTAGCTGGGCGGCCTTCGCCGTTTTCGGGAGCGCAGGCGGCGCCGATTTCCTTCTTGATTTTTTCGGCGGTGGTTTCGCCGATGAGCAGGTTGGCGTAGCGGCGGATGTAGGAGATGATCGCCTCGTCCATCTTGTCGCCGCCGACGCGCACCGAGCGCGCATAGACGATGCCGCCGAGCGATAACACCGCCACTTCCGTCGTGC
>JAZJZP010000213.1:0-3435 GCA_040389805.1 Pseudomonadota bacterium
TCGAGATACCGCTGAAGTGTTTGAAATGCACGAAATCGACTCCGATGCGGTTTCTGATCAGGCGCGAACCATCCTGGAAGACGCCACTATTTCGGCATGGAAGGTCGGTTTTTTAGGCAGTGCCGAAGGGGTGAGCGTGGTCGCCGAAATCCTTTCGGACTACACCGACATTCCCTTGGTGTCTTATTTACCCAACGTCTCATGGATGGAAGAAGACGCGCAGATGTCCTATTTGGAGGCATTTCGTGAATTGATCCTGCCCGCGACTTTGGTGCTTGTGGGCAACCACAAGACCTTGACCGACTTCCTGCTGCCCGAGTGGGAGTCCGAGCGCTCACCCTCTGCACGCGAGTTGGCCGTGGCCGCCAGTGAGAGTGGCTGCGAGTACGTGCTGGTGACCGGCATTCAATTGCCCGACCAGTTCATCGACAACGTGCTCGCGACCGCCCAGGGCGCCATCTCCGGCGAGCGCTTTGAGCGCTTTGAAGCCAGTTTCGTTGGCGCGGGTGACACTTTGTCTGCTGCCCTGGCCGCCATTTTGGCCACCGAGAGCACCATGGAAATGGCCGTGTCCGAAGCCTTGAGCTTTCTGGATCAAGCCTTGGACTCGGGCTTTCGACCCGGCATGGGCGGGGTGATCCCGGATCGCTTCTTCTGGGCCCTCCCCCCTGGCGAAGAGGGTGAAGAACCCACTGACGAAGAATCCGGTGGCGAGATCACCTTGACCGACAACGACATCTCTCCTTCATCACGCAATGTCCACTAACGCAGCCTTGTTCGAACGCGCCCAGCGCGTCATCCCCGGAGGCGTGAACTCGCCGGTGCGGGCCTTTCGTGCCGTCGGCGGCACGCCTCGTTTCATTGCCCGCGCGCAAGGTGCCTATATGTGGGACGCCGAGGGCCAGCGCTACATCGACTACATCGGCTCGTGGGGGCCGATGATCCTGGGCCATGGTCACCCCGAGGTGCTTGAGGCGGTGCAAAAGGCCGCGTTGGACGGCTTCTCCTTTGGCGCCCCTACCGAGCGTGAGGTCGAACTGGCCGAAGAGATCCTCAAGCTGGTGCCCAGCGCCCAGCAGGTGCGACTGGTCAGCTCCGGCACCGAAGCCGGCATGAGTGCCATTCGCCTGGCGCGTGGTTTCACGGGGCGCAGCAAGATCGTCAAGTTTGAAGGGTGCTATCACGGCCACGCCGACGCCTTGCTGGTCAAAGCCGGTTCAGGTTTGGCCACCTTTGGGCACCCGACCAGCGCTGGCGTGCCGCCTGAGGTGGTGCAGCACACCCTGGTGCTGGAGTACAACAACATCGAACAGATTGAGCAGACGTTTGCTCAAGCAGGGAAAGAGATCGCCTGCGTGATGATCGAGCCCATTGCCGGCAACATGAATTTTGTGCGCGCCAGCGTGCCTTTCATGAAGCGCCTGCGCGAGCTGTGCACTGAGCACGGCGCCCTGCTGGTGTTTGACGAGGTGATGTCGGGCTTTCGCGTCGCCCTGGGCGGCGCCCAAAGTCTGTATGCCCAGCAGATTGAGGGGTTCAAACCCGATCTGAGCGTCTTCGGCAAGGTCATCGGCGGGGGCATGCCCCTGGCGGCTTTTGCAGGCCCCACAGAGATCATGGCCCAGTTGGCGCCCTTGGGGCCGGTCTATCAGGCAGGCACCTTGTCGGGCAACCCGGTGGCCACGGCTTGCGGCCTGACCACACTCAAGATCATCCAGCGTCCCGGCTTTTTTGAAGCCCTGGGACAACGCACCCAAAGCTTGGTGCAAGGCCTGGTCGGCGCCGCCCAACAGGCGGGCGTTCCCTTGGTGGGCGACAGCCAGGGCGGCATGTTCGGCTTCTTTTTTGCCGACACCTTGCCGCAGAACTACCAGGCGGTCATGGCCCATGGGTCGGACAAGTTCAATCGGTTCTTTCACGGCATGCTGACCCGTGGCGTATACCTTGCACCGGCCATGTATGAAGCGGGCTTTGTGAGCGCCGCCCACACCGAGCAAGACATCACCGACACGGTGGCCGCGGCCGCCCAAGCGTTCATCTAAGCAGTATGCACATCCATATCCTAGGCATTTGCGGCACCTTCATGGGGGGCCTGGCGGCCCTGGCGCGAGAAGCCGGCCACCGCGTCACCGGCTGCGACGCCGGCGTCTACCCGCCCATGAGCGATCAGCTCCGGGCCTTGGGCATCGAGTTGATCGAGGGCTACACCCCTGAACAGCTGGACCTCAAGCCCGACCTGTTTGTGGTGGGCAATGTGGTCTCGCGCGGCAACCCCTTGATGGAAGCCATTTTGGATGCGGGCCTGCCCTACACCAGCGGCCCGCAATGGTTGAGCGAGAACGTGCTGCGCGGCCGCCATGTGCTGGCGGTGGCAGGCACCCATGGCAAAACCACAACCACGTCCATGCTGACCTGGATCCTTGAACATGCCGGTCTGCAACCTGGATTCTTGGTGGGGGGCGTGCCGGAGAACTTCGGCGTGTCGGCTCGTTTGGGGGCCGGGCACCCGTTTGTGATCGAGGCCGACGAGTACGACACGGCGTTTTTCGACAAGCGCAGCAAGTTCGTGCATTACCAGGCGCGTACCGCCATCCTCAACAACCTTGAGTTTGACCACGCCGATATCTTTGCGGATCTGGCGGCCATCGAGACGCAGTTTCATCACCTGGTGCGCACGGTGCCTCGCCTGGGCCGACTGGTGGTCAATGCCCGTGAAGAAAGCCTGCAGCGCGTGCTCGACCGTGGTTGCTGGAGCGAGACCGTTCGCTTTGGCGTGCGCGGCGATGTGCCGGGCTTGCGTGCCCGCGGCGAGCCCCATGCCTTTGATGTGCTCAAGGCCGCCGTCCTGGTGGGGCGTGTCGAGTGGAGCCTGATGGGCGAGCACAACCAGATGAACGCCTTGGCCGCGATTGCCGCGGCCGAGCATGTGGGCGTGCCGCCTCAGGTCGCGTGCGAGGCCCTGAGCGCGTTTGCCAACGTCAAGCGCCGGCTGGAGCTGCGTGGCGAAGTCCAGGGCATCACGGTCTACGACGATTTCGCGCACCACCCCACCGCCATTCGCACCACGGTGGATGGCTTGCGCCGCCGATTGGGCCCGAACCAGCGCATCCTGGCGGTGTTCGAGCCTCGCTCCAACACCATGAAGCTGGGCACGATGAAGGCCTTGCTGCCCTGGTCACTTGAAGAGGTCGATTTGGCTTTTTGCCATAGTGCTGGCTTGGGCTGGGATGCGGTCGAGGCCCTGACCCCGATGGGTGAGCGGGCATCGGTATTTGACAACCTGGAGGCATTGGTCGCCCATGTCGTCAAGGCCAGCCAATGCACGCCCGCGCCAGTCAGGCAGCGTGATTGTCTTGTTGGCCGCCCAATCCGCCGCTGCGTTCGCCCCTCGGCCGCCAGATACGGCTAGGTTAGCATCCGCGCCCCAGAGATATT
>JAZJZP010000214.1:0-1781 GCA_040389805.1 Pseudomonadota bacterium
CACGCCATCACCGCTCAACGTCTGGATCGACTTCGCCCCACCCGGCACAAACACCGCGTCGAACGCCACCGACGGCAAGCCTTCCATCGAGGCATCCACCACCAAGTGCTTGCCATCGGCCGTGGTTACTGGCGCCGAGGTCGGCCCCAGCAGCTTGGCATGGGCGCCTTCCTTGGCCAGCGCCTTTTGCAACGCGGCGATGGCTGCCCCATCCACACCATTGGCCGCCAGGATCGCCACCTTGCGCGTCTTGATATCCCCCGACAGCAGATTGGCCTGGCTCAAGGCCGGCGAGCGTTCTGGCGCGGTCTTGCGCACTGCCACGGTGCCTTTTTTCGGCGCCGGCAGGCCGAGGTTCTGCGCCACGCGCTTGGCCAGCCCCAGATCGATATTGGCCAGGATCTCATTGACCTGGCGCGCCCGGATAAACTCACGCTCGACCTTGCCCAGCTCAAAGCTGTAGGCCGCGATGATGTGCTCCTGCTCGTGCGGGCTCATGCTGTTGAAGAACAGGCGCGCCTGGGAAAAGTGATCGCCGAACGACTCGCTGCGCTGGCGGACCTTGTGCGCATCGACGCGCTCTGGATAGCTTTCAAAACCGCCATCCTGCGCTGCCGGCGGGGTTTCCTTGGGCCAGCCGCCATCAATCGAGTTGGGCTCATAGGACGCACGCCCCTTGTCGATGGTCGAGCGGTGCATCGCATCACGCTGGCCGTTATGGAACGGCACTACTGGCCGATTGATCGGCAACTCATGAAAGTTCGGGCCACCTAGACGGCTGATCTGCGTGTCGGTGTAGGAAAACAGGCGACCTTGCAGCAGCGGATCATTGGAAAAGTCGATACCCGGCACGATATGCCCTGGGCAGAAGGCTACTTGCTCGGTCTCGGCAAAGTAGTTGTCCGGGTTGCGATTGAGCACCATCTTGCCCAGCGGCATGATCGGCACCAGCTCTTCAGGGATCAGCTTGGTCGGGTCAAGGAGGTCGAAGTCGAACTTATGCTCGTTTTCTTCGGGAATGACCTGCACCCCCAACTCCCATTCGGGATAGTCACCACCCTCGATGGCCTCCCACAGGTCACGCCGGTGGAAGTCGGTATCCTTGCCTGCCAGTTTTTGCGCCTCATCCCACACCAGCGAACAGGTGCCCACCGTAGGGCGCCAATGAAACTTGACGAAGTTGGACTGGCCTTCGGCATTGATCAGGCGAAAGGTGTGCACGCCAAACCCCTGCTTACTGCGCAGGCTTTTCGGGATCGCCCGGTCGGACATGGCCCAGATCACCATATGCGCCGATTCCGGTACCAGCGACACAAAGTCCCAGAACGTATCGTGAGCCGAACCGCCCGTGGGCATTTCGTTATGGGGCTCGGGTTTTACCGCGTGCACGAAGTCCGGGAACTTGATGGCGTCCTGGATAAAAAACACCGGCATATTGTTGCCAACCAGGTCGAAGTTGCCCTCTTCGGTGTAGAACTTCACCGCAAAGCCGCGTACATCGCGCACGGTATCACCTGAGCCGCGTGGCCCTTGTACCGTGGAAAATCGCACGAATACCGGGGTTTTATGCCCGGGATCCCGTAGGAAGCCAGCCTTGGTCAGTGCTGAATGGTTCTCGTAGGACTGAAAGTAACCATGGCCCCCCACACCGCGGGCATGCACGATGCGCTCCGGGATACGCTCATGGTCAAAGTGCGTGATCTTTTCACGCATGATGAAATCTTCCAGCAGCGAAGGGCCGCGAGCGCCGACCTTCAAGCTGTTCTGGTTATCGGAGACTT
>JAZJZP010000215.1:0-5419 GCA_040389805.1 Pseudomonadota bacterium
CCTCGGTCGGCGCCACGGTCAGGCTCTCGATGTTGTAGCCCCGGGCAGAAAACAAGCCGACCACACGCGACAGCGCGCCGGGTTCGTTTTCAAGCAGCAATGCAATGATGTGTTTCATAGCGGTATCGTTCTTCGCGCTCTTGAGTCGGCGGGCGGTAACCCGACGACCGTGGCCACGTTGTGCGATGAGTCAAAGGTGACTAAAACCCCAGCCCTGCTTGAAGACCGCCCGCACAGACACCGGAAAGCGCCTGGCTGCGGCCTCCTTGCTTGAGAAGGCCAGGGAGCAAAGAGATTTACAGGTCTTCAGAGCCCAGCAGCATCTCGGAGATGCCCTGACCCGCCTTGACCATTGGCCAGACGTTTTCGGTCGGGTCGGTGCGAATGTCCATGAACACGGTGCGATCCTTCAGCTTGATGGCTTCACGCAAGGCGCCTTCGACATCGCCCGGACGCTCAACCAGCATGCCCACGTGACCATACGCTTCGGCCAACTTGACGAAGTCAGGCAGTGCATCCATGTAGCTGTGCGAGTAGCGGCTGCCGTATTCAAGCTGCTGCCACTGACGCACCATGCCCAGGTAGCGGTTGTTAAGCGCCAGCACCTTGACAGGCGTCTGGTACTGCAAACAAGTCGACAGCTCCTGGATGCACATCTGGATCGAGCCTTCGCCCGTGACGCAGAACACGTCCGCGTCAGGCTTGGCCAGCTTGATGCCCATGGCGTACGGCAGGCCCACTCCCATGGTGCCCAGGCCACCGGAATTGATCCAGCGACGTGGCTCGTCAAAGGGGTAGAACTGCGCAGCAAACATCTGATGCTGCCCCACGTCGGACGTGACATAACTGTCAGTGCCACGTGTCAGCTTGGCCAAGGTTTCGATCACGAACTGAGGCTTGATGACCTCGTCAGACGTTTTGTACTTCAGGCACTCGCGCTTCTTCCAGTCGGCGATCTGGCTCCACCAAGCGCCCAGTGCATTGGGGTCAGCGCGTTGGCTCGACTCTTTGATCTGCGCGATCAGTTCTTGCAGCACATCCTTGACATCGCCCACGATGGGAATGTCCACCTTGACGCGCTTGGAGATGCTGGAGGGGTCAATGTCGATGTGGATGATCTTGCGCTCGACTTGGGCGAAGTGCTTGGGGTTGCCAATCACGCGGTCGTCGAAGCGGGCTCCCACGGCCAGCACAACGTCTGCGTTTTGCATCGTCATGTTGGCCTCATAGGTGCCGTGCATGCCCAACATGCCCAAGAAGGTTTTGTCAGACGCCGCAATGGCACCCAGGCCCATCAAGGTGCTGGTGGTAGGGTAGCCCAGCAGGTTGACCAACTCGCGCAACTCGGCCGAAGCGTTCGACAAGATCACGCCACCGCCGGTGTAGATGTAGGGGCGCTTGGCCGCCAGCAGCAGTTGCACAGCCTTGCGGATTTGTCCGCCGTGGCCCTTGCGCACCGGGTTGTAGGAGCGCATCTCGACCGTCTCAGGGTAGCTGAACGCCGTGGTCTTGAGCGACACATCCTTAGGGATGTCGACCACCACGGGGCCGGGACGGCCCGTGCGGGCAATGTGGAAGGCCTTCTTCATGGTCAGCGCCAGATCGGCAACGTCTTTGACCAGGAAGTTATGTTTGACGATGGGGCGGGTGATGCCGACGGTGTCGCACTCCTGGAATGCGTCCAGACCAATCGCAGCGGTCGGAACCTGGCCCGTGAGGATCACCATCGGGATGGAGTCCATGTAGGCCGTGGCAATGCCCGTGATGGCATTGGTCACACCGGGACCAGAGGTCACCAGGGCCACGCCAACATCGCCCGTGGCGCGCGCATAGCCGTCAGCGGCATGTACGGCGGCCTGTTCGTGGCGCACGAGCACGTGCTCAATGGTGTCTTGTTTGTAGAGGGCGTCGTAAATATAGAGAACGGCGCCGCCAGGATAGCCCCACATGTACTTGACACCTTCGGCTTGCAGGCAGCGAACCAGGATGTCAGAACCGTTGAGAACTTCGGGCGCAGAAGGAGTAGACA
This sequence comes from Pseudomonadota bacterium, assembly GCA_040389805.1. GTDB lineage: Bacteria > Pseudomonadota > Gammaproteobacteria > Burkholderiales > Burkholderiaceae_C > Aquabacterium. The sequence continues at coordinate 2,030 of JAZJZP010000215.1, forward strand.
TGTCCATGAAAAAATAAAACCTTTCAGATTTTCTCTAACGAAAAACGATCGGTGCCCCTCCTCGACAGCACTGCGGCAACGGATTGCCAGCGTGCCCGCCCTTTTGAGGCGGATTTGGAGCCTGCGCGGTCTGCCATTGAAGCCGGATCAAACCTCGGTTCGGCAGCAATTCAGACCAGATCGGGATGGCGCAAAGACGAACATTATCGCACTGCTTGCAAGTCAGGGTAATAAGACCGCGCGGGCGCCATGTGAAAACAGCCTCCCGGGTGCCATAATCCGCCCGCGCCGATCTTGCGCCGCAAGCCTTCGTGTCTTGACTCCCCTACCCAGTCCCTCCACCGCAGAAGAACTCACCGACTTTCTCAAAGGGGTTGAGCGCCGTGCATTCAAGCGCACCGCTTTTGCCGTGCGCGACGAGGATTCAGCCCTGGACATCGTGCAAGACGCGATGATCCGCCTGACTCAAAGCTACGCGGACCGCCCCTCCAATGAGTGGCCCATGCTGTTTGCACGGATTTTGTCCAATGCCACACTGGATTGGTTCAGACGCCAAAAAGTACGCAACGCGGTCTTTCAGAACCTGGGAGACTTCGAGTCACACCATGGCGATGACGATGGCGACTTCGACCTCCTGGAAACTCTGAGGGTCGACAAGTCTGGCAACGAAGGGGCCGAAGACACCGCCAGCCGAGGTGAAACACTCAAGATCATCGAGAGCGAGGTTGAAAAATTGCCAGCGCGTCAACGAGAAGCCTTCTTGCTGCGTTATTGGGAGGAACTGGATGTCGCTGAAACAGCGGCCGCCATGGGTTGCTCAGAGGGCAGTGTCAAGACGCACTGCTCACGCGCAGTCCAGGCGCTGTCCAAAGCTTTACATGGTCGCGGCATAGCGATCTAACGGCAACAACCTGATATTGGTCACATTGTGAAAAACCCATCCACCCCCCCGCTGTCGGCCGCGCAAATCGAGGCACTGCAAGCCCGTTTTGCCATGCGCCTGAGCGCCAGGTTGGACGAGTCAAGCAAGGCCTTGCCGCACGACATCACCGAACGCCTGCGCGTGGCCCGAGAGCAAGCCGTTCGCGCGGCAATCCCGGCCCGCCAGAGCGTGGCCGTGACCGCTCCCCAGATGGCCCCCGCATTCGGGCTCGCTGGTGCGACCAATTCCGGTCAGACAAGCCCGACAGGATGGGGCGCCAACTTACCCTTGCGTGGACGCGATTCATCGCATGGCCGCCGCTTGGACGATGGCCCCCTGCCCTGGGGCTGGCGACTGGCGTCGGCACTCCCCGCCCTAGCACTGCTGCTGGGCTTGTGGGGCATTCAGGACTGGTACCGCAGTGAACAGGTTCAGGCCGCCAGCGATGTCGACTTCGCCTTATTGACGGACGACCTGCCGCCCGCGGCGTATGCAGACCCGGGTTTTGAAGAGTACCTGCTCACGGACAGTCCGTTAAGAGCGTCACCCGAGATACGGCCATGATCCTTCGCCCCGGAATCGGGTTGCTTGCGATTCTGGCGACGGTCTGGCTGGTGAGTTCCACGCTGACCGGCGTTGCAGCCCACGCGTCAGGCACCTTGCACACAGATGCGGCCAACCCCCCATCGTCGGCTTCCGCGCCCAGCGGGGCTTGGAACAGCCTGAATGGGGCGCAGCGCCAGGCTTTGCTGCCGTTGATGGGATTGTGGCCCACCATGGACGAGACCAGCAAAGAACGCTGGATCAATGTCGCCAATCGGTTTTCTCGCCTATCACCCACCGAGCAGCAGCGCATGCAAGAGCGCATGACCCAGTGGTCAAGATTGCCAGCGCAAAAACGTGGCGAAGCCCGCCTGCGTTTCCAGCAAACCCGTCAACTGTCTCAGCAAGAGCGTCAGGAAAAGTGGACCGCCTACCAAGCCTTGTCCCCCAAGGATCGCGGTGAACTGGCCCAGCAAGCCCGTCGCAAGCAGCAACCGGTGATCCTGTCGGACGCCATGACTGGCCCGCGTGAACAAGCCCAGCAGGCGCTGACAAAGCGCAGGCACGAATCAGACTCCACCAAGAAGTCCAACGTGGTTCCCAATTCACTGCACAACGTGCCTGCGCAAGTAGCGGTGTCCCCCACCCTGATCAAGGCAGGTCCAGGGGCCACCACCAATCTGGTCAATCAGCGACCATCCCCTCCGATGCACCAGCAAACCGGCCTGCCCAAGATCGCGGCGACCAAAGGCTTCGTTGATCCGATGACAATGTTGCCCAAAAAGGGTGCGCAAAGTGCAGCGGTGACGGCACTGCCCGCAGCCTCCAAGGGACGCTGAACCGCGCTACCCTGCTGGACAGGCCCCTCCCGCAACTGGTGTATGGTCGCGCCTCTTGCCCTGTTGCGTTCTGATCATGAAATTCAGCCCCCCTCCCGTCAAGCCGATCACCGCTGCCGACTGCATTGAACGTGCGCAAGCGCCCGCGCCGGCCCTTCGCCGCCGGATGGCGGCCTTCTTATACGAAGGCGTGGTGCTGTTTGGCGTACTCATGGTGGTCGGATTCATTTTTGCGGTGTCCACAGATCAGCGACACGCCTTGCAGTACCGCTTTGGATTGATGGCGACGTTGTTCTTGGTGCTGGCGCTGTACTTCATCTGGTTCTGGACGCACGGAGGCCAGACCTTGGCCATGAAAACCTGGCACTTGCGCCTGGTATCGGCCCAGGGAGGTCCGCTCTCGCCCAAGCAGGCCCTGGCACGCTACATGACGTCCTGGCTGTGGTTTGTGCCCGCGTTGGCCGCCGCTTGGCTGCTGGGCTGGCATCAATCCAAGCTGCTGTATGGCGCCCTGTTTGCCTGGATCTTGATTTACGCACTGATCAGCGCGCTGCTGCCCAAGCACCAGTTTGCCCACGACACCTTGTGTGGCACGCGACTGATCGACAACCGCGGCTGAATCCCCATGAGCACCTTTACCGTCTGTGTTTACTGTGGTTCGCGCATGGGTCTGGACCCTGCCCACGAGGCCGCCGCCCGTGAAGTGGGACGGCAAATCGGCCTGCGTGGTTGGAGTTTGATTTACGGCGGGGGCAGCACGGGGCTGATGGGTGCCGTGGCCGATGCCGCGCTGGCGCATGGGGCCACCGTCACCGGCGTGATCCCGCACAGACTGGTTCAGCGCGAACTGGGTCACCAAGGTTTAACAGACTTGCAGGTGGTCGACAGCATGCACGAACGTAAACACCGCATGGCCATGCATGCCGATGTTTTTGTGGCCATTCCGGGCGGGATTGGCACCATGGAAGAATTGTTTGAAGTCTGGACCTGGCGCCAACTGGGCTACCACCACAAGGCGCTGGGACTGCTGAACGGCGCGCTGCGACGAATGATGCCGCCGGCTGGCGGATTTTGGGACCGGGGATC
>JAZJZP010000215.1:5429-8540 GCA_040389805.1 Pseudomonadota bacterium
CTGGGACTGCTGAACGCGGGTGGTTTCTACGACGACCTGCTGCGCTTCATTGACCGCTGCCGCGATGGCGGCTTCTTGTGGCCAGATGTGCAAGAGTTGCTGCTGGTGGACCAGTCGGTCGGCCCCTTGCTGGACCGCCTGTACGCCGAGGCCCAGCGCTTGAAAGCAACACCGCCCAGCCCTGACGAGCAGGCGGCTGGCGGTGTCCTGCCAGGGATTTAGACCGCGGCTTCGTCGGTCTCGCCCGTGCGAATGCGCACCACTTGCTCCACCGGCGTGACGAAAATCTTGCCATCGCCGATCTTGCCGGTCTTGGCCGCCTTGATGATCGCCTCGATGCAGCGGTCCACGTCCACGGTCTTGACGACCACTTCAATCTTGACCTTGGGCAAAAAGTCGACCACGTACTCTGCGCCACGGTAGAGCTCGGTGTGGCCTTTTTGACGGCCAAAGCCCTTGACTTCGGTCACGGTCAAGCCGGTGACACCCACCTCAGCCAGCGCCTCACGGACTTCTTCGAGCTTGAATGGTTTGATGACGGCAGTGATCTGTTTCATGAGGGAACTCCGGGAAGGTCAGCTAATAGTATGTGTGATTATTTATCACGTTCGCACCATTATCGTCAGGCGCGAAACTTCGAAGTGATGGGATAACGCCAATCGCGCCCAAATGCGCGGTGTGTGATGCGCACCCCCACTGGAGCCTGCCGGCGTTTGTACTCATTGATTTTGATCAAGCGAGTGACCTTGTCCACATCCGCGCGCGCAAAACCTGCCGCAACGATGTCCTCCATCGACTGGTCTCGCTCCATGTAGCGCTCCAGGATGGCATCCAGCACCTCGTATTCGGGCAGGCTGTCCTGGTCGGTCTGATCGGGCCGCAGCTCGGCCGAAGGGGGCCTCGTGATGATGCGCTCCGGGATCGGTTCAACCTGCCCTTGGGCCCTGGCCTGCTCGTTGCGCCAGCGCGCCAGTTTGTAGACCAGCGTTTTGGCCAAATCCTTGATGACGGCAAAACCACCGGCCATGTCGCCATAGAGCGTGCAATAGCCGGTCGCCATCTCGCTCTTGTTGCCCGTGGTCAGTACGATGGAGCCGGTTTTGTTGGACAAGGCCATCAGCAAGGTCCCGCGAATGCGCGCCTGGATGTTCTCTTCGGTGGTGTCCTCGGCCCGCCCCGCAAACAAGGGCGCCAGCGACGTTTTGAACGCATCGAACATGGGCGCGATGGCGATTTCGTCGTGCTGCACACCCACGCGCAAAGCCATTTCTTTGGCGTCGATCCAGGAGATGTCGGCCGTGTAGGGCGAAGGCATCATCACGGTGCGGACCTGGTCGGCGCCCAGGGCATCGACGGCCAAGGACAGCACCAGCGCCGAGTCAATGCCGCCTGACAAACCAATGATGGCACCCGGGAAGCCGTTCTTGCCGAGGTAGTCGCGCACCCCGCACACCAGCGCCGCCCAGATTTCAGCCTCGCTGGACAAGGGGGGTGCCACAGGACCCGTCACGGCGCCATCGGGTTGAATCTGCACCAGCAGGGTGTCGACCTCAAAGCTGGGCGAGCGTGCCGCCAGACGGCCCTGGGCGTCCATGGCGAATGAGGCGCCATCGAACACCACCTCGTCCTGGCCACCGACTTGGTGGGCGTACAGCAGCGGCAGTCCGGTCAGGCGGGCGCGCTCGGCCATGCTGGCTTCGCGCTCGACCCGTTTGCCAGCATGAAATGGCGAGGCATTGAGCACCACCAAGGCTTGGGCACCTTGGGCCTGGGCCGCTTGGGCAGGCTCGTCAAACCAGGCATCTTCGCAAATGAGCACACCCACCCGCCAACCTTGGACTTCCAGCACCACAGGGCCGCAACCCGCTTCGCGTCCGCCCATGAAGTAACGGCGTTCGTCAAAAACCTGGTAGTTGGGCAGTTCACGCTTGGCATAGCTGGCCAGCACCTGCCCCGCCTGGAGCACCGAGGCCGCATTGAGCAAACGAGGTGCCGAGAGCGAGCGGGTGCGCAGGTCTTCACCAGCGCCGTGACGAGGGTGACCCAACACCAGCACCAGGTCGGGCAGATCGGCCAAGGCATGGGCGATGTCACTCACCGCACGGTCGCAGGCGGCCAAAAAGGCCGGGCGCATGAGCAGGTCTTCGGGCGGATAGCCGCACAAGGCCAGCTCGGGGGTCACCACCAGACGCGCGCCTTGGGCATGGGCCTGGCGACTGCCCTCAATGATGCAGCGGGCATTGCCTGCAAGGTCGCCCACCGTGGGGTTGAATTGCAGCAAGGCCACGCTCAAAGGCGCAGTGGCCGACACTGGGGGCTGCGCCGATGCGGCAACGGTCGAAAATGAGCTCATGAGCAACACAGTAACGAATGAAGGCGCCATGATTGACGCGCAAGGCAGCATGGTAGCGTCACTCACCGAACAGTGGCATGAGCACCCGCAATCCATTGACCCACTGGCCTGGGATGCCCTGGTCGCGCATGAACCAGGTGGTACGCCTTTCATGCGTCACAGTTTTTTGACCGCGCTGATCGACAGCGGCAGCGCCTGTCTGGAAACCGGCTGGCAACCCTTGTTCTTGACACTGCACGATGACGCAGGCACCCTGATGGCGGCGTGCGCGACGTTCGTCAAATCACATTCTTACGGAGAGTACGTGTTCGACTGGGCTTGGGCCGACGCCCATGACCGTGCGTATGCCCAACACGGGGCGCGCTATTTCCCCAAGCTGCTCAGTGCGGTGCCGTTCTCGCCCGTCCCGGGCCCGCGCCTGTTGGTGTCTCCCCACCTGAGCGAGCACACACGTCAAGCCCTGCGCCAGCGCCTGTTGCAAGCGTTGAGCGGCCAAGCACAGCGTCAAGGCTGGTCGTCCGCCCATGTGCTGTTCGTGTCTGAGGCGGAGGCCCAGGCCGCGCAATCACAAGGCTGGTTGCAGCGCGAAGGCGTGCAGTTTCATTGGCACAACCGCCAGGTCGAGCCCTATGTCGACTTTGAAGAGTTCTTGGGCAGCCTGCACCGCGACAAGCGCAAGAAGATCAAGCAGGAGCGACGCAAGGTGCAAGAGGCCGGCGTGAGCTTTGAGGTGCTGGAGGGGGCCCAGATCACATCGG
>JAZJZP010000216.1:0-8190 GCA_040389805.1 Pseudomonadota bacterium
GGCGGTGCCGACGTTGTCGCCGTAGGACACCGGGGTGGACACCTTGGCCAGCACAGGCGAAGTTTGTGTTGCGCCACCAGAGGTCAACGCGCTCAACACGGTGCCAGTAGCGTCGTCGATGGTCAACGAAGAGATAGGAGCCGATGCGGAGGCTTCGACGTAGTAGCCGTCAACATCCTTGACCACGGTAGCGGTAGCGGCACCGTAGCCAGACACGACAACCTTGCCCACGTCCAAGGCGCCCAGCAAGTCAACGCTGAAAGCCAGTGAACCAGCACCCGTAGCCGACAGGCCATGGAACACGCCTGTGCCTGCAGCGATGGTCACAGGGGCGGCGCTAGCAGCACCAACAGCGACGAAAGCGGCAGCAGCGACGATGCTCTTGATTGCAAATTTCATATGTATCTCCACAAAAAACGAACCTTTTTGTCGAATTTGAGAAGTCTAGAGAGGCGTTCGGATTTTCCTCTTTTCGACTCACAGACTTTACCGATCTGTCTGACTCAAGCATAAAGGGGCCACTTGGCGCAGACAACGGGTCAAGCGTTGATTGCTCACACCTAGCGGCCGCAAAACGTCCAACCACCCCTTCAGCCCCCCCTGAGTAGGGGTGGGGTTCACCCTAGAGATCGGTGGCAACCCTCGGCCTTTTTTAGCCGATGACCACCTTCGTAAACTTGCGCTTACCCACCTGGACGACAAAAGTTCCGCTAAGCAGCCTCACAAGTTTGTCGGCCACCGGGTTGCCGTCGATGCGCACCCCGCCCTGCTCGATCATCCGCATCGCCTCGCTGGTGGAGGCCACCAGCCCAGCCTGCTTGAGCAAGGCGCCAAGCCCCAGTCCGGTACCGTCTGCCGGTGCGGCGACCTGGAGTTCAGGGATGTCGTCCGGAATGCCGCCTTTGGACCGGTTCACAAAGTCTGCCAAGGCGTCTTGGGCCGCCAAGGCGCCATGGAAGCGGGTCACGACCTCTTGGGCCAGCATGACTTTGGCGTCGCGGGGGTTGCGCCCGCCGCTGCACTCCAACTTGAGTTGGGCAATGTCGGCCAGCGCCATGAAGCTCAGCAACTCGAAGTAGGACCACATCAGGTCGTCCGAGATGCTCATGAGCTTGCCGAACATGCTGTTGGGCGCTTCACTGATGCCGATGTAGTTGTTTTTGGACTTGGACATCTTCTCGACGCCATCCAAGCCCACCAGCAGCGGCATGGTCAAGATGCATTGCGGCTCTTGCTCGTACTCGCTTTGCAGGTGCCGCCCCATCAGCAGGTTGAACTTTTGGTCGGTGCCACCCAATTCCAGGTCGGAGCGCAGCGCCACGGAGTCATAACCTTGCATCAGCGGGTACAAAAACTCATGCACGCTGATGGGCGTGTTTGCTTTGAAGCGCTTGGTGAAGTCGTCGCGCTCCATCATGCGGGCCACGGTGTAGCGGCTGGCCAGTTGGATCATGCCGCGCGCGCCCAGGGCATCGCACCACTCGCTGTTGTAGCGAATTTCGGTGCGATCGGGGTCGAGCACCAGGCTGGCTTGTTTGTAATAGGTGTCGGCGTTGACCTTGACCTGCTCGGCCGTCAAGGGTGGGCGGGTGTTGTTGCGGCCCGACGGGTCACCAATCAACGAAGTGAAATCGCCTATCAAGAAGATGACGGAGTGGCCGATATCCTGCAATTGGCGCAACTTGTTGAGCACCACCGTGTGACCCAGATGAATGTCGGGCGCTGTTGGATCCAGGCCCAGTTTGATGCGCAGCGGGACCCCCGTGGCTTCGGAGCGGGCCAGTTTTTTCACCCAATCACCCGAGGGCAAGAGCTCGTCGCACCCACGCTGGGTGATGGCCAGTGCCTCAAGCACCCGGTCGGTGACAGGATGAGAAGACGGCGCTTGTAGAGGTTTTTCAGGATGCAGCATGGGCGACCAATGGGTGAAAATGCGGAAGGCGGGTGCCAGTTTGGTGACCGGTATACTCGCAAGCCAGGGATTTTAGGGGACAGCCCCCTGCACAGTTTCACAGCGGGAATTCAAGTTTTGGCCAACCATAACAACTTGCGCGACGCGATCGAGTCCTTACAACGCACGATGCACCGGCACCCTCGCCGGGTTTCTGCTGCGGTGTTGGCCCTGCTGGCTGGCACAGCGATGACGGCTTTTGGTGTGGCCCCACTCACGGCCACGCAAGACACGCCCCTGCCATTGGTGGTTCAGGTCAACGAGCCCGTGGCCCTGCCCGCGCTGGTCGACCAAATGGCCGAGTTGGATGTGCAAGCCTTGCCGCTGTACCGCAGCGATGTGACCCGCCCTAGCGACACCATTGACACCTTATTGAGCCGTTTGGGCGTCAACGACCCCAAAGCCGCCGAGTTTTTACGCCACGACCCGATTGCTCAAACCTTGCTGATGGGCCGCACCGGCAAGATGGTCAAGGTATCGACCGACAACGGACACCTGACCGAGCTGGTGGCACGCGGCCCCGCGCAACACGCTGAGCAGATCGACACCACGTTCACTCGCCTGACCGTATCACGCATGGCGGGCCAAGGCGCGTTCACCGCCCACACGGAACAAGCGCAACTAGAGGCGATCCCCCAGTTGTCGTCTGGCACGATTTTGTCGTCGCTGTACGCGGCGGCCGACGATGCGCATGTGCCTGACGCCATCACCAACCAGGTGGCCGAGATTTTTGGCGCCGACATCGACTTTCGGCGCGAGCTGCGCAAAGGCGATGTGTTCAGTGTGCTGTACGAAGCCCACACCGCCGATGGCGAACCCATCACCTGGGGCGGCTCGGCGGGCAAGGTGCTGGCCGCACGCTTCATCAATAAAGACAAAACCCACGATGCCGTCTGGTACCAAGAAGCCGGCCGCAAGGGCGCCTACTTTGACCTGACCGGGCACAGCATGGCCCGCGCCTTTTTGGCCTCGCCCCTGGCATTTTCTCGGGTGACGTCAGGCTTCTCCATGCGTTTCCACCCCATCATGCAAAAGTGGAAGGCCCATCTGGGCGTGGACTATGGCGCACCCACGGGCACGGCTGTGCGCTCCGTCGGTGATGGCCGTGTAAGCTTTGCGGGCCAGCAAAATGGCTATGGCAATGTGATTCAACTTCAACATTCAGGCGACCGCATGACGGTGTACGCCCACCTCAGCCGCATCAATGTGCGCCAAGGACAAACGGTTGAGCAAGGTCAGTTGATCGGTGCCGTGGGCGCCACAGGCTGGGCCACCGGGCCGCATTTGCACTTTGAGTTCAAGGTCAAGGGCCAGCACATCGACCCCATGATCATTGCGCGCGCCTCCGAGAGCACACAACTCTCACCCATGGCACTGGTGCAATTCAAGCGCATGAGCGTGGCCGTGGCCGAACGCCTGGACACGGCACAGCAACAGCGCGTGGCCGGGACTCAGTCCACCGCACGCTTTGAATGAGCGTTGAATGAAGCCCTCGGGCGAGCTTTACCTGGGATTGATGTCAGGCACCTCGCTGGATGGCGTAGATGGGGTGTTGATGGACTTGGCCGCCAAACCGTGGCGCGCCTTGGCCCATGCTCACCGGCCGTTCACACCTGAGTTAAAACAAGCCCTGCTGGCGCTCAATGCGCCCGGCCCCAACGAACTGCACTTGGCCTTGATGGCCGCTCAAGACTTGGCGCGTGTGTACGCACAAGTGGTGCAGTCCGTTTGCGAGACGGCGGGCGTCACCTCGGGACAAGTGCGCGCCCTGGGCGCGCATGGCCAAACGGTGCGCCATCGTCCGGAGCTGGGCTACACCGCGCAGCTCAACGCCCCCGCCCTGTTGGCAGAGTTGACGGGCATTGATGTGGTGGCCGACTTTCGCAGCCGCGATGTCGCCGCGGGGGGGCAAGGCGCGCCGTTGGTGCCCGCGTTTCATCAAGCGCTGTTTGCGCATGACCATGAGACGGTGGTGGTACTCAATGTGGGCGGCATGGCCAATCTCAGTATCTTGCAAACGGGTTTGGCGCCAACAGGGTTTGACTGCGGCCCCGGCAATGCCTTGATGGATGCCTGGTGTGAGGCACACACTGGCCAAGCCTATGACGACGATGGCACCTGGGGCACAACTGGGCAGGTCCAAACACAGGCGTTGGCCAGCGCCATGGCAGAACCCTTTTTTAACCTGCCGCCGCCCAAGAGCACCGGCCGCGACTTGTTCAATGACACGTGGATGCGCTCATGGCTGGACAACACCGGACTGGCCGCCCAAGCCCCACAAGACGTTCAAGCCACGCTGTGCGAGCTGACTGCCCGCAGCGCCGCCCTGGCCATCAAGGCTCACGCGCCGCTGGCGACTCGTTTGGTGGTGTGCGGCGGGGGTGCCCTCAACGGCGCCCTGATGCAGCGCCTGCAGGCCAATTTACCCGGCGTGGTGGTGGAGCCTTCTGATGCCCACGGTTTGCCCGTGATGCAGGTGGAGGCGGCTGCGTTTGCGTGGCTGGCACAGCGGCATGTGCACCATCTGGCGGGCAATGTGCCGCAGGTCACCGGTGCAGCAGGCCCCCGAGTGCTGGGGGCCTTGTATCCGGCTTAAGCCGAGAAGCTGGAGCCACAACCGCAGGTGGTGGTGGCATTGGGGTTGCGGATCACGAACTGGGCACCTTCAAGGTCATCCTTGTAGTCGATCTCAGCGCCCACCAAGTACTGCAAGCTCATGGCGTCGATCAGCAAGGTCACGCCGTTCTTTTCCATGCGGGTGTCGTCTTCGTTGGCGATTTCGTCAAAGGTAAAACCATACTGAAAACCCGAGCAGCCGCCGCCTTGCACAAACACCCGCAGCTTCAGGTCAGGGTTGCCTTCTTCGGCCACCAGCTCAGCCACTTTGCCCGCGGCGCTGTCCGTGAACACAATGGGAGCCGGCGCATCGGCGAAAGAGTCGGTGGTGGTGGTTTCAAGAACAGCGGTCATGGGATAACTCCAAGTACAAAAAGTCGGCGAGCAGGGCTCAACCGTTGTTAGCGGCCAGCTTCAAGGCTGGCTTTTCATCTGATTTCAAAGGGTGCAACTCACCATCAATGGTAGCGCCCTGGTGCATTTCAAGGGCTTCGTAGCGGACATCGCCCACGATGCGGGCCTTGGGTTGCAACTCCAGCAGGTCTTCAGCAACCACAGGGCCATTGACGGCACCGTTGATGATGACATGACCGGCCCTGACCTTACCAGTGACCTTGGCTTTGTCACTGATGACCAGCATGGAGCGGCCCTCGCCAATGGCGCTGATGTTGCCGATGACTTCACCATCTACCCGCAAGCCGTCGGCAAAGCGAATGTCGCCGGTGATGACGGTGCCCTCACCAATCAAAGTGCGTATGAGGGGGGTCTTCTTCCATCCGAACATCGATTGACTCCAAGTAAACATGACAGGGGCAACTCAAAGTCGCAAGGACTGAGTGGCAACTTCTTTGCCATTGTCGTCAAGCACGCGCACCTGCACCTGCTTCACCACGGCATTGACAGGGTATTGGGCCAGCCCATCCACCCTGCGATATTGCTTGAATTGCAACGGTTGACTGACCACAGCGCCCGGAGAAACCCAGGGTTTGCCGTCAAAAGTACCCGATAACAGCAATTCGCAGCGACCTTTGAACTCGGGTTGCACGCGGCCACCATGCTGCATCACCAAGACCTGAAAACGCAACTGCCCTTGCGCTGGCATGTCGGCTTGCAGCCCGCGCACCGACACCCCTTCGCCGGATGCGACCGGCAGCAGTCGCTCAAAAAAACCAAGGTCGTCCTTCAGGGCCAGGTTTTCAGACTCCAGCACTTTGACTTGTTCAGCCAGTCGCTGCTGGGTGGCTCGCTCGGCCTTGATGAGGCTGTCGGCGGCTGTGGCCAGTGTTTGGGCACGGTCACGCTCTTGGCGGGTATCGCCCAATTGCTGGCGCACCTGGGCCAGTTGGTCTTCCAACTGAACACCACCCTTGTTGAGCCCGGCAATGTTGCGGCCCACCTCAAAGGCCCACATCCCCAACGCACCCGAGAACCCCAATACCAGGGCGGCCAGCACCCAGCGTACCGGCCAAGGCAGGTGGCTGCGCACCGACATGCGGGGCGCGCTGATGGACAGGCGCCGCCGAATCAGCCGCCAACGCATCAGGGCAAAACCGGCACCTGGGTCAGGCCCAGATGCTCTTCAAGCCCGCACATTAGATTCATGCATTGCACGGCTTGACCCGAGGCGCCCTTGGTGAGGTTGTCTTCCACCACCAGGACCATGACGGTATCAGGCCACGGACGGTGCACGGCAATGCGCACGGTGTTGCTGGCGCGCACGCTGCGCGTTTCAGGCGCACTGCCTGCGGGCAACACATCGACAAAACGCTCCCCCTGGTAGAAGGACTCATACAGCGCTTGCAGGTCAGCGGCCTGCCCTTCACTGTTGAGGCGTGCGTACAAGGTGGAGTGAATGCCGCGGATCAGCGGCAACAGGTGGGGCACGAACAGGCAGTTGACACGGTCATCGCCGGCAATGACACGCAGTTGCTGGTTGATCTCGGGGCCGTGGCGGTGACCCTTGACGCCATAGGCCTTGAAGTTGTCACTGGCTTCGGCCATCAAGGTGTGCACTTCGGCCTTGCGCCCTGCGCCCGACACCCCCGAGGCGCAATTGGCAATCAGGTGGGTTGGGTCGATCAGTTTGTGCTTGAGCAAGGGGGCATAGCCCAACTGCACCGAGGTGGGGTAGCAGCCAGGGTTGCCAATGAGGCGGGCCTTTTTGATGGCTTCGCGGTTGATTTCAGGCAGGCCGTAGACGGCCTCGGCCAGCAAGTCGGGGCAGGTGTGCGCCATGCCGTACCACTGCTCAAACTCGGCCAGGCTTTGCAGCCGAAAGTCGGCGGCCAAGTCAATCACCTTGACGCCGGCGGCCAGCAACTCACGGGCCTGGGCCATGGCCACGCCATGGGGGGTCGCAAAGAACACCACGTTGCACTGCGTCAAGCCGGCATCGTCGGGGGTGACAAACGCCAAGTCCACATGGCCGCGCAGGCTGGGGTACATGTCAGAGACAGGCATGCCCGCTTCTTTGCGGCTGGTGATCGCTTTGATCTGAACCTGGGGATGCTGCGACAGCAAACGCAACAGTTCAACGCCCGTGTAGCCCGTGCCACCAACGATGCCAACCTTGATCATGTGATTCCTCTTTAACCAGATTCGCGCAATTCGTCATTCTAGGAAAGACGACGGCAGCCTGCGCGGACGCTGCACAAAAAAACCCGCCATGGTTGCCCAGGCGGGTTTTTTGGAGCCCAGACCCACCACAGCGGGCCTTGGACCAAGGCGGATCAGCGCTTGCTGAATTGCTTCCTGCGACGAGCGCCGTGAAGACCGACCTTCTTACGTTCGACTTCGCGAGCATCGCGAGTGACGAAACCGGCGCGGCTCAAGTCAGGCTTGAGGGCTGCGTCGAACTCAATCAGTGCACGGGTCACGCCGTGGCGCACAGCGCCAGCTTGACCGGACTCGCCGCCACCCTTGACGCTGACCTTGATGTCGAAAGCTTCAACATTGTTGGTCAGAAACAGGGGTTGCTTGACGATCATGATCGAGGTTTGACGGCCGAAGTACTCTTCGACTGACTTACCGTTGACGATGATCTGGCCAGTGCCCTTCTTGATGAAGACGCGGGCAACCGACGACTTACGACGTCCGGTGCCATAGTTCCAATTACCGATCATGGCCGCTCCTTAGATTTCCAGGGGCTTAGGATTTTGCGCAGCGTGCGGATGGGCATCGCCTGCGTAAACCTTCAGCTTCTTGATCATGGCATAGCCCAGGGGACCCTTGGGCAGCATGCCCTTGACCGCCTTTTCAATGGCACGACCGGGGTGCTTGGCTTGCATGTCCTTGAACGTGGTGGCATGGATGCCGCCGGGGTGACCCGAGTGGCGGTAGTACACCTTGTCCGTGGCTTTGTTGCCAGTCACGCGAATTTTGTCTGAGTTGACGATGACGATGAAGTCACCGGTGTCAACGTGTGGCGTGTAAATGGCTTTGTGCTTTCCGCGCAGACGGAGAGCGACTTCGCTGGCCACTCGTCCTAACACCTTGTCGGTGGCGTCGATCACAAACCACTCGTGCGTCACCTCGGCCGGCTTGGCGCTGAAGGTATACATGAGATTTCCTAAGTGGTAAAAACGGCTGACTATCACCCTGCGATGTCTTCTGGTGCCACTTCT
>JAZJZP010000216.1:8200-11967 GCA_040389805.1 Pseudomonadota bacterium
TACGTGGTGGCCTCGTGGACAACGCCCAGGCAACGCGGCAACTCTTTTGAACATTCAAAAAAGCCACCCCAGTCACAATGAACTCTCCCGGCAGCCATGTCGGGAACTCAGCATTCTATGCGGATGCGGCGTATTGCGCAAGCTGCTCTCCCGTGCACATGCCCCCATACTTGCCACACCTGCCCTAAGTTCTTAAAATAGGTATTAACCCTACACTTGAGGCGTATCGGCGACTGGCTGTTGTCGCCTCGGACTGGTAGCAGTCACACAATGACTTCCCAAAAAAACGCCCCACCTTCTCTTGATCGATTTGGTCTTCGCCCCTCCTCAAATGAGCAGGGCGAGCCTGCGCCCAAACGCCCCGAACCGCCCACCCATTGGGTGCCCATCCGCGATCTGCATGCACGTCATCGACGTCGGATTCTGGATCACCTGCTGTCACTGAACGAGCGGGATCGCTATTTGCGCTTCGGGTTTCAGGCCCCACTGGAGCAATTGACCAAGTACGTGGCTTCGATTGATTTTCGGCGCGACGAGGTCTTTGGCATTTTCAACCGCAAGCTACAACTGGTGGCCGTGGCACATCTGGCGGCAACGCCCGGCGGCGACCCCAAGGACTCGGCCCGAGGCAAGGTCATGGAGTTTGGCGTGTCCGTATCGCCTGGGGGGCGTGGCAAGGGCCTGGGTTTGCGCCTGTTCCAACATGCGATCATCCATGCGCGCAACCGGGGGGCCAGCCATTTGGTGATCCACGCCTTGAGCGAAAACGCGCCCATGCTGCGCATTGCCGCCAAGGGCGGCGCGGTGCTGGAGCGCGATGGCCCCGACACCGACGGTTTGCTCAAACTGCCGCCCGACACGATGGGCAGCCACCTGGACAGCTCAATGCAATCCCTGGCAGCGGAAGTGATTTACCGGGTCAAGTACCGGGTGATTCACATCAGCGATTGGCTGAGAACCTTGGGTTCTTCCACCATGTGAGAGTGCACCCCTCCGTTTGGAGGTGTTATCTGGTGATTGCCCTTGGTGCAAAGCTCGTTACCATTGCACACCTGAATGAGGGGTGTTATGCGGATGGATTTGTTGTTCTGGGGCGTCACGACGCTGGCTTTGGCTTCTGGCTTGGTGCTGGGCTGGGCGATGCGCGGGAGACGCTCGGGCGACAGCCGTGATTGGCCTCGCCGCTGGCGACTCAACGCCCGCCCGGTGTTCACCGCCGATGAACGCGCGCTGTTCAAAGAGTTGCGCTCAGCCTTGCCCAACCATGTGGTGCTGGCCAAACTGAACCTGCTGCGCTTTTGTCAGGCCGCCGATGAATTCGAGGCTCGCAGTTGGTACGACAGACTCCATACCTTGCATGTGTCGTTCGCCATCTGCACACCCAATGGCACCGTGGTGTCGGTGATTGACGTTGAGCCCGCCCACAAGGCCAAGTCTCAGCGCTCGCAAAAGATGAAAGAAGCCGTGCTGGAAGCGTGTCGCGTTCGCTATGTGCGATGCCGCGCCGGCCAACAATGGCCCCAGCAAGCTTTGATGGCGGCTTGGGCATTGGGACAGATGGCCCCCGTGCCGACCACGGTGCCTGGCGCGTTGGCCCCCGCCTCCAACACAAACACCAACGCTGACTCTGTGCATGATGCGGGCGACCAGCTGGCTCGCAAACTGCGAGAGCGACGCGCTGAACGGGCCGCTCGCTGGGCCGAATCCAGCTTTGCGCAAGACTCGTTTTTTGCCACGGACAGCCGGTTTGACGGACTGCACCCCACCAACCCGATGCCTCTACAGACATCGGGCAAGTAAGGCCTCATCCGGCGAGATCAGGCCGCCAACAAGGCGTTGACACGGCGCACATACGCTGCCGGATCGTCCAGGTGCCCCCCTTCGGCCAGCATGGCCTGGTCGAATACGATCTGAGCCAGCTCGTCAAATTGCTCGCTGGTGTCGAGCTTCTTGATCAAGGCGTGCTCGGGATTCACCTCCAGCACCGGCAAGCTGGTGGGCGCTTGTTGCCCAGCCTGCTTGAGCAAGCGCGCGAGGTGACCACTGATGTCGCCCTCCTCCACCACCAAACACGCGGGTGAATCGACCAAACGCGTGGTCACGCGCACGTCTTTGGCCTTGTCCTTGAGGGCTGCTTTGAGTCGGTCCAGCAAAGGCTTCAAGGCGGTGGCGGTTTCTTCGGCCTTTTTCTTTTCTTCGTCGTCTTGCAGCGATCCGAGGTCAACCGCACCCTTGGCCACGCTTTGCAGCGGCTTGCCTTCAAAGTCGTACAGGTGCGAGAGCAACCATTCGTCGACACGGTCGGTCAGCAGCAAGACTTCGATGCCTTTCTTGCGGAAGATCTCCAACTGCGGGCTGCTCTTGGCCGCGGCCAAGGTCTCGCCCGTGATGACGTAGATGGCCTCCTGGCCCTCCTTCATGCGGCTGACGTAGTCGGTCAGCGACACGCCTTCATCGGCTTGCGTGGACGAGAAACGCAGCAGCTTGGCCAGGCGCTCGCGGTTGGCGAAGTCTTCACCCACGCCTTCTTTGAGGACTGAGCCAAACTCTTTCCAGAAGCTTGCGTATTGATCCTTCTTGGCCTGGTCCTCGTTGTTGGCCAGGTCTTCCAGCATGGACAGGACACGCTTGGTGCAGCCCTCGCGGATGACCTTGACATCGCGGCTCTCTTGCAAGAGTTCACGCGACACGTTGAGGGGCAGGTCGGCACTGTCGACCACGCCTTTGACAAAGCGCAGGTAGGACGGCAGCAGGGCCTCGGCGTCGTCCATGATGAAGACGCGTTTGACGTAGAGCTTGAGGCCGCCGCGCTTTTCGCGGTTCCACATGTCATGCGGCGCATGCGCAGGGATGAACAGCAGCTGGGTGTACTCGCTGCGGCCCTCGACGCGGTTGTGCGTGTAGGCCAGCGGGTCTTGCGCGTCGTGACTCACCTGCTTGTAGAAGGCGTGGTACTGCTCTTCGGTGAGGTCGCTCTTGCTGCGCGTCCACAGGGCGGCGGCCTGGTTGACGGTGTCCCATTCGTCTTTGAGGACTTGCTCGCCTTTTTCTTGATCCCATTCCTCTTTTTGCATGAGGATGGGCAGCGAGATGTGGTCGGAGTATTTGCCGATGACGCTGCGCAGTTTCCAGCCCGACAGGAACTCGTCTTCGGCTTCGCGCATGTGCAGGATCACGTCGGTGCCACGGCTGGGCTTGTCGATGGCTTCGACCTCGAAGTCACCGGTGCCTTCGCTGGACCAGCGCACGCCTTCATTGGCGCTCACACCGGCGCGGCGCGATTCGACCGTGATGCGGTCGGCGACGATGTAGCCGCTGTAGAAACCCACGCCGAACTGGCCGATGAGCTGGGAGTCTTTTTGCTGGTCGCCCGACAAAGCGCCCATGAACTCTTTGGTGCCGCTCTTGGCGATGGTGCCCAGGTGGTCGATGGCCTCTTGCGCACTCATGCCAATGCCGTTGTCACGGATGGTGATGGTGCGAGCGGCCTTGTCGACCAGCACGCGCACTTCCAGATTGGGTGCGTCTTCAAACAGAGCGCCGTTGTTGAGCGCTTCAAAACGCAGCTTGTCGCAGGCGTCAGAGGCGTTGGAAATCAGCTCGCGCAGAAAGATCTCTTTGTTGGAATACAGCGCATGCGTGACCAGATGCAGCAGTTGCTTGACTTCAGCCTGGAAGGAAAGGGTTTGCTTTGTCATGGTGTGTTCTTTGAGGTGCAGACGTGGATAAGGCTAAGGTGGATAAGGCTAAGCTGGCCAGCCAGATGG
>JAZJZP010000217.1:0-1787 GCA_040389805.1 Pseudomonadota bacterium
AATCTGCTTGGCTTTGAACTTGGGGTTGCCGCCAAAGCTGTAAGAGACGACTGCAAAGCGCTTGTACGGTGCGTTCGGGCCCATCTCCGCGCGACAGTCTTTCTGGGATGCCTTCATCGGTGATGCGGCATCGCCGACCTCCACCACGCGAGCCTTTCTCCAGCCGTCCTTGTAGCCATAGTCTTCTGTGTCCATGGTGGCACAGCCCGTGGTCAGCAACCCCAAGCCAAGGGTTACCCATGTCAATGATTTGATCATGATGAAACTTTCAACGTTATGTTGATGAACAGGGCTGCGGCAGGTACCGATGCCCGGGGTAAAGCGCACTCGGAACCGGGCGTCGCGTGGGTGGGCTGAGACGGCCTCGAGCTTGAACCAGTGATGTGCAGGGTGCTCATTGGATGACCTGTGTCTGTTGCACATCCATGATATAGATCCAGCCCGCGATGGTCTGGCCAGTGCGCGCCGAGTCCGCAATGACCTTGACGAATTCGTCGGCGTGCGCATCGTCGCAATGCAGCTCCAGCTTGTACTCGCTGACGACCTCGTCACCCAGGTCGATTGAATAACGCCTTTCAGCATCATCGAGTGGCACGAGCGAGCCCTGCACGATGTACAAAGTCAGGTTGTGCTGAGGCGAGGGGTGACTGTTCCAGGCGGGTGAGTTCTTGAGTGCGGCAATCACGTCAGCCACCCGATTACGGTGCACATAGGCCTTGATTTCTTTCATGCTCGTTCTCCGTTGGTGGACACATCACTGGCCGCGGCACGCCGTTCGGCGCGCAACTCGGCCCATTCGTACATGAGGGGAAGCAATAGCAGGGTGAGCATGGTGGATGTGAACAGTCCGCCTACCACCACAGTCGCCAATGGCCGCTGCGTCTCGGCGCCAACGCCGGTGGAGATCAGCATTGGCACGAGCCCCAGAATCGCCACCGAGGCGGTCATCAGCACGGGCCGCAGGCGCATGGCTGCGCCTTGTCGCACGGCTTGCCTCACCGGCAGGCCCTGCTGACGCAGGCCATTGAGGAAGGACACCATGACGATGCCGTTGAGCATGGCCACGCCGAACACGGCGATGAAGCCAATGGCCGATGGGACCGACAGGTACTGCCCGCTGGCGAACAGTCCCACGATGCCACCGATGATGGCGAACGGCACGTTGGCGATGATCAGCGTTGCGTGCCGAAGCGAATTGAACGCTGTGTAGAGTAGGATGAAGATCAGCCCAATGGTCAAGGGCACGATCAGCGCCAGGCGGGCCATCGCGCGTTGCTGGTTTTCAAAGGCGCCACCCCATTCGATCCAGTATCCGGGCGGTAGTTTGACCTGTTGCTTGATCAGCGTGTCCGCCTCCTTGACGAAGCCATCGACGTCGCGCCCTTTCACATCCATCTGCAGCACCGAGTAGCGGTGCAGCGCTTCGCGGCGCACGAAGGAGTAGCCTTCGTCGAGTTCTATCGTGGCCACTTGTGAAAATGGCACCAGCGCGCCTTCGCCCGTGCGGATCGGGATGGCGCCGATGGTGCTCGGGTCCACCCGGTATTGGTCGGCCAGGCGCACGGTGATGTCAAAGCGCTTGGTGCCGTCGATCAGCGTGGAGACGGTGCTGCCGCCGATGCCCGATTGCACGACCTCCAGGATCTCGTCGGCGTTGATCCCAAGTCGCGCGGCGGCGGCCCGGTTCACCTTGATGATGATCTGCGGCTTTCCCTTGTTGGCCTCGGCCGAGAGGTCGGCCGCGCCGTTGACCTTGCCCAGCACGCCCTTGAGTTGGTTGGTCAAGC
>JAZJZP010000218.1:0-2860 GCA_040389805.1 Pseudomonadota bacterium
GCCGATGGATGTCATGGAGATGGTTATGAATGGGTTGTGGAGCTCGTCGCGTTGCGCTTTGGGTGCTTTGATGTGGGGGGTGATGGTCTTACCGGCCGCCTGGGCAGTCGACCTTGGCAAGGCCGCCCCAGTGGTCACTAGGCAGGTCAGTGCACCGCAGGTAAGTAGTCAGGTGGTGAGCATCAGTGGTGCCTGGATTCGTCCTGCGGTAGCAGGCCAGAGTGGTACCGGTGGCTACATGACCCTCACCAGCCGTCAATCTGTGAGATTGACCGGGTTCAGTACCCCCGTGGCCAGCATGGCCGAACTGCATGAAATGAAAATGGACGGCGATGTGATGCGCATGGAGGCCATTGAGGCCTTGCCCTTGCCTGCCGGTAAAACAGTGAGTTTGCAGCCCGGCGGGCATCACCTGATGCTGATGGGCCTCAAGCAGGCCTTGAAGGTGGGCGACGAAGTGCCTTTGACCCTGATCCTACGTACACCTCAAGGTCAGACCCTCCGGCAGGACATTGCCGTGCCGGTGCGCACTCACTGATCTTCCAGGCGCCGTGGCGGGTAGGTGTCCCAGCCATGGCAGCCCGGGCATTGCCAGAAGTAGTGTTGGCTCTCAAAACCGCAGGCCGCACAACGGTAGCGTTGCAGTGGCTTGGCAGCGGTGGCCAGCGCCTGTTGCAGGCGCTCGATCTCGGGCACTTCCAAGGGGGTACCGCTGTTCAGTCGTTCACGGATCAGCCCTTGTGCCGCCGTCAGTGACGGTTGGCTGTTCATGTGCTGGATCAAGCGTTGACGACGCTGCGACGCATCGCTCTGCAAGCGGTTGACGGCGTTGAGCACGTCAATGGAGGGCGTCTGGGCGTAGAGCGCTTCGAGTTTGGCCAGGGCTTTGCTTTCTTCGCAGCAGGCCTGGGCGCTGGCGGCGTAATCCTGCGCAATGAGTGAGAACGCCTGCGGTTGCATGGCCATCAACTCGTCCCACACCGTCAGGGCGGCCTGGTGCTGGTTTTGGCGAGCCAGACGTTGGCCTTGCATGACGAGGGGCCGGGCCGCTTGTGGGGCGGCTTCACGGGCGTTGATCAGGGCTTGTTCCGCTTCGTCGGCGCGGCCGCGGGCTTCGGCCTCGTGAGAGACCTCGCACCAGTGGTGGGCCATGCGGTTCGCGAAAGAGCCGGTGCCAGAGGCCTCCAGCTGGCGCGCGACTTCGATGGCCGGGTGCCAGTTGCGTGAGCGCTCGTGCAGGCTCAGCAGCGACAGCTTGGCATCGGTGCTGAAGGCGGTGCCTTCCAGGGCCTTGAAGGCCTCTTCGGCACGGTCCAGCAGGCCCGCTTTGAGAAAGTCCTGGGCCAGCGCATGTTGCGCTCGTTCGCGCTCTTCACGTCGCAAATCGGCACGGCCCAGCAGATGCTGGTGCA
Source organism: Pseudomonadota bacterium (assembly GCA_040389805.1). Taxonomy (GTDB): domain Bacteria; phylum Pseudomonadota; class Gammaproteobacteria; order Burkholderiales; family Burkholderiaceae_C; genus Aquabacterium. The sequence goes on from JAZJZP010000218.1 coordinate 1,413, forward strand.
CGCGGATGGCGCGTTCGTACTCGCCCCGACGGCGGAACAAATTGCCCAATGCAAAGTGCAAGTCCGAGGTGTCGGGGTCGTACTGAACGGCTTCAATGAAGGCATCGATGGCCTTGTCGTGTTGCTCATTGAGCAACAGGTTCAGACCCTTGAAGTAGGCCTGAGGCGAGGCGCGGTCTTCGCGTTTGAGTTGGCGCAGGTCTAGCCGCGAGGCCACCCAGCCCAGCAGAAAGGCGGCGGGCAGGGCCAAAAGCAGCCATTGCAGGTCAAAGTCCATGGGGCGCTGCGGTGATCACTTGTTGGGTTTTCGGGGGGCGGGCATGTCCGGCGGATGGGGCAACTCGGCGGGCAAGGTTGAGTGACCCGACACGGTGTTGCCGACGTTCAAGACCGGGGCGCTGCTCTTGGTGGCGCTGCCTTCAGGCATCAGCAGCAGGCGTTGCCGCGCATCGCGCCGATGACGCCACCAACTGGGCACCATCGCCAGCACGCCGGTGGCACAGCCCAGTCCAAAGACCGCAAGCACCACGAACACCATCGGTGCTTGCCAGTGGTAGCCCAGGAACCATTTGAGGTCCACCACATGCTGATTGTTGAGTGCAAAGGCAAACAGCACAAAAAACATCAGGCCACGCCACAGCCAGGTCAATACACGCATGGGCATCCTCAGGAGTTGGGAGTGTCGTCGGTGGTGCTGCGCGCATCCACAGCTTCGCGCAAGGCCTTGCCTGGCTTGAAGTGCGGCACCAGCTTTTCAGGGATCAGGACCTGTTCGCCCGAGCGCGGGTTGCGGCCCATGCGGGGCGGGCGGCGGTTGATCGAGAAACTGCCAAAGCCCCGGATCTCGATCCGATGGCCCCGGGCCAGTGCTTCAGACATGGCGTCCAGAATCGTCTTGACGGCAAACTCGGCATCCCGCTGGGTGAGTTGGCCAAAGCGCTCGGCCAGACGGGCCACTAGATCGGAACGGGTCATGATGGTGTGGCCTGCAATGCGTCGGGGCTGTGATGAAGACACCGAGGTGCCCTCATCACAACCCCCGCCAAGCTTTGTGAGCCTGGCGGAGGTTGCTAACGGGGTTTAGCCGTTGTTTTGGTCGAACTTGGCCTTCAACAGGGCGCCCAGGCTGGTGGTGCCAGTGGCTTCCTTGTTGTCTGCGCTCAGGCGTTGCAGAGCTTGTTGCTCTTCAACGCTGTCCTTGGCTTTCACCGACAACTGGATCGAACGGGTCTTGCGATCCACGTTGATGATCACAGCGGTGACTTCATCGCCTTCCTTGAGCACGTTGCGGGCATCTTCAACACGCTCGCGAGCGATTTCAGAAGCGCGCAGGTAGCCGGTGACTTCTTCAGCCAGGTCGATCTCAGCGCCCTTGGCGTCCACAGTCTTGACCTTGCCGGTCACGGTCATGCCACGGTCATTGACCGAGGTGTAGTTCGTGAACGGAT
>JAZJZP010000218.1:2870-3230 GCA_040389805.1 Pseudomonadota bacterium
CCAGGGAGATGCGCTCGCGCTCGACGTCGATGGCCAACACCAGGGCTTCGACTTCTTGGCCCTTCTTGTAGTTGCGCACAGCGGCTTCGCCGGGCTCGTTCCAGGACAGGTCGGACAGGTGCACCAGACCGTCGATGCCAGCAGCCAAGCCAACGAACACGCCGAAGTCGGTGATCGACTTGACGGGGCCCTTGACCTTGTCGCCGCGCTTGAAGTTGACAGCGAAGTCGTCCCAAGGGTTGGGCTTGCACTGCTTCATGCCCAGGGAGATGCGACGCTTGTCTTCGTCGATTTCCAGGACCATGACTTCCACTTCGTCGCCCATGTTGACGATCTTGTTGGGAGCCACGTTCTTGTTGG
>JAZJZP010000219.1:0-3617 GCA_040389805.1 Pseudomonadota bacterium
CTGCTCGACTTCCTGCGCGAGGCCGAGATTGACCGCGCAGGCTGCTTTGCCTATTCTCCCATCGAAGGGGCTCCTGCCAACGCCTTGCCGGGCGCCTTGCCCGCCGAGGTGCGCGAAGAGCGCCGCGCTCGCTTCATGGCCGTGGCCGAACAGGTGTCGATCGCCAAGCTGCAACGCCGCGTCGGCGCCACCATGCAAGTTCTGGTGGACAGCGCACCGGCGTTGGGGCGCAAGGGCGGGGTGGGGCGCTCTTACGCCGATGCGCCCGAGATCGACGGCACCGTGCGTTTGCTGCCGCCTGAAAAGGCCAGCAAGACCTTGAAGGTGGGCGAGTTCACCAAGGCCCGCATCATTGCCGTCGAAGGCCATGACCTGATCGCGCTGCCGATCTGACCATGCCTGGCAAGTGCGGCCAACCTGAGTCACTCGCAATGAGTCCATCCCACAAGGCCGTGTCCACCCAGTTGATCCACCACGACTACGAGCCCCCGGCAGGGTTCAAGTCCGTGGTGCCAGGCATCCACAAGGCATCGACCGTGATCTTTGAGAACACGTTGGCCTTGCGGGCTCGGCAGTGGAAGGACAAGACCGGCTACACCTACGGTTTGCACGGCACCCCCAGCACCTTCACCCTGGAGGAGCGCCTGGCCACTCTGGAAGGCGGCTTGCAGACCTTGCTCACGCCCAGTGGTTTGGCTGCCATCGCGATGGTCGACATGGCCTTGCTGCGCGTAGGTGACGAGGTCCTGATTCCCGACAACGCCTATGGTCCCAACAAGGATCTGGCCCGGTCGGAGTTGGCCCAGTGGGGCATTCGCCATCGCTTCTACGATCCATTGAAGGCCGATGAACTGGCCGCCTTGATCACGCCACAGACCCGCCTGATCTGGCTGGAGGCAGCGGGGTCAGTGACCCTGGAGTTTCCTGACTTGGTCGGCTTGCTGCGCGTGGCTCGCCAGCACCCTGATGTGTTGGTGGCGATGGACAACACCTGGGGCGCGGGATTGGCCTTCAATGCCTTTGGCTTTGATGTGGTGGATGGCGAGCCCTGCGGTGTCGACATCTCGGTGCACGCACTGACCAAATACCCCTCGGGCGGCGCAGACGTGCTGATGGGGTCGATCACCACACGCGATGAAGCCCTGCACATCAAACTGAAGATGACGCACATGCGCATGGGTTTGGGCGTGGGGGGCAACGATGTCGAAGCGGTGTTGCGGGGGCTGCCAACGCTTGCTTTGCGCTATGCCGCGCACGATGCGGCCACGCGGCGCATTGCACAGTGGTGGCAGACGTGCCCGCAGGTGTCTCAGGTCTTGCATCCCAGCTTGCCTGCATCGCCCGGCCACGACTATTGGGCGCAGACCTGTGACGCGGCGGCGGGTTTGGTGTCGGTGGTGTTTGATGAACGCTATAGCCAGGAGCAGGTCGATGCGTTCATCGACGCGCTCAAGCTGTTCAAAATTGGCTACTCATGGGGCGGGCCGATGAGTCTGGCTGTGCCTTATCACTTGCCGGCCATGCGCTCTTTGGGTGCACCGGCACAGGGCACCTTGGTTCGCTTGGCGATCGGGCTGGAGGATGTGGATGACCTGATCGCGGATCTGGCGCAAGCCCTGGCGGTCTTGCCTGCGTAACCCGCACTGCGTGCCTCAGTCCTTAGGACCCGATGAGACTTTGTGTCTCATCAATCGGCCCTTTTGGCGAAAGGCCCTCAGCACTGCGTGCTTAATCCTTCGGATTGGATGAGACTTTATGTCTCATCAATCGGCCCTTTTCGCGTTCCCAGTCGCGGTCTTTGATGGTGTTGCGTTTGTCGTGGTCGGCCTTGCCTTTGGCCAAGGCAATGTCCGCTTTGACGTAGCTGCCCTTGAAGTGCAGGTTCAGCGGTACCAGCGTGTAGCCTTTTTGTTCGATCTTGCCGATCAGGCGGCGAATTTGCTCGCGGTGCATCAGCAACTTTTTGGTGCGATCGGCTTGGGGCGAGATGTGGGTGGACGCTGACCGCAGTGCATTGATGCGCAATCCAATCAGAAACAACTCGCCGTCGCGCACGACCACATAGCCATCGGTGAGCTGCACTTGGCCCTCTCGGATGGACTTGACTTCCCAGCCCTCTAGCGCAATGCCCGCCTCGAAGCGTTCTTCGATGTGGTAGTTGAATTGGGCCTTGCGATTTTCAGCGATTGACATGGTTTGGTTGGACAAGGTTGGCGGTGTCCCTAAAATGGCGACATTCTATGAAGCATGTCAACAAATCGGTTCTGCTCTGGTACTCACCCCGTGAAATGTACGCGTTGGTGGCCGCAGTCGAGGACTATTCCCAATTCCTGCCTTGGTGCGATCGTGCCGAGGTGATCCAACAACATGACGATGGTGTGACCGCGCGCCTGCACATTGCCTTCGCGGGCTTGCACCATGCGTTCACAACGCGCAACACCAATGTGCCAGATCGTGAGGTCCGGATGCAACTGGTGGAGGGGCCATTTTCAAAGCTGGAAGGGGCTTGGCGGTTCATTCCGCTGCAAATGCCTGGTGGTGCCGCCAGTTCGCCATCCCTTGAAGAGGTCAAGGCGTGCAAGGTGGAGTTCTCTTTGAGCTACGCGTTTTCCAGTCGCTCGTTGGCGATGGTGGTAAGCCCGGTGTTTGACCGCATCGCCAACACCTTTGTCGACGCCTTTGTGAAACGTGCCGAACAAGTCTATGGTCCGCGATAAGGTCTTGACAGAGGCCACCATCCAGGTCGAAGTGGTGTTCAGCCCGGCACCACGTCAGGTGGAACAGGTGACTTTGATGCTGCCGCAAGGCGCGTGTGTGCGCGATGCCTTGGTGGCCTGCGGCTGGACCGAGCGCGTGGCTGGGCTGAGTGTGGGTGTGTGGGGCCGCAAATCAGCCATGGGGCATGTGTTGCGAGAGCACGACCGGGTCGAAATTTACCGGGGGCTCAAGGTTGATCCCAAAGAGGCCAGGCGGGTGCGTTACCGTGCACACGGTGAAAAACTACCCCGAGGCATTCACCGCGCCAAAGCGCGCACCGCCTCGATCACCTGAGTGCTTATCGACAATTGGCCGTGATGGCCTCTTGTGTGCGTTTGGTTTCTTCAGCGCGGCCCTTGTCATCCAGGATTTCACGCTCGCCTTTGCTGTTGGTGCGCGCAATGCGGACCCCATCTTTGAGGGTTCGATCGTAGTTGCGAGCCTGTTGGCAGTTCTCTGCGCGCGCTTTTGCTGCTTTTTCTTCTTCGGCCTTGCGTTTGGCGGCAGTTTCTTCTTCGGCTTTGCGGCGCTTAACGTCCAATTCCGACTCAGGGGCCTTGCCAGCGGGCTTGGGTGCGGAGGCGGCCTCGACTTCGGAGGCGGCCTTGACCGGCGCGGACATTCTGGCCGCGGCTGGGCGCTGAAGAATATTGGCTTCAGGCGTGCCTGCTGGCGGCGGACGATCGCTGTATTGCGTGGCCCCTGTGGCATCGCGCCACTTCCACTGCGTACCCGCCTGAGCGGGTGAGGAAACCACAGCCACAGAGACCAAAATCAAAGCGGCAAGCAGGGCGGGGGTGGGGCGACTGATTTTCATCCCCGAAGTTTAGTCCGGCTTGAAGCGTCGGATCGTCGGGAAA
>JAZJZP010000220.1:0-5538 GCA_040389805.1 Pseudomonadota bacterium
GGGTCATGATGGAAGCCTCTTGATCAGAAACGTTTGGCGATGCTGGCCACCAAGGCCGCGCGGTCCATGTGTTTGATGTCGCCGTTTTTGTTGACGGTCATGCCGTAGTAGTCGTTGCGCATCAGCCCACCCACGACATCGGCTTCAAAGTCAAAACCCCAGCGGGTGTGGAGCACGCCCAGCTTGTAGTCCAGCGTGTCGCCCATGCGGAAGTGGTTGACCTTGGTGTAGCCCAGGTGCGTGATCAGTTTGGTGTTGCTGGCCACGGGAAATTTGGCATCGATGGACAGCAATTGCGAGCCCCGGCTGTGGTGGTAGCCCTGGTCGTAGCAACTGATGGCTTCGGCGAAGGTGGCGTCGCCTTGTGCGTTGGCAATCTGTGCTGCGCTGCTGCACACCACCGAGGTGTTCATGCCCCGAAAGTCACGACTCATGACCAGCAGGTAACGGGCTTCGAAGATGCCATAGCCAAACTCGAACACACCATAGGTCGTGTCGAACTTGGTGGTCTCGTTGGGCACTTGACCGAACAGGTCTGTCAGCGTGGTGTAAGCCTCCACTTTGGCATGCGGGAACATCTCTTGCGCCACGCCCGTGCCAAAGTGCCAGGCGTTGGGGTTGCCCCAGCGGTAGCCCACTGAGGCCACGGCGGTGGTGCGGTCGCCATCCGGGAAGTTCTCTTTGGCCACGGTGCCCAGTTGCAGATAGGCCAGCAGGCCTGACTCATGAACGGCGGTCATGCTCAGTTCGGCGCCAGGGCGGCGGTAGGTGTCCGACAGGCCATTGGTGCGCCGGTCGCTGGAGACCTTGGCCTCAAAGTCAACCGAGTAGCTTTGCAGCTCGGGCTCGGCGGGCGCCGTATTGGGGGCAGCCACGGCCGTGCCGCTCAAGGTGGCGATGAGGGCCGCCACGCAGGCGCTGCGGGTCAGGACGGTGGTGTCAGGGGTCGTGTACATCAAAGGGTCTCCAACAAGTTCAGAAGGGATCAAGGGGCTTTGCAGCCGAGAGGCAAACTGGCGACGCGGGTCATCTCTTCGGTTTCGCCCAGCACTTCGACGCCAATGAAGGCGCGCATCGACAGCGTGTTTTTGTCCACACGAACGCTGGCCTTGTAGTGCTTCTTGGTGCGGGGATCGAACACCCATCCATCGCGCCACGCCTCATCGTCGTAGCGCTTTAATTTGGAGATCAGCAGGCCGCAGGTGTCGGCGGGGGTGCCTGCGTCTTTGTCCCAGACAATCGACGCGCACAGGCTGCTGCTGACATCGGGGCAGGGTTTGAATTCAATGATGGCGCCCTTGTCGGCGCTTAGCCAAAGGCCCTTGGCATCGTTGGGGCTGGAGGCGAAGAGGCTGGTGCTCAGTCCGGTCAAGCACAGCAAGGTGAGGGCGGTACGCAGAGATTTCATTTCAACCATCCTTTAAACATGGGGCCACTCAGACCCGGGCAGGAAAGACCGGCCACTGCGCGGTGATGCGGCCCTTCTCAAACACGGCGATGTCGCCAAATTGCTGCAGCACCGCTTCGCTTTGCGTGGGCCGAAAGAACACGAAGTCATCGGGGTGCAATTGCTGGCGGCCCGAGCCCAGAAAAATCTGTTGGTTGGACGACTTGCCGATCAAGCCGCTGGGCTCCAGTCCCTCGGGCGAGACCGGGTTGGCCAGCCAGTTGCCGCCGTGGATGAAGACGGCGCCGCGTTGATTGGGGTTCCAGGCCGCGGCGGCACGGCCTAGCCACTCCACGCCATATGGCGGCGTGAAGGTGGTCGAGGTCTTGAGCACGGGGGTGGCAATGAAGGCCGCGGCCGTGAGGTCAGACAACAAAGGCGTGTCGAAGTCCGAGGCCTTGACCATGGCCGAGCCCACCGAGACTTCGTTGGCCGCGCCGCTGCCATCGTGCAATCGGTAGGTGGGTGAGCCCGCCGTGTTCAAGGTCAAAGGCCCTGCAGGCGCTCGCGTACTGAGGCTCTGCATGGCCTCGTGGTACTGGCGATAGGTGTCCAGTGCATGTTGGCGAGCGCGTTGGCGCTGGCCCATCACCTCGGGGATTTTTTCGGTGTGGGCGTCATAGCCCATCAGGCCGGACCACTGCAACAAGGGTTCGTCGTTGAGCAGTCGCGCCATCGTGGTCAGTGTGTCGACATCGGCCGCGCCGCCCCGGTGCAGTCCCACATCGATCTCGAAGTTGAGGCGCATGGGCTGCTGGCGCTCGCGTGCCAACTGTCGGTACTCGGCCAGGCGCTCGGGCGTGTCGACCAGCCATTGCAATTGCCGGGCGGGGTCAAAGCCCGAGGGGGATAAGGTTTGGTAGAAGCGGGCAGCGGCGGCGACCGGCAGCGGCTTGCCCATCAGGACATCGCTGTCGGGGCGATCCTTGCTCAGCAGCTGCAGGTACGGCAGGCTGAAGACCATCTGGCGCTGGGTGCCCGTGAGCTTGCTCAGCTCGTCCAGGAGCGACAGACAGGGCAGTGACTTGTTGACCAGTCGCAAGGCCATGCGGCCGCCGATGTTGGCGGTCACGCGGGCGGCGTTGGCACGCAGCCGCTCGATGTCCAGCACCAGGGTGGGCATGGCCAGGCCGGCGCTGGTCAAGGCCTTGCTGAGGGTGGCAAAGTAAGCCGCATGCACGGCGCCCTGCTCGGCGGGGCGCAAGGCGGTCAGCCCCACCCCGGTTGCGACCAAACCGGTGGCGCCCAGGAACTGGCGTCGACTCATGATCGGCGTCATTTCAGGCCTTCACAAAGAGTTTGCGCAGGTGGGCGTTGAGCATTCGGCCCTGCGGGTCGAACTGCTGGCGCACCTCCTGAAAATCGGCCCAGCGTGGGTACCAGGCGGACAGCTCCTTGGCATCGGCGGTGTGCAGCTTGCCCCAGTGCGGTCGCCCTTGGTGCTGGCGAAAGATCGGGCCGCAGTCGTCGATCAGGTATTGGTAGGCCTCGTCGGCCGAGGCGTGCACGGCGATTGAGCAACTGTCGCGGCGGTAGAAGGGGCTCAGCCAGGCCTCGTCGCCTCTGATGTGGCGGAACTCGATCGGGAAGAAGGCCTCGTTGTGGCGCTCCACGGCCTTGATGACCTGGCGCAAGCAGGCCACCCCTTGCTCGCGCGGCACATGCCATTCCGACTCGTTGAACTTCATCGGGCGCACGGTGGACAAGAGTTTCCATGAGCGCTGGCGGGATTCTTCGGACGTGTTGGGGTCGATCAGCTTTTGCGCGGCCCACTGGCGCAGGGCCGGAAAGCGTCCCATCCAGTCGCGCAGCTTGCGCAGGTCGGCCATGGTCGAGTCGTCCAGCGCGGGGGGCATGACGAAGTCGGTGCCGGTGTAAAGGTCGTAAGAGATGCCAACGCCATAGCCCGTGAAGGGCAGGTAGTACATGTCCAGCCCGCGGTGGGTCTCGACCAATTGCGGGACTTGGGCCAACAGCTCTTCAATGGGTTGGACCCACAGGCGGCGGCGCAGGTTGTAGGCGGGCAGCACTTTCAGCGTCACTTGCGAGATCACGCCCAGGCTGCCCAGCGAGACGCGGGCGGCGGCCAGCAACTCGGGGTCTTTGGCTTGCGTGAGTTCGACCACCTTGCCCGTGGGCGTCACGATGCGCAGGCCGACCACATCGTCATGCAAGGCGGGCAGGCTCAGGCCCGTGCCGTGGGTGGCGGTCGAGATCGCGCCCGCAATGGTCTGCACGTCGATGTCGGGCAGGTTGCGCAAGCCCAGGCCGTGCGGGTCCAGGGCGCGGGACAGCACGCCCAGCCGGGTCCCCGCCTTCACCGTGGCCGTCATCGCGGTCTTGTCGACCGAGACCAGGCCGGACATCTTGTCGAGCGACACCAGGGTGTGATTGGTCGGTACCAGGGCGGTGAACGAGTGGCCGGATCCAAAGGCCCGCACTTCGCCCTTGCTGGCGGACATCAGGTCCACCAGGGCGGCTTCATCGGCGGGCATGGGCCGGGCCAATGGTTGCGCGCTTTGCAAGCCCGACCAGTTGCTCCATGCGGCGGGATGGGTCGCTGCGGCGGGCGCCACGGGGGGAGCGGCCTGGGCCAGGCCGGGCAGTGCCTGGGCACCCAGTGCGCTGCCCACCACGGCCGCCCCGCTGAAGAGGAATTGGCGCCGTGGTTGAGAGGGGTGGGTGTCGTTAGATGGCATGGCTCTGGGTCATGAATTGGATGAGGTGGCGCAGATCGTCGTCGCTGCAGTCGTTGCACAGGCCTTTGGCGGGCATGCCTTTGAAACCATCGCGGGCATGGCTCACCAGCACGTCCATGCCTTGTTCGAGGCGCGGGGCCCAGGCCGCGGCAAAGCCGGTCAAGGGGGCCGCGCTGACGGTGCTGTGGCAACTCAGGCAGGAGCGCTCATAGATGGCGGCCAGCGCCGCGTCGGCGGGGCGCAAGGTTTCGGCGCGGCTCACGTCCTGAGCCGTGGGTGGCGATGGTGGGGCCTGGCAGGCGGCCAGGCTCAACAGGAGCTGTGCGGCGACGAGGCTGATCGGGCGGAGGGTGGTGCGCATCTTTAATTGGAACTGTCATGCAAAAAAATACAGTGTTATCAGAATATGCTGTGTAAGAACAAGCAGTTACCCATAGAAACCCTCAGCAAGGAGATGAAGGCTGTGTCTTTGACCACCAAAGAGGCGCGCAAGCAGCGCGAGTCTGAACAACGCCGTAAAAGCATCATCAAGGTCGTGCGCAAGCTGATCAAAAAAGGCGGGGTGGGTGAGATTTCATTGCGCAAGGTGGCCGAGCTGGCGGGGTTCTCCACCACAGTTGTCTACGCGCTGTTTGACGACAAGGCCATGCTGATCACGCAGGCCATGGATGAAGACCTGATCGAGCTGACGCGGGTCATGCGCGTGGCCAGCGAGGCGCAGGCCACGGTGCTTGATCGCCTGCGCCACGTCGGCCGTGCCTACATCCACTTTGGGCTCACGCACCCGGCTGAATACGCTTTCGTGTTCATGCAGCCGCGCCCCCATGCCCCCAACGAAGCCGCCCGTGTCCAGCATGGCGATAGCCTGCAAGACCCCTACGCCTTTGCTCGCGACCTGATGGCGACGTGGGCCCAGACCGGCGCGGTGTCTGCGCACCCTGACGACATCGATTTGATGACTCAGATCTTCTGGGAAGGCCTGCATGGACTGACGGCGCGCCACTTGGTCTTGGGTGAGGGCGATGCCTGGATTCCTGAGCTGCCCATCGAGCGCCACATCGATGTGCTCATCGAGGTCCTGCTGACGGGCTTACCGGCGCACTTTGCGCCGCGCTGAGCAAGGAGCCTGTCGGACTTGGGGAGCGGCGGCTGCAAATGTGCCTCAGCGGTCCATTTTTCGTCGGCTTTTTGGTCCATAGCTTGGCTATGAACCTGCAAATCCGGCAAAAACTGTCCTCGCTGGGGCCCATTTTCGCTATCGCCGCCCCAAGTCCGACAGGCTCCTAGGCGGACAATACCCGGGCCGTCACGACTTTGATTTGCCATGCCCACCCTGCGCCCTGTGCCCCCTCGTCCCGAGCCTGCTGTTGATGTGACCGAGGCCGTGGCGCA
>JAZJZP010000220.1:5548-9147 GCA_040389805.1 Pseudomonadota bacterium
CGATGCCGTAGCCGCCGATGCCGTATCCGGTGCCTGTCGGCAGGGCGCCGAAGGCGAGGTAGTAGTCGTACCGCGCGTTGCCCGAATTGATGTCCTGATTGGCGACCGTCGCGCTGGCGCTCTGGGCCGCCAGGATCGCATTGCAGGACGCCCCGCCGATCCCCAGAAGTTCGCGGTCGAGGTGCGGCCCAGTGCGATTGAGGGCGATGGGGCGTTTGCGGTCGCGCCCATCCCGGCGCGGCGCAAGATCGGCGAGATCCGGGGTGAGCCGGTCAGCACCGCCGAGGCCTTCAAGCGCGCCAAGGCGGCGGAGCGCAGCACCGGGCACATCTTCATGGTGGCGGTCTCGGACACCCGGGCCGTGGATGCGACCCACTCCACCGACCCGCTGCGTTTTGCCAACCATTCGTGCGCGCCCAATATGGTGCTCAAGGTGCAGCAAGGCCGGGTGGCCTTCTATGCCCTGCGCGACATCGACGCGGGCGAAGAGCTCACCGCCGCCTACGGCCCGACCCACCATGCCGGGCGTTTGCAATGCAGATGTGGCGCCATCAACTGCGTCGGGCGCTTGTGACCCCTGGGTGGTGAGGCCCCGTGCTTGAGGGGGGTTGCTTTGTGTCAAGTCGTTAATGGGGACGGCCTGGTGTCAACCCTGCATGGCATGATCGCCGCGACTCATCAATGGGGCCCGTCACCAGGCCAAGTGCGATCATGAAAACCCGCTTTAACTCCGCCTCCGTGTTTGTTGTCACGGGGATCCTGATGGCCCTGGCTCAGCCTGCGCTGGCCAAACAACGCGTTTGCGTCTGGGACATCATGGGTGTCAACGGCGACGGCTACAACTCCGCCAAAGACTACGCCCTGGAAATGCAGAAGTTCGGTGCCGATTTGGAGCTCAAAGCCTATGTGGATGAGCATGTGGCGGTAGAAGACTTCCGCACCGGCCAATGTGATGCCGTGATGGCCACTGGCATCCGCACCCGCGCCTTCAACACCTTGGCGGCGTCGCTGGACTCGGTGGGCGTCTCGACCATCGTGCGCAATGGCAAGGTCGACCTGGCCGCCAGCTACGACGTCGTGCGCAAGGCCATCCAGACCTTCGCCTCGCCCAAGGCCTCCGCCTTGATGGTGCAAGGTCAATACGAAGTGGGTGGTGTGGTGCCCCTGGGCGCCGCCTATGCGTTTGTCAACGACCGCAAGATCAGCACACTTGAAGCCGCGTCCGGCAAGCGCGTGGCCGCCTTTGACTATGACAAGGCGCAGGCGCAGTTGATCCAGCGCGTCGGGGCCCGTCCGGTGGCCGCCGATGTGACCAACTTTGGTCCGATGTTCAACAATGGCAATGTGGACGTGATCATGGCGCCCTCTTTGGCCTACAAGCCGCTGGAGCTGCAAAAGGGCATTGGCACCAAGGGCGGCGTCTCGCGCTTCCCGATGACGATCCTGACCTATCAGATGATCTTCAAGCGCAGCGCCTTCCCCGAGGGCTATGGCCAGAAATCGCGCGAAGTCTGGCTGAGTCGCTTTGACACGGTGTTGAGCCTGACCACGCGTGCGGACCTGTCCATTCCGGCCGCTCTGTGGATGGACCCTTCGCCGGCGGATGCCGATCGCTACGTGACCTTGATGCGTGATGGCCGCATCGACATGGCCGAGAAGGGCTTCTACGACAAGAAGGGCTTGAAGATCCTCAAGCGCATTCGATGCGACGTGAATCCGGCCGCGTCGGACTGCTCCGAGAGTACGGAAACCTGGTAACGACACCTGGTCATAAAAAAGCCCGCAGAGACTGCGGGCTTTTTTTTGGCTTGGGCTGCAAGCAGCCCAATGAACCAACAGCGATCAGCCCAGGGCGGCCAACTCGGTGTTGACCTTGGCCAGCAGGTCTTCGGTGATCAGGCCGCCGGAGAACTTGGCCACCATGGACAGGGCAAAGCCGCGACCCATGGCGATCTGGGGGTGGGTGGAAATGCCGGGCATGTGCTTTTCCAGGATGGCCTTGGTGGTTTCGTTGTCCAGCAGGTCGCTCAGTTTGGATTCGATCGAGAAGCTCATTGCATGTCTCTCAACAAAGGGGAGTTGTTAGAAGTGGTGAAGTGACGCCAGCCTCGTGCTCAGCAATTGCTGAGGCAGCCGGTGATGGGTACACCCCCAAGCATACCCGGTTCAAACGCTTGTTTACAAGCCGATCTGGCATTTCGCGCATTGCTGCATAGCACAAAAACGGCGCCGAACAAGGGCGTGGCCAACGCTTGTTTTGTGTTAACCGTGGGCGACTTATCCCCAAAAAATATGCACCGCCTGTGGGCTAAGGGTATGTCCGAGTGGGGCTCGCGCAACGCCAGCACTTGTGTTGTAAGTTGTTGATTTTATTGGTTTCTTTGTCTTTGCCCTACTTTTGTGCAGGACAGGGGAAACCCCGTGCTGACAAGGAGTTAGCGCGGGTGTGCATAGGTTTCCCACAAAGTTATCCACAGGTTTGGTGGGCAAGATCAGGTCTATATAAATCAAGCACTTAGCGCCAAGTGTTGCGGCCCAACTTTGACAGACCGCGGCAAGCACTCGAATCTGATCGACGGCTGTTTCAACAATCGCGGACAGGCCGGCAAGCGTGAAACAATCCTGGGTTGGTGCACGCAGGCTCCGTTGAACGGATGACAAAGCTTGTAAGGTTTTGAGCAACTAGGTAAAACCCTGAGCGCTTGGCGGCGCAACATCAGTTATCCCCATCAAGGGGTGCAGCGGTGCACCAAGCTGGGTTACCCCGGTGGATACGACCTTTGGGGGAGGCTTGTGTGCTAAGTTGTTGATTTATATGGAGCACGCTGGAGTGCCTCATCTTGGAGCAATTTAAATCAAACGACCGTGTGACAAGCAGTTAGCGCGTTTTTTCAAAGCTTTCCCACAAAGTTATCCACAGGGTCCGTGGATAAGGCGTGGACCCCCATTCATCGGGCACTCGCGTGCAGTAGTTCACACTTTGTAGGAAGTTCGGAGACAACCCCTTTGGCCCGCCCCCCCCAAACCAAGCCCTCCAAGCCCTTGCCCGTTCTTGATGGCGCTGACCTTGAACCTCGTGAGCCTGCGCGCCTGGCCGAGCGCCAGCGTGTGCGGGTGGTGGTCGAGGCGCCCCAACACAGTGGCCTGTGGGGGGCCTTGGACTACCTGAGCGACCTGCCCCTGGTGCCCGGTGCCCTGGTGCGCGTGCCCCTGGGGCGCCGCATCGTGACCGGGGTGGTGTGGGATGACGCGCTCACCAGTGACGAGCCGTCCTGGGATCCGTCTGCCCTGAAGGACGTGGCGGAGATGCTGTCGGGCCTGCCCGCCCTGCCCGCTGCCTGGCGTCAACTGGTGGCGTTTGCCGCGTCGTACTACCAGCGAAGCCTGGGCGAGATGGCGCTGATGGTCTTGCCGCCCGAGTTGCGCCAGCTCGATGCCGTGCAATGGCAGCGTCGGCGCAAACGCCTGGACAAGGCCTTGGCCGAGCCTGTGGAGGCCGGCGTGCTGCCCACCCTGCCCGCCTTGACCGAGCAGCAGGCGCTGGCGCTGGATCTGCTGCAAGGCCCGGCGGATCGGCCCTACCTGCTGTGGGGCAGCAC
>JAZJZP010000221.1:0-1501 GCA_040389805.1 Pseudomonadota bacterium
GCAAGACGATCTGGCTGACATCGATTCAGCCCGCACGGGGGGCATGTTGACCCTGACGCTGGCCAACCGAAGTCAGCTGATCATTAATGCCCAACCCCCACTCCACGAGTTGTGGTTGGCCGCCAAGCGGGGGGGCTTCCACTTTCGGTGCGCGGCGCCCGGCGCAGACTGGTTAGATACACGCTCAGGTGACGAATTTTTTGCACTCCTGTCAGAGTGCATCAGCGAGCAGTCTGGAGTGGCCCTGCGCTTTTAACGACCATTGCCAAACAGGTCGAGAATGCCTTTCTTCTCTTCTGATGACGCGGGTTCAGGGGCACTGGCGCTGCCGTCTTCTGGCTGGGCGGTCAATTCACGCACGCCGGTGCCTGAGGTGTATTCCTCGTAGAACCACTCGCCACCAATGTTGACCACCCCTTCGGGTTGGGGGGGCTCTTGTACGGGGACGCCGCGCAAGGCGGTCGTCATGTAGTCAATCCACACCGGCAGGGCCAAACCGCCGCCGGTCTCCTTGTCGCCCAACTTGCGTGGTTGGTCATGGCCAATCCAGACCACGGCGACGCTGTGCGTGGTGTAGCCAGCAAACCAGGCGTCCATCGAGTCGTTGGTGGTGCCGGTCTTGCCGTACAGGTCGGGCCGCTTGAGCGTCGCCTGGGCTTTGGCGGCCGTGCCTGATCGCGTCACCTCTTGCAGCAAGCTACTCATCATGAAGGCATTGCGTGCATCAATGGCGCGCATGGACTCGTCCAGCACGGCAGGGCGGTATTGCGCTAAAGGGTGTCCGCGTGAGTCAGTCACCTTGAGCACAAGCATGGGGTTGACACGGTAGCCTCCATTGGCGAATACAGCATAACCGTCCGCCATTTGCATCGGTGTGACTGAGCCGGCACCCAGTGCCATCGTCAAGTAGGCCGGATGCTTGTCCGCCTCAAAACCAAAACGAGTGATCCAGCTTTGTGCGTAGGGCGCACCAATGGAGCGCAACACCCGTATCGAAATCATGTTCTTGGACTTGGCCAAGCCACGGCGCAAAGTCATCGGGCCTTCGAACTTGCCGTCGTAATTTTTAGGCTCCCAAGGCTGTCCGCCTGTGGTTCCTGCATCAAAAAACAGGGGGGCGTCGTTGACGACCGTGGCGGGTGTGAAGCCTTTTTCAAGCGCCGCCGAGTAGATGAAGGGCTTGAAACTGGAGCCCGGCTGGCGCCAAGCCTGGGTGACATGGTTGAACTTATTGCGCCCGAAATCAAAGCCACCCACCATGGCTTGGATCAGCCCGGTGCCAGGGTCCATGGCCACAAACGCGCCTTCAACCTCCGGCAATTGCACCACGGCCCATTGGTCCTGGGTGTTCTTCATGACCCGAACCACCGAGCCCCGCCGGATTTGCTGTTTGGGGTTGGCTTTTTCACCCAACCCTGCGGCCGCCACCTTCAGTCCCTCACCCACAATGGCGAGTTGCTCTCCCGATTGCAGCGCGACGAGCAACTCTTTTGGAGACACC
>JAZJZP010000222.1:0-2400 GCA_040389805.1 Pseudomonadota bacterium
GCATCAGCGCGGCCTTCGGGGAATGGCAGATCGGCCTGCTCGTGCTGACCATCGGCGTTGGAGCCGCCTTGGTTCAGGTGATCAGACGAAGGACCATGAATATGCATTCAACAGTTCCCTGCCTGGTCATCTGCAAGTCAGCACAGGACGTTGCCCCCTGCAACTGTCACACTGATTCCCAAGCTTGACGCCTCAATGACCGTGCCGATGATGCGCATCCGGAAAGTGCGCGTGGCTGTGGCTCATGGGCAAATGGCGATGAACGTGCTTGTGCGGCACACCCGGCACGACAGGGCCATCGTGCTCAGGTTGATGATGCGCATCGTGAACATGCTCATGCGCGTGTTCCAGGGACTCATGAGCGTGCTCGTGGGCATGGTCCTCCGACAGGTGCAGCCAGACACCCCAAGCCATCAAGGCCGCAGCGACCAGCAACTGAACCGTGACAGGCTCGTGAAGAAGCAGCACAGACACCAGCGCGCCAAAGAACGGTGCAACGGAGAAGTAGGCCCCTGTGCGAGACGCACCCAGATGCCGCAGCGCCAGAACGAACAAGGTCAGGCTGGCGCCGTAGCTGAGAAACCCGAGCAAGCCCGCTGACAAGGTGGTGTCCCAACCGGGCCACCCCGAGCCCAGCGCCACGGCCAAGACCAGGTTGGTGCTGCCCGCGCTCAATCCTTTGGCCATGGCGATGAAGCCCGCGTCGTTCAAGGCCACTTTGCGCGTCAGGTTGTTGTCCACAGCCCAACCCAAACATGCCCCCAGCACCGCCAAAGATGGCCAGAGTGTCGAAGTGGCTAGGTGCTCAGCAGCACCTGGCCAACTCAGTACCAAGGCACCGGCCACGATGGCGGCCATGCCCAGCGCGATGCGCCGGTCCACGTTCTCCTTGAACACCACCCAGGCCAGCACGGCAGTCAGCACACTCTCCGCATTGAGCAGCAAGGACGACTGAGACGCCGACATGCCAGCCAGCCCCGTCATCAACAAGACAGGCGCTGCGATGCCGCCCGTCACGATGGCGCCTGCCAGCCACCCCCATTCGCGCCAGGCCAGGGTCACCGGAGGTACACGCTGAATGCGACGCACCACCCACAAACCCGTTCCGGAGCCCAGGTACAACAGCGCCGCCAGCAGCCAGGGGCTCGCCTGAGCAACCAGAACCTTGGCAAACGGCGCACTCACACCGAACAACAATGCGGCCAACAACGCGGACATGACGCCAACATGTCGATGAGAGAGCAGTTTTTGGATCATGGGTGAGCAGGTTCAAGCAAGAAGGATGTCATGGCTCAAAAGCCTTTGCTTTCAGTGCCCAATTGTTTGAGGGCCATGCGGCAATCAGTGATGCTGACGGCAACCCAATCGCCCACATTGACATCGACATCATTGGGTATCGCTACGATGCGCTTTTCCCGCAGGTTTGGGTTGCCACCATAGCTGTAGGAGGCTACCGCAAACCGCATGAAACTTGCATCTGCACCCAATGCCGTTCGACAATCTTCCTTGCTTGAGCGCACCGCCAACTGATCCTTTCCGATGGACATAACCTGCGCACGCCGCCAACCTTGCGAGTAGGCGTCGCTCGATACCTGCGGCCCCGTCGCGCAGGCGGTGGTCACGGCCGCAACGATAACTACCAGCGTCATTTTCAATTTCGGCATGATGAACTCCTTCGGATTAAGGCAATCAGTTCGTAGGGGAAAAATCATCTGTGCGATGCGTCCATCGGTAGAGCAGCGGCAGCACGAACAGGGTCAATACAGTCGATGACAGGATGCCGCCGATGACCACGGTGGCCAACGGCCGCTGCACCTCGGCGCCCGTGCCAATGGCTACCGCCATGGGCACAAAGCCCAGGCTGGCCACCAAGGCGGTCATGAGCACAGGCCTCAGGCGTGTCAGGGCCCCTTCTCTGATCGCTGGCTCCAGGGCCATGCCGCCTTCGCGCAGGCTTCGGATGTAGGCAATCATCACCAAGCCATTGAGCACGGCCACACCCGACAATGCGATGAAACCCACTCCTGCCGAGATCGACAAGGGAATGTCACGCAGCCACAGCGCCGCCACACCGCCGCTCAAAGCAAAGGGCACGCCGGTGAACACCAGCAAACCATCCTTGACATTGCCGAACATGGCAAAGAGCAACAGGAAGACCAACAACAAGGCCACGGGCACCACGATGGCAAGACGGCGCGAAGCAGATTGCAGTTGCTCGAAGGTGCCACCCCAGGTGGTCCAATATCCAGCGGGTACCTTGACCCCAGCTTCGATCTTGGCTTGTGCCTCGCCCACAAAGCTGCCAATGTCACGCCCCCGCACATTCGCCGTGACCACCACCCGGCGTTTGCCTTCTTCGCGGCTGATCTGGTTGGGGCCAGGGGTCAGGTCCATCGTGGC
>JAZJZP010000223.1:0-5481 GCA_040389805.1 Pseudomonadota bacterium
TGCCCGTGTCTTCAATGCAGAAGCGGACCAGCTTGTCGTGTTGTTGCGCCAGCAAGATTACCCGGCCGCCGGGTTGGTTGTACTTGACGGCATTGCTGAGCAGATTTAACAGCACTTGTTTGAGGCGGGTCTTGTCCGCCCGCACAGAAATGCCGTGGTTGGGCGCTTCGGCCTGAAGGCTCAGACCTGCCGCATTGGCATCGGCGACGATCATTTTCTGGCAGTCGTTGATCAGGGGGCGTATCTCAACATCGGTGATCGTGATCTGCATGCCGCCGGCTTCGATTCTCGACACATCCAGAACATCGGTGATCATGTCCAGCAAGTGTTGTCCTGATGACTCGATGTGCTCCACCATGCGGCAATGGCGCGGGCTGAGCGGCTCAGTGGTGTCCATCTTGAGCACTTGCGAAAAACCCAGCACCGCATTGAGCGGAGTGCGCAGTTCATGACTCATGCGCGACAAAAACTCCGTCTTGGCCTGGTTGGCCGCCTCTGCAATCCGTTGCGCCTCGTTGGCCTGTTGGGCCGAGCGCAACTCGCTCACGTCTTGAAAGTAAACCGCCAATCCTTGCTCCGTGGGGTAGGCGTGGATGTCCAGCCAGAGCCCCAGTGATGGCAGTCGGGCTTCAAGATTCGCAGTCTGATGGAGCGCTACCGCACGCTTGAAAGCGCTGAGCAACAGGACCGCATCTTCCGTGGCCAGCACGCTCCAATGGTCTTGACCGATCAACGTTTGGCGATCCCGTTTCAGTAGGGTTTCGGCACGGTGGTTGACGTAGGCGAAGCGCCACTGGTCGTCCAGAAGATAAAAGCCGTCGTTGATGCTTTCCAGGGTGTTGATCAGTCGGCCTAGCAGGGCTTCTCGCTCTTGTTCGCGCTCTCTCAGTCGTGCGCTCATGTCGGCAAAACCTTGCTCCAGTGCGGCAAACTCCTGGCTGGATTGGTGGCTGATGGAGCTGCCTGGATCGTCACCGTGCGCAATGCGTTCCATGTGCTGGAGCAGTCGGTTGGTGGGCATGATCATGCGGGACATCGCCAATCTCCAGGCGATGGCCAGGGCGGCCGCAAATACCAGGGTGCTGGTGATGATCAGCAGCGCCATGGCGGGCTTCAGGTTGGCGGTCAATTCGGACCTGGGAATGCCCACGGCCACGCTCCAGCCTGACAGGTGGGAGCGGCTGAACGCCGTGATCACGGGGACGCCTTCCAGGGTCACGGTTTCCAGAACACCTTCGCGTGATTCACGGGCCAAACGAACCAGCTCAGGGACTGCTGGCTTGCCCAGGTAGCGCGCCATGTCGCGACTGCGCGCGACGATATTGCCGTTGCTGTCAATGATGACGCTGATCCAGTCGGCAGGGAAGTGCTGGGCCTTGAGAACGTCGGCCATTCGCTCCGGGAAAATGCCAGAGCTCAGGCTGTAAACAGTGCTCCCATCTCTCTTAACGGGCACGCTCATGGCCAGGATGGGTTTGCCAGTCACCGGGCCGATAAAGATATCGGTCAAGACAGGGTTGTCTGCCTGGAAAATGCGTTGCAGCTGGGGCGGTCCGCCGACCTGAGGCAGCGGACTTCCCCAGGGCACCAAAGTATTGAGTTGTTGTCGGCCTTGTTCATCGATCAGGACGTAATTGCTGATGTTCTGATACGGCAGCGCTGCCTTGGCCCGTTGGTAAAAACTGGCCAGATCATCGGTGGCCAAGGAGGGTGTGGTGGCCAGTACGCGCAGGCCGGACTCGATGCTGGCCAAGTCCCGATCCAAGGTGGCTGCGGCCGCTCGCGCAGTCGCGATGACATCGCGGATGGCCCTTGTCTTTTGCTGCTGGTAGTCCGCGACGATGAAGTACGCAGAGAGCAGCGCGCCCGGCAGGATGCAAGCAAAGACCAGCCATGCCAAGCTGGTGCTGATGCTCCATTTCACCGGGTGGAATGGGTCGGTGATGTGAGTGGGGGGCGAGAGTGCTGGCTGACTGGTTTTGCAAGTACCGGGCGCTGTCATGTTGGGATCTTTGCATGAGTGTCATGAGCCATCCACCTTTGAGTTAGGCTGAGGGCAACGAGGTACTGCAACGAACAACGACCTGATCAGGCACCAGTACATCACAAGCCTAGACAGAGCGGAAGCCTTTGAAAATATAAGCCTAATCTCTGTTTTAATTCGGATAAATCTGAACGGAAACCCTGTTTACAACTCGCGTTTTTTCGATCGAGAGCCGTTCTCCATCAATCCGAACCAACCTGACACCACGCTGTTTTGGTGATTTCCTGGGTGGTCCGGTCAGGGCTTGGCGAGACGCAATAGCAGACGATGGAGGCTTTGACAATCAACGGAGCGTGGCGAACATGAAAAAATACCTGACGGTCGTCTACACGATCAACGATGCTGATGCCTTTGAATCAGAACGCGCTCGGCTAATGGCCAGCATGCAGCGCTCGGATGGTCTGCCATGGGCAATCACCGCGATGTCGCTGGACGACGAGATGCATCGCGGCTATCTGATGGGCGCGGCAGCCCAAAGCGGCCAAGCTGAGCTCATCAGCGTGATCGCCAGGCATACAGACATTGGCAATGTCAATAGCCTGGCTGAACTGAAGACATGAGGCGGTCATGGCCCCCTCACATGCTGGGTGATCAGGGTTTGGCAGGCAGATAGAAGTTGCTGGCCAGCAGCTTGCTGCCTTTCCGATCGGGCAAACCTTCCAGCGCCGGGTACTTGACGGGCACGACGACGCCCACGGTCAGGATGCCTGAGCTGCCCAACGCTTCAAAGGCAGCCTGGATCTGCTGGTCACCCGCATGGCTCGGACTCAAGTCCAGGTCTGGGTTGATGGCCGGGGCGGTGCTGTTGAGTTTGGTCGCCGCCAGCGAAGGGCAGGGCGTGGTGATGCACACAATGCCTGTGCTCTTCACTCCGTAAAAAATACCCAGGGGTTTGTTCGGGCCTTGACCCTGCCAGGCCTCGGTGATGGTCAGCACGTCAGCGGTGTAAAAACCTCTGGGAGCAGGTTCAATGATGCCTCTGACCAGGGCATGGCCTGCTGCAAACGCTGCATCAAAGGCGGCACGTTGCTCCTCGGTCCAGCCCAGGTTTTTGGTGTTCAGCTCGACAGCGTGGCATTCCCTTTGCTGGCTGCCATCGGCGCAGCGCGTGAGTCGCTGGTTCACGGCCTTCACAAAGTAGCCACCACACAGAGGGTAGATACATTTGCGCAGATCCGCATGCGTCACGATGAGGTAGTTGTCACGTGTTTGCAGGGATGGAGCCGCGTCCTGGGCTGACGAGACAGCCGGGAAGGCCAGCAAGGTCAGAATACTCATTAGCGCTAAGGACATTTTTTTGATCATGGGGGGCTCCGGGGTTGGGCTTGGGTCGGGCAGACTATAGGCGCTGACCGTGAGGCCATCCGCAGGGAATGACCTCAAGCCCATGAAACATTCTTTGCAGGATGTAAGGTCACCGCTGGGCCCACGAGCGCAGTCCGACTGCGCCGTTGCTACCTTAACCCTGAGCACCCCACCCGTGAGAGGACATGATCTTGAGTCATAGCCCCAGCTTGGCCCCGCCTGCACCGCCCAGCGGGCAGTTTGCCCTGTTGGCCCAACGCCGCTTTGCCCCCTTTTTCTGGACGCAGTTTCTGGGCGCGGCCAATGACAACCTGTTCAAGTTCGCCTTCACGGTGTTGGTGACCTATCAGTTGCGTCTGACCTGGCTGGAGCCAAAGATGGCAGGGCTGGTGATTGGCGCCTTGTTCATCCTGCCTTTCGTGCTGTTGTCGGCGACGGCGGGTCAATGGGCTGACAAGTACGACAAGGCGCGCATCATGCGGGCGATCAAGGTGTTGGAGGTCGCCATCATGGGGTTGGTGACTTGGGGCTTCTTTGCGCAACAGGTGCCGCTGCTGTTGGGCTGTGTGTTCCTGATGGGTTTGCATTCCACTTTTTTTGGACCCGTCAAATATGCCTATCTGCCGCAGCACCTGAGCGAGCGTGAATTGACTGGCGGCAACGGCATGGTCGAGATGGGCACCTTCGTGGCCATCTTGCTGGGCAATGTGGGCGGTGGGTTGCTGATGAGCATTCCCGAGGTGGGCGTGCAATGGGTGGCGGGCGCCTGCTTCAGCGTGGCCGTGGTGGGCTGGTTGATGTCCTTGAAGATCCCGGCATCGTCCTCGTCCGATCCGCACCTCAAACTGAACTGGAACCCCGCTACCGAGACCTGGCGCAACCTCACGCTGGCCGCCGAGTACCCCAGCGTGTTTCGATCCTTGCTGGGCATCTCGTGGATGTGGTTCTTCGGGGCGGTGTTTCTGGCGCAGTTTCCTTCGTTTGCGCATGATGTGTTGGGTGGTGACGAACAGGTTGCCGCGCTCTTGCTGGTGGTGTTTTCGCTGGGCATCGCCACGGGCGCCTTGTTGTGCGAAACCCTCTCACACCGCCACGTTGAAATCGGCCTGGTGCCCATTGGGGCGGTGGGCATGTCGGTGTTTACGTTTGACCTGTACCTGTCCAGTCAAGGTTTGACGCATGCGGCGGGTAGCCTGATGTCGATCAGCCAGTTTGTGGCGCAGCCCGTCCATTGGCGGGTGATGGCCGACCTGGCGCTGATGGCCTTGAGTGCGGGGGTATTCAGCGTGCCGATGTACGCCCTGATTCAGTTGCGGGCCCAGCCCAGCCACCGTGCGCGCATCATCGCGGCCAACAACATCCTCAATGCCCTGTTCATGATTGTGAGCAGCCTGGCAGCAGGCGCTTTGCTGGGCGCGGGGTTTTCAATCCCACAGGTCTTTGGCGCCACGGCCCTGCTGAATGTGCTGGTCGTCGGTTACGTGTTCTGGCTGATGCCGGAGTACATCGTGCGTTTGGTGATGCTGGTGGTGACCCGCATCGTGTACCGGCTCAAGGTGCGTGGCGAGGAACACCTGCCGACCCAGGGCGCGGCCATCCTGGTGTGCAACCACGTCAGTTTTGCGGATGCCGTGATCCTCGGGGTGGTCAGCCCGCGGCCCATGATTTTTTTGATGCACCACCGCATCTTCAAGACCCCCGGTATCGGGTGGTTCTTCCGAGCAGTCAAGGCCATTCCGATCACGTCTCAAAAAGAAAACCCCGTGGCGTACGAGCAAGCCTTTGAGCGGGCCCGGCAGGCCTTGAATGAAGGCGAGTTGCTGTGTCTGTTCCCTGAAGGTGTCATGACCTGCGATGGCAGTTTGCAGCCCTTCAAGGCCGGCATCATGAAGCTCCTGGAAACCAACCCTGTGCCGGTGATCCCGTCGGCGCTGCACAACCTGTGGGGGTCGAGTTTCTCGCGCATTGAGGGGTCGGTCATGGCCAAGCCCTTGCGCCGTGGTTTGTTCAACCGCGTCGGCTTGGTGGTGGGTGAGCCGATCGACCCGGCACAGGTGACGCCTGAGGTCTTGCAGGCCCGTGTCCAGGCCCTGCTCAACGAGCCCTCGCCTTGATTCGGTCCCTTTGAGTCC
>JAZJZP010000224.1:0-1220 GCA_040389805.1 Pseudomonadota bacterium
TGGCCTTTGGTCAGAGCGTGGCTCAGCCAATTGGGTCCACCTTGGTGGGCGCCAAGTTGAGCACCTTAGGTGTTGATGCCGCAGCCGCGTTGCCCACCACCTACGAGGTGTTGCCTCAAGCCGTGGCCAGACGGTCTAGCGAAATCCGTGAAGCGAATGCCGATACCTTCTTTGCGGCCAAGGCTGCGGCGCTTGACCAAGCCGCTCCGCGCGGAACCGCACAAGGCGGCACGCTGAATCTGACGGCCACCCGCATGAATCTGGAAGGGCGCACCCTCTTCAAGAGCGGTGGCGAGCTCAACGTCAACTCAGAGAAGATCCGTGTGGTGAGCAATGCAGAGGCGTCAAAAATCGCGTCTAGTGAGCACCCAGACGCCTTGATCCTGACGGCTAGCCAACTCAATGCAATGGGGGTGACCTCCATGATGTTGGGCGGTGTTCGGCAAGATCAGAGCGCTGATGTGGCCGATGGCCACTCATCAGGCGGCGCCCGGCAAGCGGTGGTGTCGGCCACTGATGTGACGATCGACCAAGGCGTCAACCTGCATGCTGCTGGCGACATCATCTTGGCTGCTACCGATAAAGTGCAAATCTCGGATGGCGCTCGTGTCGAGGCCACCGGAACGACCCCTGCTGAAGCACTGGCCTTTGATGGCGATGGCGCTTTGGTTCGGGTCAGTGCGGACAGCACCGCTTCCAGCGCACGTGCCAATGCCTTGCGCGAAAAAGGTGAGGTCGTGCTGGGCGAAGGTGTGGTCTTGAAGGGCGGCGCCCTGACGGTTGAATCAACGCAGCGCACTGCGGTGACTGGTTCGGCCAGCTTTGCCGCTGACAGCGTGACGGTTGGGGCGGCTCGCATTGCATTGGGTGATGGGGCTGCACAGGTTTTGTCTGACGCCGGCGATACCAGCACCTTGTTGCTGAACCCGGCCCTGGCGGCCCAACTTTCGCAGGTCAAAGACTTGACCTTGCGCAGCTTTGACGGTGTGGACTTCATCGGGCAGGCCGCTTTGGGTAGTGACACTCAGCGTCGCCTGGTGTTGGACTCGGCAGCCTTGCGTGTGCTGGATGGCACCAGCGGCCAGCCTTCCGTGGCTCAGGTCAAGGCTGGTAGCGTGATGTGGACCAACACGACGGGTGTGAGTGCCGGGGTGCTTGATGTGGCGACCGAAGGCAGTCGTTTGACGCTGTCGGCTACGGGCCAAGGTGGCGCTGATGGC
>JAZJZP010000224.1:1230-6070 GCA_040389805.1 Pseudomonadota bacterium
AACCAGGCCATCCTAGCCGATCCTGCCTTACCGCCGGCTGCCAAGGTGGCGCTGATGGCCACGTGCGCCTGGGTTCGGGAGCCTTGGCGATGTCTGGTGCACAAAATAATCAGATTGAGGCGACAGGCAGCGTCATTGTGCAAAGCAGCCGCAGGGCGATAACCAATTCGAACGGCGTTGTCGTATCGACAGAATCGGTGCCGACCCAACTCAGCAGCACGGGCAACCTGACGCTCACAGCTCAGTCAGTCACCACCCGATCGGGCGAGAACGGTCAGTTGTCGGCGCAGAACACCTTGCGTGTGCAACGACCTGGTGAAAGCTCAACCGCTTTGGCGGCGACGGCAGGTGCTGGTGGCCGTTTGACCCTGCAAGGCACGACCATTGAACAAGCCGGAACGGTGGCCTTGTCATCGGGTGCCTTGCGGCTGCAGGCCAGTGGTGTCGAGGGTCAGGATGCGATCACCTTCGCAACCGGGTCCATCACCAATTTGGCCGGGCGCAGCAAAGTGCTAGATGGCATCACCGTGGCCACGCCCGGTGGCGATCTGACCGCCATGGCCAATACGGGGAGCATTCGCTTGAACGCAGGTAGCGTGGTTGATGTGTCCGCCGGGACGGGTGCAGCGGGCATCAGCGCCGGTAGCATAAACCTGTCGGCGTCCCAAGGGCAAGTCAGTGTGGATGGCGCCATCAAAGCCCTGGCCGGTGTCGGACAAACCGGCGGTCGCTTGAGCATCGACAGCCTGGATGCCGTGGACTTGGCCAAGCTGGCGAACAGCATCGCGGCGCAGCACACCACCCAAGAGCGCAATGTGAGTGGGGCCTTGACCCTGCGCCAGCGCACGGGCGAGATGGCAGTCGATGCTGGCACGACCCTCAACGCAGCCGCCATCAAGCTGGTCAGCGACGGCGGTGCGTTGACCATCAACGGGATGTTGGATGCGAGCGGGGCCCAGGCTGGAAAGGTTGAGTTGTCGGCCAAGGGCAATGTGATCCTGGCCGGTGTTGACGGTGCTGAGGCCTTGATTGATGCCCATGCCACGGCGGCTGGTGCCAAGGGTGGTGAGCTGAGCATCAACAGCGATGGCGGATTGATAGGCTTGCGTGAGCAAGCATCGGTGAACTTGAGTGGTGGCGCTGCAGGACAGGGCGGTCAACTGAACTTGCGTGCTGTACGCACGGCAGGCAACGACGTTCCGGTTGAACCCATTGTCAGCAACATCGAAGGGGTTGATCGCATCACCGTTGAAGGTGTGAAGGTCTACGCCGGTAAACCCAAAGTTGATGACGCGCTCATCAAAACAGTCAAAACCGACAACGAAACCTTCATCGGCGCCACGGGGCAAAACGCCATCAAAATCGCGAACCGCCTGACGGCCAGCCATGCTGCTTTGGCAGACAAACTGGTGGTGCGCTCTGGTGCAGAGGTGCGCAGCACCGCAGACATGACCGTGGCGAATGACTTCAATTTGCTGGACTTCAATGCCAATGGTACGGTCAAGCCCACCGGCAATGGTCAACCCATGAACCTGACCCTGCGTGCCGCAGGTGATCTCAAGGTTCAAGCTAGTGTGAGCGATGGTTTCCGTTCTAGCGGAAAGACGGTGGCAGCCGTCAAGATAATTGCGCCGCTCGGTTTGATCACAGCGGGAGATGGCGCTGATTTGACCTTGGTGGCGGGTGCTGACTTGACTTCATCGGATGTCATGGCCACCAAGCCCACGATCACGGGGGATGAAGCCGCCAGTGCCAAGGGCAGTGTCATCATCGGCTCAGCAATCAAGGGCCAGAATGTGTTGGTGCGCACAACGACAGGCGAAATCAATGTGGGCGCCAGCCAGAATATCCAGTTGCTCAACGATGCCGCTGTTGTGTATACAACGGGGCGCGTCGCCACACCCTCAGAAATTGGCGACTGGGTCGGTCCGCCAGCTTTGGGGGGTAGTGGTTATTTTGTTTTGGACGGCACATCGCGCCAGCCCGTGTTCTTGACGAAAGCTGGGGATGTGCAGCTAAAAGCAGGGGGCACCGTGGAGTCCTTGGCCACAGGGAAAGCGCAATATGGCACCGAGTGGTGGTGGCGTGGTGGCAAGGGTGGTACCGCCAAAGATATATTCGACCTGACTTGGTACAGCCGCTATGACAAGTTCAACCAAGGGGTTGCCAGCTTCGGGGGCGGTGATGTGAGCGTGCAGGCCGGCGGGAGTGTCAAAAACTTGGGCGTGTCGTCGGCCAGTAGCGGTTATGTCAGTGGGTCGAGCGGCACGATTACCAAGTTCAATGGCGGCAATGTGCTAGTAAGAGCCGCAGATGATGTTGAAGGGGTTTTTGTCCACGCAGGCGGGCCAAGTTTGGTGGTGGCTGCTGGGCGCGACATCAAGACCAGCAAGGCTAGGGCCGCTCCGCAAATCCACTACCAGGACACAGTTGCCAACATTTGGGCTCGTCAACAGTTGAAACTGGGTGCGATCACTGAAGTAGGTACGGTCAATGGAGTAGTGCAGGTTGCCACCACGATACCAACTTACATCATTACTGGGTTGGCACCTCGGGCTAGTTTGTCGGTTCTTTCCTCTGGTGCTGATGTTGACTTGAGTTCCGAACTGCCGACCTCAGATAAATTGCTGAACGACGGAAGTATAAAAGTAGCGGGCGCTCAAACTACAACAGCTGGTGTTCCACACCTGTTTCCAATACAGACCACTGTGGCCGCACCTGAGGGCGCGTTGTCAGTGAACTTGTTGGGGCAGGCAAGTGACTCAAGCGGGGTTTTGAACCTGCTGGCACGGGGCAGCATTCAGGTGAACTCTCTAAGAGTTAAGGCGGTGACCCCATCAGGCAATTTTATTACGGGGAGCTCTCCATTGAAGGAGACAGTCCCAGTCAAGTTTGCAATTGATCCGGCCATTTACAACGCATCGGGCTTTGGGAATAAACCTGTACGCTTGGTCTCCGAGCTGGGCTCTGTGGATAACGCTAACGCCTTGGGCATGGATCTGGATACTCCTCTGAGGGTGATTGCCGCTAAAGACATCCTATTTGGGAATGTGAGCCTTCAGCATCAATCTGCACAAGATTTGTCCTTGATTCAGGCCGGACGAGATGTGAATTTCGCATTCAGCGAAGTAGGCTTGCGGACGCATGGTCCAGGCGATGTTGTGGTGGCGGCCGGTCGCCATGTGAATGTCAATGCAGTAGCAGGCATCAATGCGGTAGGCAATCGTGATATCAACCTGTTGCCGGACGGCAGTGCCACGCTGACCGTGTTGGCTGGCGTGGACTTGGCTTCGGGCAAAAACTACAGCCAGGCTGCCCATGACCACTACGAGTTGTTAGGCGTGCAGGGTGTTGGCGCCTTGACAGGTACTGATGCCGAACGACGCACGCAAGCGTTGACTTTGGCAGAACAAAGGGGCTTGGATGGTGCTGACTTGAGGGCCTTTGTCCAACAACGCTTGGCGTTGAAGGCCGTGCCCACATTGTCTGAAGCACTGCTGGTATTTGACAGCATGCCCGTTGAGTACAAAGCCCTGTTCATGAACCGCAAACTGACGGCGGACGTGCGGGTGGCGGTGAGGGCCGCAGCTTCCGCTACCAATAAACAGGCCAAAGAGCTGGCCTATGACTCTGCCTATCAGGCCATTGACGCGGTCTTCCCTGGGTTGACTGGCGGGACAGCGACCGGCAATGTGGCCATGGGCGCCAGTCAGATCAAAACCCTGCAAGACAGTCCCATCACGTTGATGGCGCCTAGCGGCGGCATCAACGTGGGTCAACTCAGCGGCAGTGATTTGAGTGCCGCAGCCGAGCTGGGCATCGTGACCACGTCCGGTGGAAACATCACGACCTTGGTGCGTGACAACATCGATATCAACCAGTCACGCATCTTCACGGTGGGCAAGGGCGACTTGCTGCTGTGGTCATCGCATGGGAACATCGACGCGGGCCGTGGTGCCAAAACCGTGACGGGTGCGCCCCCTCCGGTGCTTCGCCTGAACGCTGAAGGCAAGTTTGTGGTCGATACCTCAGGCTCCTTCTCGGGCAGTGGCATTGCGTGTCTTGGCGACGACTGTGCGGTGGACCTGGGGGCCCCCAAAGGATTGGTGGATACCGGTGATGCTGGCATCAGGTCGACAGGGACATTGACCATTGCTGCTCCCATTCTTATTGGCGCGCAGAACATCAAAGTGGCCGGACTCTCCAGCGGCATCCCCGCAGCCCCCGCCGTCGGCAATGCCGCCACCAACGTCGGCTCCTTAGGCCAATCGGCCACCGCAGCAGGCAACGACACCGCCAAGGACAGCGCCTCTAAAAAGCGCAGCCGACGCCAGGTTTTGCTTGAACTGTTGGGTTTTGGCGGTGAATTACCCGACCCTGCCGCCGGTTGTCGTGATGGTGTCACGCAAAAAGGCGATTGTTCAGGTTCTGCCAACTGAGCCAATCGGCTCATGTCCAGCTTCTCTGTTTTTGACTTGATGACTGATTGAAATAACCATGCGCAAATTGACGATGGCCCTGGCTATGGCGGCCCTGTTGCCTGCCCTAGCTCCCCAGACCGCCCACGCCTGGTGGAACCCCGACTGGACGCAACGCACTCGCGTGACGCTCAACACCACCGCCCAAGGCGTGGAGACCAAAGAGGTCGTGAACGCTACAGCATTGCCGGTGCGTCTGCACTCTGGCAACTTCGACTTCTTGTCAGCTAAACCAGACGGCAGTGATCTGCGCAGTTTGCGCGATCGTGCTGTCCTCGAACTGTTCTTCTCCACCGGCCTGCGCGTTTCAGAACTGTGCAATCTCGATACGGATGATATCGATATGTCGCGGGATGAATTCT
>JAZJZP010000224.1:6080-6305 GCA_040389805.1 Pseudomonadota bacterium
ATGAAAAAGCCGTCGCAGAACCCAACAGCGCGGCACTGCTGGATGCCTCAACGGCTTTGGCCATTCACTTCGCAGAGAAAGAAGGGCCGGCTTCGGATGTGTCGGGGGTGAGTAAAACGGCCGCCGCCATTGAGCGCGATCCCAACGGGCTGATGGGTTCAGCTGCCAAATTGACCGGCCAGGCACTGGTCTGGTCCGCCCCAGAAAAAGCCCGTGCTCCCGCAG
>JAZJZP010000225.1:0-739 GCA_040389805.1 Pseudomonadota bacterium
CAACATGCTCACCAAGAAGAAATTTTTCTTCCCCATCCGCTACTACGAGGAAATCGGTCTGTTGCCAAAGGCGCAACGCCGTCCCAATGGTCATCGGATCTATTCGAGTGTGGACCGGGACCGATTGACGTTCATACGGCGCTGCCGGGACTTCGGGTTCTCGATTGAGCAGGTCCGTCGCCTCATCGATCTGGCGGTCGATGGTGGCCGCGATTGCGTGGAGGCCCGGGACCTGGCTCAGTCTCACCTGGACGACGTTCGTCTCAAGTTGGCGGAGTTTCGAGCTTTGGAGTTCGAGCTGGCCGCGTTGGTGCAATCTTGCACGGACCGATGCATGGGCGGCGCCCCGTCCGCGTGTACGATTTTCAATGACCTGATCGGTCAGGCGGCCGCCTCACCGCCAAGTGATTGTTGCCGCAGCTGATGTGGGATTTTTTCAACTTGTGGCGGGCTGCAATGCGATGATGGCCATGCCGACCAAGGCGATGCCGACGCCTGCGATATCCGATGGTGTTGGCGTGATGCCATCAACGAGCCACAGCCACGCCAATGCGACGGCAATGTACATGCCGCCATAAGCAGCATAGGTGCGACCGGCCGCGCTGGGGTGCAAAGTCAACAGCCATGCGAACAGGGCGAGCGAGGCTGCGGCCGGAACCAGGAGCCAGATCGCCTTGCCCTGCCTCAGAACCAGCCACGGCAGATAGCACCCCGTGATTTCTGCAATCGCTGTCAGGGC
>JAZJZP010000225.1:771-1859 GCA_040389805.1 Pseudomonadota bacterium
AACATGCGGTACCTCGCTTTTTTAGTAGTTGCGGCGTTCGGCTAGCTGTCTTGTTTGTCGCGGTCGTGACGTGGGTTCTTGCCGCAAGGTGGTTGACACACAGGTTGGCTACGCCCGAGGACCTTTTGCATGACACGCAAGCTGGCGCCGCGATGAGCTCCGCAAAAAAAGCATGACATTGAACCTATCCCGCCGGCAAAACCGTTTGCAAAAGGGGAGCCAGGTGCCTTGCTTTGATAGCGCAGCCCATCGTCTCGCAAAATGGTTTCGGCTGCCTGACCGTGTTGCTTGTGCTGCATTGGGCTGCTCATGTCGTGTGGCTCAGTTTGTGGATGGCATTATTGTGCAACCGGCGAACAGGCTGATCTGCTTGTCAAGCAGCCTGCACGCGGCTGGACGAGCAAGGCGCTGAACAATCAAATCCTCAAGGGGGCTGGTGCCGTTCAAGGCGGGGCAAGCCTTGACGCGCTCAGTAGGCAGCCTTGATCCTGATGCCCGTCCTTGAAATGATATCCGTGAGCACGCCGCACAAGGCCCAATTCAATGCGATGGTCGATGGCAGGCCGAATCCCTTGACGAGCATCGTCGTGCCTACGATCAATGAGCAGATTGCCGCCATTTTCACCAGGGGACGGTTGAGATCCGCTTGTGGCAATAGGGCACGGCATCTCATGGCCACTTGCACGAGCAAGGGAGCGAAGAGAAGAAGGTGCCACCAGGTCTCATGCAGGCGACCGGCCGAGGTGTCATATCGTTCAGGCAAGGCGCCACCGTGGGTGAACCAAGCATCAAACGCTGCCACGCCAGCGTCGCGGTTTTCTGGGTCCAACAGGGTACCCAGTATCGCCATGAGACTCCACGCGAAGACACCCAGTACAGTCAAGGCCAAGGGCCCAATCGGGTCATCTTGTGAGAGCCCCTCTTTGCACGGCTTGGGACATGGCGGCCGCTCGGAAAATTGGCTCACCTTGTTACTCAATGCGTGCCAGCATGCAGCAAAGCGTGAATCGACACCCGCTGATACCTGAAGGGTTTGGCCCAAGTGCGACCGTTCCTCCCATGCGGTCAGCAATGGCCTTGACGATGGC
>JAZJZP010000226.1:0-4997 GCA_040389805.1 Pseudomonadota bacterium
CGGCTGTGTCGCCGGACGCCGTGCTTGAGGAGGCTGTGATCCGGTGATGGTCATCGGCTTTCGCAACGGCGAACTCTACGTCGCGTCATCGCGGGGAGATCAGGGCTTCAATTTCATGCTCGCTCACGAAGGCGCCCTCGCGCTTCACGACCGCCCCCGTGGGCGCCATCCAAAAGCTGATGGCCAACACCGGCTGGACCGATGCCGACGTGGACCTGTACGAAATCAACGAAGCCTTCGCCGTGGTCACGATAATCGCCATGCGCGAACTCAAACTGTCGGCCGACAAGGTCAATGTGCGCGGCGGAGCCTGTGCCATGGGGCACCCGATTGGCGCCACCGGGGCGCGCATCATCGTGACCCTGATCAACGCCCTGCGCCAAACGGGCGGACGCCGTGGCATCGCGGCCCTGTGCATCGGTGGCGGTGAGGCCACCGCGGTGGCCATTGAGTTGCGGCCCTGAGATCACACACAGAACGCGCAGCACGCGTGATCAGCGCGGCTTGCGAAACTCGTCCTCGATCCAGGCCGCCGCGCTGCTGGCGTTCAGTTTGAAGCTGGGGGCCACCCGCACCGCGGCCAGGGACTCGCCCAAGGCGTCCTGCGCGGCCAGCATGGCGTAGGCATCGTCCTCATCGGGCACGATGTCGAGCGTGACCAGGACGCGTCCGGCGGGCGTCGTCACCGTCACGTTTTTGTGCAGCTGGGCATGCAGTTGCTGTTCGTGGCGGCGCAAGACCTCCGACGCGGTCTTGACCAGGGTGTTGAACGCCGAGGTGTCCAGGGGCTTGGGATTCTTCTTGTCGCGCCCCATGGTCCAGGGGCCGACCAGGGCGGGCTCGGGCTCGCCATCCTTGATCATGGCCACGGCCCAGCCGTCGTCGTCTTCGTTCTTGATGACGCGGGCGGTCCAGCCGTTGTCACACCACAGGCGTGGTTCATGCACGGCGGGCGTCTCGTCCGGGCCGGTCTCATTCAGGGAATCGATTGTCATGGCCGCCATCTTACGGTGCGCTATTGACCCACCGTTCAGAGGGAATAGAAGCCGCCCCACCGCAAACTCACTACACTGCCCTGGACGTCCACACCCCACCGGCATGACGGTGCGCACCCCATGGCCAGCCACGAGTCCATCGTCGAGCGCTACCGCGCAGTGCGTGCCCTCTCGCTCGCCATTGCCGCGCCACTGTCGGTCGAGGATCAAGGCGTGCAGTCCATGCCGGACGCCAGCCCCACCAAGTGGCATCTGGCGCACACCAGCTGGTTTTTCGAAACCGTCGTGCTCCATGCCTACGCGCCCAGGTACCGGGTCTTTGACGAGCGCTTCGCGCCGCTGTTCAACTCCTACTACGAGAGCCTGGGGCCACGCCACCCGCGTCCGCAGCGCGGCCTGCTGACACGCCCGGCCCACCACGAGGTCTTGAACTACCGCACCCATGTGGACGAGGCCATGATCGCCTTCCTGGCGCGCTGTGACCTCGACACCTGGCCAGCCGCCGCCCCCATGATCGAACTGGGCTTGAGCCACGAGCAGCAGCATCAGGAGTTGATGTTGACGGACATCAAGCACGCGTTCTCACTCAACCCGCTGCGCCCGGCGTGGGGAACCGCGCCGCCTTCGGGCCCGTCCGCGCGCACCGCACCATGCTGGCTGAGCTTCGCCGGAGGCGAGTCGCTGATCGGCCATGGCGATCCGTCCTTTTCTTTTGACAACGAGATGCCCCGCCATCCTGTGCGCCTGTCCCCTTACGCCCTGGCGCAGCGTCCGGTGAGCTGTGGTGAGTACGCCGAGTTCATCGCCGATGGCGGCTATCGGCGACCGGAACTCTGGCTCAGCGACGGCTGGGCGGCGGTGCAGTCCCAAGGCTGGCAGGCCCCGCTGTACTGGGACACGCAGGCAGGCCCACCCGCTCGCCTGTTCACGCTCTATGGCGATCGCGACGTGCACGACGACGAGCCCGTGTGCCACCTGAGCTTTTATGAAGCCGCCGCCTTTGCCGACTGGGCGGGCGCGCGACTGCCCACCGAGTTCGAGTGGGAGCACGCGGCTCAAAGCCATGATCCAGCCTGCCCCACCGACACCCCCGGCCTGTCGCTCGAAGCACTCGATCCGCACCCCCGTTGCCAGGCCAGGACCGAGCCCACACACGGTGTGCAGCAACGGTTCGGCGCGGTGTGGCAATGGACGCGCTCTTCCTACGACCCCTACCCGGGCTTTCGGCCCCTGGCCGGTGCGGTGGGCGAATACAACGGCAAATTCATGATCAGCCAGGTGGTGCTGCGCGGCAGCAGTTGCGCCACGCCCGCCGGTCACAGTCGAAGCACTTATCGCAATTTCTTTCCGCCCGGGGCGCGCTGGCAGTTTGCGGGACTCAGGCTGGCACGTGATTTGTAATCACCATGAAGCTCCCGCACCTGCGCCAGATCAAACCGGAGTTCCCCGCCGAGGCGATCGGCTTCGCCAGCGACCTGATGGCCGGGCTCCATGCCTGGCCCCGCCGCGTCTCGCCCAAGTACTTCTATGACGCGCAGGGGTCGGCCCTGTTCGAGCGCATCTGCGAGCTGCCCGAGTACTACCCCACCCGCACCGAACTCGACCTCCTGCACACCCACGCCCCGCAGATCGCGCAATGCATTGGCCCGCAGGCCGACATCGTTGAATTCGGCGCGGGCGCCAGCCGCAAGATCCGTCGGCTGCTGGACGCCCTGCACGCCCCCGCCCGCTTCATCCCGGTGGACATCTCGGGCGAGCACTTGCACGACGCCGCCGAACGCCTGCGAGCCGACTACCCCCGCCTGACCGTGCATCCGCTGGTGGCCGATTTCACCCAAAGCTTGATCCTGCCCAAGGCGGTGGGACGCCGCGTGGGCTTCTTTCCGGGCTCGTCCATCGGTAACTTTGATCCCCAGGATGCGCAGCGTCTGTTGCAGCGCATGGCGGGCTGGCTCGAAGGCGGCGGGCTGCTGATCGGGGTGGACCTGATCAAATCGCCTCAGACCCTGCACGCCGCCTACAACGATGACCAAGGCATCACCGCGGCCTTCAACCGCAACCTGCTGGTGAGGGCCAACCGCGAGCTGAACGCCAATTTCGAGGTCGACCATTTTGCGCACTACGCGTTCTACAACCCCGTGCTGCACCGCATCGAGATGCACCTGATCAGCGACCGCAC
Organism: Pseudomonadota bacterium; assembly: GCA_040389805.1. Classification (GTDB taxonomy): domain Bacteria; phylum Pseudomonadota; class Gammaproteobacteria; order Burkholderiales; family Burkholderiaceae_C; genus Aquabacterium. The sequence goes on from JAZJZP010000226.1 coordinate 3,175, forward strand.
GCAACAGGTCACCCTGGGCGGTGAAACCATCACCTTTGCGCAAGGCGATACTCTGCACACCGAAAGCTCCTACAAATACACCGTGGAGGGCTTTCAGGAGCTCGCCCGTTCGGCCGGTTTCACCACCGAGGCCGTCTGGACCGATGCGCAGCAACACTTCTCACTACATTGGCTGACCGTGCCTCGGCATTGATCACCCCCCCACCCGCACACAGACAAGGATGACAACATGAAAGCCATTTGGAACGACGTGGTCGTGGCCGAGAGCGACGACACCGTGATCGTCGAAGGTAACCATTACTTTCCGGCCAGCGCGCTCAAGCCAGAATATGTGCTGTCCAGCAACCTGGTCACCCACTGCTCCTGGAAGGGCGAAGCCCGCTACTACACCCTCTTCATTGACGGCAATGCCAACCCCGATGCGGTCTGGTACTTTGCCAACCCCAAAGAAGCCGCCTCAGAGCTCAAGGACCGCGTGGCCTTCTGCAAGGGTGTGAAGATCGAGGATTGACCCGCATAAGTGGCGGTTTTCCGGCGTCATGGGTGGAGGCAACTGAGCGACAGTCGAGGGGAATTCCATCGTTGCAGCGGGGCCAACGCTCTCGTTGCTGGCGCCCGCAGTACACCTCGACACGCTCATGAACCTCCTGAATGCCCTGAACATCGGCAAGCGCCTGACGCTGGTCTTTTCCATCGTCATTGCCTTGCTCTGCGTGATCATCGCCGTCGCGTCCAGCAGCATGACCACGATCACCACAACCGCCGAGCATGTCGCCCTTGAGCACATCCCCAAACTCGAAGCCACCCTCAAGATCGCAGCCTTGACACGCGGCAACGGGATGCGCGCCCTCGAAGCGATTGCCACCGAAGATGCCGCCCAGCGCCAAAAGGCCTTGGACATGATCCCCCAGCAGCGCAAGGGCGTCGATGAGGCCTTGGCCACCCTGGACAAGCTGGTCGACCAGCCCGAAGGCAAGGCCTTGCTGGCAGACTTTCGCAATGCCCGAGAAAAATACATCACGACGCTTGGTCAATCGATCAAATCATTGAAGGCAGGCCAGCGCGACGAAGCCAAACAAAAATTGCTCGGTGAAGCCTTTCCACTGCTGGACGTGGTTCACCAAAAGGGCGACCTCCTGGTTAAATTCGAGGAGGCACAAGTTGATGCGGCTGAACGGTCGATCCAGGCCGATGCCCGTTCCGCACGCGTGCTGCTGTGGTCCCTCGGCGTGGTGGCGGTGCTGTTCTCGCTTGGATTGGGGTGGCTGCTCAAACGCTCCATCACCGAACCGCTGAGCCAAGCCGTTCACGCGGCAGAACGCATCAAGGCTGGCGATTTGAGCGGCCCGATCACCATCACCAGCAGCGACGAAACCGGTCTGCTGCTGGCCGCCATGCGCGACATGCAAACCGCGCTGAGCAGCGTGGTCAGCGCCGTGCGCAGCAATGCCGACTCGGTAGCCACCGCCAGTGCGCAGATTGCCCAGGGCAATACCGACCTGTCACAACGCACCGAACAACAGGCCTCGGCGATTGAAGAAACCGCGGCCTCCATGGAGCAGCTCGGCTCCACCGTCAAGCAAAACGCCGACAACGCCGCCCAGGCCAACCAACTGTCACGGGATGCCTCCGACGTCGCCGTGAGGGGTGGCGAGGTGGTCAGCCAGGTGGTGGACACCATCCGGGGCATCAACGACAGCTCCAAGAAAATCGCCGACATCATCGGCGTCATCGATGGCATCGCCTTCCAGACCAACATCCTGGCCCTCAATGCCGCCGTCGAAGCCGCCCGCGCGGGCGAACAAGGCCGAGGCTTTGCGGTG
>JAZJZP010000227.1:0-4362 GCA_040389805.1 Pseudomonadota bacterium
TCGGCTCATGAGAGCAGAGCTGGGCGCGCACAACAACGGAGAAAAACCCCGTGCTGCCAGTACTGCCCCAAGCTCTTTTGGCCCTCGCAGATGGCACGGTCTTTCTAGGCACTTCGATCGGTTTTACCGGTCATACAGTTGGTGAAGTGGTGTTCAACACCTCGCTCACCGGCTACCAAGAAATCCTCACAGACCCAAGCTATTGCCAGCAGATCGTCACCCTGACGTATCCGCACATCGGCAATTACGGTGTCAACCCCGAGGATGTCGAAGCCAAGAAAGTCCATGCCGCCGGTCTGATCATCAAAGACCTGCCCATTCTGGCCTCCAACTTTCGCCAGACTCAGACGCTGTCGCAATACTTGAAGGCCGAAGGCACTGTCGCCATTGCCGGGATCGATACCCGTCAGTTGACCCGCATTTTGCGGACCAAAGGTGCCCAAAATGGGTGCATCATCGGTCTGCCTGAAGGTCAGGTGGTGACCGATGCCACGATCGCAGATGCCGTGGCCAAGGCCAAGGCTGCACCCAGCATGTCCGGGCTGGACCTTGCTCAGGTGGTATCCACCGATGAAGCATACCCCTGGACAGAAACCGAGTGGAAGCTGGGTTCTGGCTTTGGTCAGCAGACCAACCCCAAGTTCCATGTCGTGGCCTACGACTTCGGCGTCAAACGCAATATTTTGCGCATGTTGGCCGAGCGTGGCTGCAAAGTCACCGTGGTGCCTGCCAAGACGCCTGCGTCTGACGTCCTCAAGTACAAGCCCGACGGCATTTTCTTGTCCAACGGCCCTGGCGATCCAGAACCTTGCGACTACGCCATTGCAGCCGTGCGTGAACTGATCGAAACCGGCATTCCCACCTTCGGGATTTGTCTGGGCCATCAAATCATGGCGCTGGCATCCGGTGCCAAAACCTTCAAGATGAAGTTTGGCCACCACGGCGCTAATCACCCCGTCAAGGACCTGGACACAGGTCGCGTCAGCATCACCAGCCAGAACCACGGTTTTGCTGTCGATGAAAAAACGCTGCCAGCCAACCTGCGCCCCACGCACATTTCGTTGTTCGATGGCACGCTGCAAGGCATGGCCCGCACCGACAAACCCGCATTTTGCTTCCAGGGTCACCCGGAAGCATCGCCCGGACCGCATGACATCAGCTATCTGTTCGAACGTTTTATCGCGCTGATGGAGAAAGAATGATTAGCCCCCAAGCTTGCGGCTTTGCCGCTTCGCAGCCCCCCATGGGGGAGCGTGCCTCCTTTGAGGCGGCTCGGCAGGAGACACGATATGCCTAAGCGCACAGACATTAAAAGCATCCTCATCATTGGCGCGGGCCCGATCATCATTGGTCAGGCTTGTGAGTTCGACTACTCCGGCGCGCAGGCCTGTAAGGCCCTGCGTGAAGAGGGCTACAAAGTCATTTTGGTCAACAGCAACCCTGCGACCATCATGACCGACCCCAACACGGCCGATGTCACCTACATTGAGCCCATCACGTGGCAAGTGGTCGAGCGCATCATCGCCAAAGAGCGTCCTGATGCGATCCTGCCCACCATGGGTGGACAGACCGCACTGAACTGCGCACTCGACCTGCACAAGCACGGTGTGCTTGACAAGTACAAGGTCGAGATGATCGGTGCCAACGAAAAGGCCATCGAAAAGGCGGAAGACCGCCTGAAGTTCAAGGACGCGATGACCAGCATCGGCCTGGACTCGGCCAAGTCGGGCATTGCACACACGCTTGAAGAAGCCTGGGTGGTGCAAAAGCGCATCGCCGGCTTGACGGGCGGCCCCGGCTTCCCCACGGTGATCCGTCCCAGCTTCACGCTGGGTGGCACAGGCGGTGGTATCGCCTACAACCCCGAAGAGTTCGAGGAAATCTGCAAACGTGGTCTGGACCTGTCGCCGACCAACGAGTTGCTGATTGAAGAGTCCCTCATCGGCTGGAAAGAGTACGAGATGGAAGTGGTTCGCGACAAGGCGGACAACTGCATCATCGTCTGTTCGATCGAGAATCTGGACCCCATGGGCATCCACACGGGTGACTCCATCACCGTTGCTCCGGCCCAGACCCTGACCGACCGCGAATACCAGCTGCTGCGCAACGCCTCCATCGCCATCCTGCGCGAAATTGGTGTGGAAACCGGCGGCTCGAACGTCCAGTTCTCGATCAACCCCGAGAACGGCCGCATGGTCGTTATCGAAATGAATCCCCGTGTGTCGCGCTCGTCCGCGTTGGCCTCCAAGGCCACGGGTTTCCCGATCGCCAAGATTGCGGCCAAGTTGGCCGTGGGTTACACGCTCGATGAGCTGCGCAACGACATCACCGGCGGTGCCACTCCCGCCAGTTTTGAGCCCAGCATCGACTACGTGGTCACCAAGATCCCGCGTTTCGCGTTTGAGAAATTCCCGGCGGCCGATTCACGTCTGACGACGCAAATGAAATCGGTGGGCGAGGTGATGGCCATGGGTCGCACCTTCCAGGAAAGCTTCCAGAAGGCCCTGCGTGGACTGGAAACCGGCATCGACGGTTTGACCGAGCGCAGCACCGACCGTGAAGAAATCGTTCAAGAAATCGGCGAAGCCGGCCCCGAGCGCATCTTGTTTCTGGGCGATGCTTTCCGTTTGGGGATGACCCTGGACGAAGTTTTCGAAGAAACCAAGGTAGACCCCTGGTTCCTGGCTCAGATCGAAGACCTCATCAAGACCGAAGAAAAGGTCAAGGCCCGCAAGCTGGAAAGCCTCTCGACCGCTGAGTTGCGTTTCCTCAAGCAAAAGGGCTTCTCGGATCGGCGCTTGGCCAAGCTGATGGGCACCAACCAGCACGATGTGCGCCGTGCCCGTATCGCTCAAAACGTGCGTCCGGTCTACAAGCGCGTGGACACCTGCGCGGCCGAGTTCGCCACGGAAACCGCCTACCTGTACTCGACCTACGAGGCCGAGGGCAGCGAGTGCGAAGCCGAGCCCACCGCCAAGAAGAAGATCATGGTGCTGGGTGGTGGCCCGAACCGCATCGGCCAAGGCATTGAGTTCGACTACTGCTGCGTCCATGCCGCACTCGCCTTGAGCGAAGACGGTTACGAGACCATCATGGTCAACTGCAATCCCGAGACCGTGTCCACCGACTACGACACCTCCGACCGTCTGTACTTCGAGCCCGTCACGCTGGAAGACGTGCTGGAGATCGTTGACAAGGAAAAGCCGGTCGGTGTCATCGTTCAGTACGGCGGCCAGACGCCCTTGAAGCTCGCGCTCGACCTCGAAGCCAATGGCGTGCCCATCATCGGCACCACGCCCGACAGCATCGACATCGCCGAAGACCGCGAACGCTTCCAGGCGCTGCTGCATACCCTGAACCTCAAGCAGCCACCCAACCGCACCGCGCGCACCGAAGAAGCTGCGCTGGTGCTGGCGCAAGAGATTGGTTATCCCCTGGTCGTGCGTCCCAGCTATGTGCTGGGAGGTCGCGCCATGGAGATCGTGCACGGCGACAAGGACCTGGAGCGCTACATGCGTGAAGCGGTTCGCGTCTCTGAAAAATCACCCGTGTTGCTGGATCGCTTTCTGGATGACGCGGTGGAGGTCGACGTTGACTGCATCAGCGATGGCACCGATGTGATGATCGGCGGCATCATGGAGCACATCGAACAGGCGGGCGTCCATTCGGGCGACTCAGCGTGCTCGCTGCCTCCGTACACGTTGAGCCAGCCTTTGCAAGAAGAGCTTCGTCGCCAGACCGCGCTGATGGCCAAGGCCCTCAAGGTGGTGGGTTTGATGAACGTGCAGTTCGCCATCCAGGGCGACGTGACAGGTAGCCTGGACAAGGCCACCGTCTACGTGCTGGAAGTGAACCCGCGTGCGTCACGTACCGTGCCGTATGTGTCCAAGGCCACGGGCCAGGCGCTGGCCAAGATTGCGGCCCGCTGCATGGCCGGCCAGAAGCTCAAGGACCAGATCAGCGCCGACGGCAAAGCACCGCGCGAAGTCATCCCGCCTTACTTCAGCGTCAAAGAGGCCGTGTTTCCGTTCAACAAGTTCCCGGGCGTTGACCCGGTGCTTGGCCCTGAAATGCGCTCGACCGGTGAAGTCATGGGCGTGGGCGCGACCTTTGGCGAAGCCATGCTCAAGAGCCAGTTGGGGGCGGGTTCACGCCTGCCGACCAAGGGCACGGTGTGCATCTCGGTGAAGAACAACGACAAGGCACGTGCTGTGACCGTGGCCAGGGATTTGCAAACCTTGGGTTTCACCCTGGTTGCGACCAAGGGCACGGCCGCGGCCATCGCTGAAGCGGGCATTCCCGTCAAGGCGGTGAACAAGGTCAAGGACGGCCGCCCCAACATCAGTGACATGATCAAGGGCG
>JAZJZP010000227.1:4372-8793 GCA_040389805.1 Pseudomonadota bacterium
CGGTGAGATCCAATTGGTCTTCACCACGGTGGACGAAACCCGCACGGCGATTGCCGACTCGCGCAGCATCCGAACGGCCGCGCTGGCCAATCGGGTGACCTACTACACGACCATGGCGGGCTGTGAAGCCGCTGTCGAGGCGCTCAAGCACCAAGACGATCTGGTGGTGTATTCACTGCAAGAGTTGCACGCCAAACTGCACTAAACTGCAAGGCTGGCCCGGGTCGCACGTTGCGCCCCGGGCCGCTCAGACAACACGTGGGCCGCGTCCTGTTCCATCTTCGAATGGTTTCAGGGCTGCGGCTCCGTTTATTTATAGAGTCAAATCATGTCGACCATTCCCGTTACCAAGCGCGGAGCTGAAAAGCTCAAAGAAGAACTGCAACGTTTGAAGCATGTTGAACGTCCTGCCGTCGTGTTGGCCATTGCTGAAGCACGTGCTCAGGGCGATTTGTCTGAAAATGCCGAGTACGACGCCGCCAAGGACAAGCAGGGCTTCATTGAAGGCCGCATCAAAGAAATCGAAGGCAAGCTCTCCGCCGCTCAAGTCATTGATCCATCGACCCTGGATGCCGGTGGTCGTGTGGTCTTTGGCAGCACGGTCGACCTTGAAGAAGAAGAGTCCGGCGACGCCGTGACCTACCAGATCGTCGGCGACGACGAAGCCGACATCAAACTGGGGCTGGTGTCCATCAGTTCACCCATTGCACGTGCGCTGATCGGCAAAGTGTCAGGCGATGTGGCCGCAGTCCAGGCTCCTGGTGGTGTCAAACACTACGAAGTGATTGAAGTCCGCTATCAGTAAACACGCCAGAGAACACGCCAGAGTCGACTGAGATGCAACGCCTGCAATCCCTTTTGGCCTCAGCCTGGGTTGGGCTGTTGGTCACGGTGGGTGCGGTAGCAGCGCCCAGCTTGTTTGCCGTACTTGACCGGGTTTTGGCTGGCATGGTGGCGGGCCGTCTTTTCATGGTCGAGGCCTACATCAGTGTGGTCGTGGCGATGGTGATGTTCTTGTTGGAGCGTCACCGCTTGCGCAACCAGGCGCCAACGTTTGGCGACTCCGTCATGTCGACCGAGTTGTTGCTGGTGATGGGGGCGTTGTTTACCACCGTGCTGGGTCACTTTGCGCTGCGTCCCATGCTGGAAGCAGCCAAAGCCGGGCAGGGGGCTTGGTCATTTGGCGCGTTGCACGCCACATCGTCCAGTTTGTTCCTGTTAAAGGGACTGCTGGTGTTGGCCTTGGCTTGGCGGCTCACTGGGCGCCGCTGATTGTTGACTGGCCAAAGCCCTGCCGGCAAAAGGTCCCTCAAGGACCTTTGAACCGACCGGGTGGTGCTTTATCAGGGTTTCTTGGTGCTGGGCACGCGTTTTTTGGCGCGTTTGATCAAGCCGCCCGCCGTGACGCGCTGGTTGCCCATCACGGTGACTTTCTTGACCTCGGGGCGGCGGGTGCCGCTCTTGGAAAACTTCAAAATCTTGACGATTCTGGAGCCATTGCCGGTGCTTCCGGTTTCTTCTGTTTCCTTTTCAGGGATGGGGCGCCACAAAATCAGCAATTTGCCGATGTGTTGTATGGGCGCAGCGCCCAACTGATCGCATAAAGCTGCGAACATGGCGTTGCGCGCCTCTCGGTCGTCTCCAAGAACGCGAATCTTGATCAACCCATGGGCATTCAAGGCGTTGTCGGTCTCTTTGACGACGGCAGGTGTAAGGCCTTCATTCCCGATCATGACGACGGGATCAAGGTGGTGTGCGTCAGCCCGAAGGGCTTTACGCTGAGCAGTGTTCAATTCAATAGCAGGCATCCCTCTATTATCGATCCATGAAAGTCAAAACGAAAAGTAAAAAGCTCAACAAGGCCTGGTTGAATGAGCATATCCACGATCCTTACGTGAGATTGGCCCAAAAAGAAGGCTATCGAGCCCGTGCTGCGTACAAACTCAAAGAGATTGACGAGACCCTGCATTTGTTCAAACCCGGCCAGTTGGTGGTCGATTTGGGTGCCGCACCCGGCGCTTGGAGCCAGTACCTGCGACGCAAATTTGCGCCCAAGGATGCCGGAATCGGCGGGGCGGCCGTGGGTGAGCTCAATGGCACCATCATCGCCCTGGACCTGATTGATTTCGAGCCGATTGAAGGCGTGAAGATGCTCAAAGGTGACTTCCGCGAAGAATCCGTGGCCCAGCAACTCGATGCGATGGTCGGCGGGCGCCCGGTGGATGTGGTGGTCTCTGACATGGCCCCCAACCTCAGTGGCATCGATTCGACCGATGCTGCCCGGATTGCTCATTTGGTCGAGCTGGCTGTCGACTTCTCCCTCACTCACCTCAAACCGGACGGGGCCTTGGTGTGCAAGGTTTTTCATGGCAGTGGCTACAGCCAACTGGTGGAATTGTTCAAGAAATCCTTCCGTTTGACGAAACCCATCAAGCCAAAGGCCTCTCGAGACAAATCGTCGGAAACTTTTTTGGTGGGAATCGGTCTTAAAAATCGATGACTTTTATTGATCTACGGCACTTGGCCGTGTTTTTTGCAGGGGCTCTCTGACCCGGATCGCAGGGTCGGGGTCTTGACTCGCATAGAATCGTCCCCATGTACCGCGAAGATTGCGCACTCAGTGGCTTGGTTGCGTGGTTTTTTAACTCTGTTTCGGTGATTGGATTGCATCCTGCACCAGCCGCAACAGAGGGTGTTTGTATGAAGGAGCCGCGGTGAACAATCAATGGTTCTCTAAAATTGCAGTTTGGCTGGTGGTCGCGTTGGTGCTGTTCACCGTGTTCAAGCAATTTGACCGTGCCACGACGGGTGGCAATCAAATTGGCTACTCAGACTTCCTTGAAGAAGTTCGGGCCAAACGCATCAAAAATGTCACCTTGCAAGAGGGTGGCGGTGGTACCGAGATCATTGCGGTCACCACGGATGACAAGCGTTTGCGCAGCACGGCCACTTACCTGGATCGTGGCCTGGTGGGCGACCTGATCAACAACGGCGTCAAATTCGACGTCAAACCCCGTGAAGAGCCCTCGCTCATCATGAGCCTGCTGGTGTCCTGGGGACCCATGCTGTTGCTGATAGGCGTGTGGGTCTATTTCATGCGGCAGATGCAGGGTGGAGGCAAAGGCGGAGCGTTCAGCTTTGGCAAGAGCCGCGCTCGCATGCTGGACGACACCAACAACAACGTTACTTTTGCGGATGTGGCTGGTTGCGACGAAGCCAAGGAAGAAGTCAAAGAGTTGGTCGACTTCCTGCGTGACCCGCAAAAATTCCAAAAACTCGGCGGCCGCATCCCACGTGGTGTGCTGCTGGTTGGGCCTCCCGGCACCGGCAAAACCTTGCTGGCCAAGAGCATTGCTGGCGAAGCCAAAGTGCCCTTCTTCACCATTTCCGGTTCGGATTTCGTCGAAATGTTCGTCGGTGTGGGCGCGTCTCGCGTTCGTGACATGTTCGAACAGGCCAAGAAGAACGCCCCTTGCATCATCTTCATTGATGAAATCGATGCGGTGGGTCGCCACCGTGGCGCAGGCGTGGGTGGTGGCAACGACGAGCGTGAGCAGACCCTCAACCAGATGCTGGTCGAGATGGATGGTTTTGAGACCAACCTTGGGGTGATTGTGGTCGCTGCGACCAACCGCCCGGACATCCTCGACCCGGCTTTGCTGCGTCCTGGTCGTTTTGACCGTCAGGTGTATGTGACCTTGCCCGATGTGCGTGGTCGTGAGCAAATCCTGAACGTGCACGTTCGCAAGGTGCCCGTGGGCCAAGACGTGCGTGCTGACATTCTTGCCCGTGGAACCCCTGGTTTCTCGGGGGCTGATTTGGCCAATCTGGTCAACGAAGCTGCCTTGTTCGCCGCACGCCGCAATGGCCGTGTGGTGGAGATGCAGGACTTCGAAAAGGCCAAGGACAAGATCATGATGGGCCCTGAGCGCAAGTCGCTGATCATGCCCGAGGAGGAACGTCGCAATACGGCCTACCACGAGGCTGGTCACGCCTTGGTGGCGCGCATGTTGCCCAAGACAGACCCTGTGCATAAGGTCACCATCATCCCGCGTGGTCGTGCGCTGGGGGTGACCATGCAGTTGCCTGAAGGCGACCGCTACAGCATGGACAAGCTGCGCATGCTGTCGACCATCTCGGTGTTGTTTGGTGGACGCATTGCAGAAGAAGTGTTCATGGATCAAATGACCACGGGCGCCAGCAACGACTTTGAGCGTGCCACGGCCATTGCCCGGGACATGGTCATGCGTTATGGCATGACCGATGAGTTGGGCCCGATGGTCTATGCCGACAATGAAGGTGAAGTGTTCTTGGGCCGCTCGGTCACCAAAACCACCAACATGTCTGAGCAGACCATGCAAACAGTCGATCATGTGATTCGTCGCATCATTGACGAGCAGTACGCCGTTGCTCGTACGTTG
>JAZJZP010000228.1:0-2492 GCA_040389805.1 Pseudomonadota bacterium
TCCGTGTTGTTGCAAGAGGGGATTGGCGACACCATTCGCGTCTCTCTGACACCGCAACCCGGCGAGGCACGCACCCAAGAGGTCGTCGTGGCCACTGAAATCTTGCAGGCCTTGGGCTTGCGTGCCTTCGTGCCCAGTGTCACGGCGTGCCCGGGTTGTGGACGGACCACCAGCACCACCTTCCAGGAGCTGGCCAAGCAGATCGACGACTTTCTGCGTGCTCAGATGCCAGTGTGGCGAGAACAATATCCAGGCGTTGAAAAGCTCAAAGTGGCCATCATGGGCTGCATCGTCAATGGCCCTGGCGAGAGCAAACATGCCGACATCGGGATCAGCCTGCCCGGCACGGGCGAGGCCCCCGCAGCCCCCGTCTTTATTGACGGGGAAAAGGCGCTGACGCTGCGAGGTGAGCGCATTGCGCAAGAGTTCCAGCAATTGGTGCAGGACTACATCGATCGCCGCTTTGGCTCGACCAACGTCGCCTGAACCAAGCGCTTGTCTCTCATCCCTGCTGTGCCCTGTACGCGCCTCGATTTCTCTAACTGATTTTGTCCAGAACGACCGACCCCATGGCCGACACCTTACAAGCCATCAAAGGCATGAACGACATCCTGCCGCCCGACTCGGCGCGCTGGGAATGGCTCGAAGAAACCGTGCGAACGCTCATGCGCCGCTACGGCTATCAAAACATCCGCACCCCCATCGTCGAGCCCACCGCCTTGTTTGTTCGTGGCTTGGGCGAAGTGACCGACATCGTTGAAAAAGAGATGTACTCCTTCGCGGACAGCCTCAATGGTGATCGCCTGACCTTGCGTCCGGAAGGCACGGCTGGTGTCGTGCGCGCCATGAATGAGCACAGCTTCTTGTATGAAGGTGGCAAGCGACTGTTCTACATTGGTCCCATGTTCCGGCATGAACGTCCTCAGAAAGGACGCTATCGCCAGTTCCATCAAGTGGGCGCGGAAGCCCTGGGCTTCGCAGGTCCTGACGTGGATGCCGAGCTGATCTTGATGACTGTTGCCTTGTGGCGCGATCTAGGCCTCCAAGTGGGCACCGACGTGCGTCTGGAGCTGAACAGTCTGGGGCAACCTGAGGAGCGTCGTGCGCACCGTCAAGCCCTCATCGACTACCTGGAGCAGCATGCGGACGCGCTAGACGAGGACGCACGCCGTCGCTTGCACAGCAATCCATTGCGCATTCTGGACACCAAAAACCCGGCAATGCAGGTCATCGTCGAGGCCGCTCCCAAGCTCATGGACTTTCTGGGTGAGGCCTCGCTGGCGCATTTCAATGCGGTCAAACAGGTGCTGGACACCGTTGGCGTGGCTTACCGCGTCAATCCACGCCTGGTGCGTGGCATGGACTACTACAACCTGACCGTGTTTGAGTGGGTCACTGACCGGCTTGGCGCGCAAGGCACGATTTGTGGCGGTGGCCGCTACGACGGTCTGATCGAGCAGCTTGGTGGCAAACCAGCGCCTGCCGTGGGTTGGGGCCTGGGCATGGAACGCTTGCTGCTGCTCTTGCAGGAGTTGAAAATCGAGTCACCCTCGATCGTCCCGGATGCCATCGCGCTGGTGTTCGCGGGCACGCCCCTGAACACCGTGATCAGCACGGTCGAGGCCTTGCGTAGCCGCGGGGTGCGTGTGCTACTCAACCCCGCAGGAAAAGGCGGCCCCGCCAGTCCCAAGGCCCAGTTCAAGAAGGCAGATGCCAGCGGCGCCCGTTATGCCCTGATTTTTGGGCCCGACGAAGTCGCCCTGGGACAGGTCTCCGTCAAGCCCCTGCGCGAGGGCGGTGAACAACTTACGTGTCCTTTGGCCCAGCCAGGGGAATGGGCTGAGTCCTTGTTGGCTCATCGCCGGTCATAATCCACCGCTTTCACCTAACCAAAAAAATAGTCATGGCCACCTACGACCTTGAACAACAGGAACAGCTTGACCAGGTCAAGCAATTCTGGAAACAGTATGGCAACCTGATCACCTGGGTGCTGATCTTGGTCCTGGGCGCCTATGCGGGCTGGACGGGCTACCAGTACTGGCAACAAAAACGTGCCTCCGGTGCGGGCGGCTTGTACGAGGAGCTGGACCGTGCTGCCAGTGCCGGCGATGTCGACAAAACTGCCAAGGCGTTTGCTGACATCAAAGAAAATTACGCGGGCACCACGTTCGCCGAACAAGGTGCTTTGCTGGCCGCTAAAGTGGAAGCAGTGCATCAAAAGCCGGATCAGGCACGTGCGACCTTGCAGTGGCTGGCTGACAACGGCAAGAACAAGGACTTGGTCGCTGTGGCGCGCTTGCGTCTGGCTGGCCTGATGTTGGATGCCAAGCAGTTTGAGCCGGCCTTGAAGACCTTGGAGGCCGACATGCCCGAGTCCTACGCCGCGTTGGCAGCGGATCGCCGCGGCGATATCCTGTCAGCGCAAGGCAAGAAGGATGAGGCCATCAAGCAATACCAAGCGGCATGGAAGGGTTTGCCCGCCACGGTGGAGT
>JAZJZP010000228.1:2502-2963 GCA_040389805.1 Pseudomonadota bacterium
CATCCCATCTTAACGAGGTCAGGCAAAGGAATGCCCGCCACGGTGGAGTACCGTCGCTTCATTGACGGCAAACTCACCGCTTTAGGTCAGCCGCCGCAGGCACCTGCTGCTTCCACGAACTGATTCCAACGAACCCCTGTCCATGGACCCTATCCTGACCATGACCTTTCTGCCTTGCTTGTCAGATTCGATCCGGGTGCGACGCATCTTGGGTATCTTGGCTGTGACTGCTTCGGTCGCTGTGCTGGCTGCATGCGGCTCGACCAAGCCGGAGCCCGCCCCGCTCGAAATGTTCACCCCCAGCCAAGGAATTACCACGGTCTGGAGTCAGCGCCTGGGATCGGTGGATGCACCCATTGCGCTGGCCTTGTCCAAAGGTTCGGTGGCTTGGGCCGACACGGACGGCCGCGTCTCGTCGGTCGATGTGAAGACGGGCGCTGAACGCTGGCAGGCTCGGGTGG
>JAZJZP010000229.1:0-2226 GCA_040389805.1 Pseudomonadota bacterium
CTTTCAGTCGGAGATCCACTGGCTGGACAACACCTATCGAATCGATCGACTGTTCATCGACATGGAAGGCGCTGACCACGTGGTGCGCATCGTGGCGGGCCTGGCTCATTGCGTGGTGCTCAATGACGCGGCCTATTGTGGCGACCCGCGGGGGCTGGCCAATGCCTCGACCTTGTTGGCCAATGTGACCTTGCCTGCGATCCTGTTGGTGGCGCTGACACTGGCGTGGCCCTTCACGCGGTGGTTTGAACAGGGTTTGAGGCTGATGGGGTTGCTGCCGGCGTTGGCGGTGTTGTGGGCGGTCGATGTGCCCATGGTCCTGTGGGCAGGCTTGTGGAGCCTTCATGTGAACGCCTTTGCCCCCGATGTGTTCTCGCCCCTGCTGCTCTGGGTTCAGTTTGTTCAAAGTGGGGGACGCCTGGCGATCGCACTGGTGCTGGCAGTCTTGGTCGTTGCCGCAGCCCGTTGGCCCGCCCGACAGCCCTGACTCACATGGCGAGAGGGCTTTTCGGATCGTTCAGGCGAGCACCAGCCGCTAGTGCTGCAATGGGCAGGTCGATGCAGAACACCGTCATGGCGCAGGGCTGGTTGTTCACGGCAATGGCGGTGCTGCGTGTGCCCGTGTCCACGCCTGCTTCAAACTCGTGAGGTTCGATCGACAGCCCGCTGCCGAGGGCTTTGAGGCAAGCCTCTTTGCGCGTCCAGCAACGTAAAAATGAGGCCAGTTTCTGATCGATCGATTTCTTTTTGAAGGCGGCGTATTCAGCCACGCTGAAGTTCTTTTGCGCCAGCAGGTCGGTATCGTCCATGGGGGTCATGACTTCGATGTCGATGCCGATCGGGCCGAGCGTGCTCACGCCAATCAGGGCCCAGTCATCGCTGTGGCTCATGTTGAAGTGCAGGCCAGGGGTGTCCTTCAAGTAAGGCTTGCCATGGCTGCCTTCGTAAAATTGCAGGGTGCTGGGTGATGCGCCGGTGACCTGGCCCAGGATGAGTCGGAGGGCGGCGTGGCTGGCCTGGTAGCGCCGTGCATCGCGCTCAAAATGGAAACGGGCGACGCGGGCTTGTTCAACCTGGCTCAGTTCAGCCACCGTCAATGCGTCACTGATGGGGGCGTCCAAGGCGACCAGCCACAGGGCGATCCCGTGGTCGTGCTGAGTCGGCAGTGCCGTAATGTTGGGGGTCAACGCGTTCATGTCGACATCATGGCCCATGCGGGGCTGCGATCAGGCGGCGGGCACGCTAAACGCCGTGGCTTGGTGTACCCAGGACGGAAGGTGCCCAGTCGCAAATGGCTTTGATCACCTGTCGCTGTGATGCCTGCGTGGTCAGGGTGTGGTCGATCTCGGGTACAAAGTCGCAGCGCAGGGCATGGACGAAAGCATGACCCGCAAAGGCATCGCGCAATTGATCCTGGTAGCTGTAGTACCAAAGCACGCTGACAGAGAACATCAGGTAGATGTTGACGCCACGGTCCACCAACGATTGCATCAAGGCGGCATACACCTCACGCGGTGGTGTGGTCTGGCCATAGTCGATGACGGGCACGACTGCTGGCGTTGCGCTTGCGCGGCCTTTGAAAGGTTTCAGTAGTCGTTGGCTGACTAGGCTCAACGCTCGCAACGCCCATGAACTGAGCGTGGCCAGTGGTCGTGTCTTGAGTTGGTACTGCTGGCGGGCACGGGTCGTTTTGGCGCTGGGGTAGATGTAGCCGTCCATCATCCACAAGCCGACCACGCGTGGATCGACCTGGGCGGTGGCCAGCCCGTTGTGGGCGCCGGAGCAAATGCCCGCGATCACGAAATGCTTGACGCCGCAGATGCGCTCCATGTGGTCCATGGCAGCTTGCAGGTCGGCCACGGCTTGTCGCTCGTATGGCAAGCCTTGGGCAGGCGCGCTGCTGTCACCTTGGTTGGAGATGTCAAAACGCAGGCTGGCAAAGCCGCCTTTGCTCAGTTCACGGGCCAACTTGACATTGAAGCGGTGAGGGCCGATGCGGTGGATCACCCCTGCATTGAGCAGCACAAAGGCCACGGTTTGGGTGGTGATGTCGGGCAGGGTCAGGGTGCCGACGAGGTGTCGGTCAGAGCCAAAAACAACAGCAATCTCGTTCACGCGTGGGTCTCGTCGATGTGGTCGGCCAGCATCTGCAAGGCGGTGGCCGGTACCAGGGCGGTGTTGAGGGCCTCGACCGCGAGCACAGCGCCGATCATCAGAATGACGATG
>JAZJZP010000229.1:2236-4574 GCA_040389805.1 Pseudomonadota bacterium
GGCCTCTGCTGAGGTCCAGTCAAAGGCGTGCTCAAGGATGGTGGATCGGTTGTTCACTCCAGACTGCGTCAGGGCCGTTTTCAGTGCGGCGCTGTGCGGGTCATCGGCACTGGCAATGGTCCGCACTTGTCCTGCTTTGACGCCATTGAAGACCGAGGCGGTGAGTCGTCCCAATTGCTGGATCAGGGTGTCGCTCATGGCAAAGCCAATGGCCTCGCCTTGTGGCGCTTTGGGCGTTGGCCGTTTGGCGGGACGGTACTCGTCGGTGGTGGCGTGCACGTGCCCGGTGGCCAACTCTTGCAGGTAGGCGTTGCCATCCACGATGGTCTCCCACAGGACAAGGCGGTCGGGGATGCGAGCGGCTTGTGCCGAGGCAAGGGCGGCAAGGCTGCCACCCAGTCGCGCGCCGACCCAAGTCACTTGCGCGCACATGGCGCGTTGCAACAGGGTTTCATGGGCGGTGAGGAGGTCTTGGCACCAGCCGTCCAAGTCGCCTTGTTCGTCGTCACCTGAGGACTCTCCTGTGCCGAAGTAATCAAAGCGCAGCACATGAAAACCGGTGCGGCTCAGGCGATCCGCGAGCACCCGGTAGAAGCGGTGCAGGCGCACGGCCTCCTGACCAAAGGGATTGCACAACAGCACCCCTTGCGAGGGTTGGCGGCCACCTTCGCCAGGGTGGTAAGCGCCGAACAACTGGCGCTTGACCGGGCCAAAACGAAACGGGATCATTTCAGCTTGCCCACCAGTCTGCCCAGCCAGCTTCGGGGGGCTGCGGCGTTGGCTTGTGCGGCCGCCACCAAGGAGGCGGGCGCCTTCTCGGGGGCCGAGGCGTGCGTGGCGGCGGTGTGCAAACCATGGGGGGCCTCGGCGGGGGCAATCGCCGCGGCGATCTGGCCCAGGGTCTCAAAGATCATCTGGCGCACGGTCAGTTTGGTGCCGAGTTGTCGGTTCAACTCGGTGACGGCGCGCATGGCCAGCAGCGAGTGTCCACCCAGGTCAAAGAAGTTGTCGGTCACGCTGACTGCGTTGATGTCCAGTAGGCGCTTCCAGACTTCGGCGACGGCCACTTCGGCGGCACTGTGCGGTGCCACGAAACCCTTGGGCGTGACATGTACGGCATCCGTGGGGGCGGGCAGTGCGTTGCGGTTGATCTTGCCATTGGGCAGCAGCGGCAGTTTGTCCAGCTTGACGTAGTGCTGGGGCAGCATGTAGTCGGGCAGGTTGGCGCGCAGGTGCTCGCGCAGTTCACTGCCTGCGGGCATGCTGGTATGTGGCACGACATAGGCCACCAGGCGTACATCGTCCGGGTGGTCTTCACGCACGATCACCACGGCTTGTTTGACCAGGCGGTGGGTGGCCAGGTTGGTTTCGATCTCGCCCAGCTCAATGCGGTGGCCGCGCACCTTGACCTGGAAGTCCAGGCGGCCCAGGTGTTCAAGCTGCCCGTTGTAGCGCCAGCGGCCACGATCGCCGGTGCGGTAGAGCTTGGCCTCGGGCGGTGCGCTGAACGGATCCGGGATGAAGCGCTCGGCGGTCAGCTCAGGGCGGTGGAGGTAGCCCAGGGTGACGCCGTCGCCACCGATGTATATCTCTCCTGGCACACCGATGGGGCAGGGTTGTTGCTGCTCGTCCAGGATGTGCACCTGGGTATTGGCAATGGGGTGACCGATCAAGATGCCTTGTTCAGGGTGCTCGACCTTCCAGCAGGTGGACCACACGGTGGTCTCGGTCGGGCCGTACATGTTCCACAGCTCGCCGGTGCGCTCCAGCAGTTGCTGGGCCAAGTCGCTGCCGAGCGCTTCGCCGCCCACCAGTGCTTTGAATCCCTTCGAGCCTTGCCAGCCCGCTTCAATCAGCATGCGCCACGTGGTGGGGGTGGCCTGCATGACGGTGGCCTGATGGGTCTCCAGCAGTGCTTTGAGCCCGTGGCCTTCCAGCACATGGTCACGGCTGGCCAAGATGACTTGCGCACCGACGGTCAAGGGCAGCAGCAGCTCCAGCACGGCGATGTCAAAACTCAGTGTGGTCACGGCAACCAAGCGGTCGGCTGCGGACAAGCCGGGCTCGCGCGCCATGCTGGTCAGAAAGTTGACCACGGCGCGGTGCGGCACGACCACGCCCTTGGGCTGGCCCGTCGATCCCGAGGTGTAAATGACGTAGGCCGGATCTTGCGGGCGGGCGTCGAGCGCGCTGTCGGCGGTCAGGGCCGTGTCGGGCTGGGCGTTGATCGCGGATGCGTCGATGTCCAGCAATACGGTGTTCTGGCGTGGCCAGTGCAAGGCGTGCAGCCATTCGGAGTGACTGATCAGCAGCGCCAGTTGGGCATCTTGGGCCATGT
>JAZJZP010000230.1:0-2045 GCA_040389805.1 Pseudomonadota bacterium
AGCGCCACCTTGCGCAGACAAGGCGTGCTGGTTCAAAAGGTCAAAAAACGCCGCATCAGCGGTGGCGGCTCAGTCAAACCCAAAGACATTGCCATCTTCACGCGCCAACTGGCCACCATGATGCGTGCCGGTGTGCCTTTGCTGCAATCCTTTGACATCGTGGGCCGAGGCAGCCCCAACCCCCGCGTCACCAAACTGCTCAACGACATCCGCAATGATGTCGAAACCGGCACCAGCTTGTCGGCAGCATTCCGCAAACATCCGCTGTACTTCGACGCGCTGTACTGCAATCTGGTTGAGGCTGGTGAAGCCGCCGGTATCTTGGAAACCTTGCTGGACCGCCTGGCCACCTACCAAGAAAAAACCATCGCCATTAAGCAAAAGATCAAGTCGGCCCTGACCTACCCCGTGGCAGTGCTGGTCGTGGCCTTCGTGGTGGTGGCCGTGATCATGATTTTCGTGATTCCGGCCTTTAAACAAGTGTTCACCTCCTTTGGTGCGACCTTGCCTGCGCCCACCTTGTTCGTGATGGCCATGTCCGAGATCTTCGTGTCGTACTGGTGGGCCATTTTTGGCAGCATTGGTGGCGGCGTTTACTTCTTTTTAGAGAGCTGGAAACGATCCGAAAAGATGCAAAAAACCATGGACCGCCTGCTGCTCAAGATGCCAGTGTTTGGCGATCTGATGTTCAAGTCCGCAGTCGCCCGATGGACACGCACACTGTCCACCATGTTCGCCGCAGGCGTACCCTTGGTGGAGGCACTCGACTCCGTCGGCGGCGCGGCCGGCAATGCCGTGTTTGCTGAAGCCACCGAGCAGATCCAGCGCGATGTATCGACCGGCACCAGCCTGACCACCTCCATGCAGAGCGCCAACCTGTTCCCGGTCATGGTGCTGCAAATGGCCTCCATCGGTGAAGAGTCCGGCTCGCTCGACCACATGCTGGGCAAGGCCGCCGACTTCTATGAAGAAGAGGTGGACGAAGCCGTCAAGGCGCTGTCCAGCCTGATGGAGCCTTTCATCATCGTGATCCTGGGCGGCATCATCGGCGGCATCGTCGTCTCGATGTACCTGCCTATCTTCAAGCTCGGTCAGGTGGTTTAAGGCTCCATGCAGTTCACCGATCTGCTGGCGCTGCTCACCACCCCCTTGGGCTTGGCCATCTTGGGCCTGTGCGTGGGCAGTTTTCTGAATGTCGTCATTCACCGCATGCCGCAAATGCTGGAGCGCCAATGGCGCGCCGACAGCGCGGCCATGCTCGAACTGCCGGCCACACCAGAAGAAGCCCCATTAACTCTGTCCAAGCCCGCCTCACGCTGCCCAGCCTGTGGTCACGCCATCCGCTGGTATGAAAACATCCCCTTGATCAGCTGGCTGGTGCTGCGGGGCAAATGTTCGGCCTGCGGCACCGGCATTTCGGTACGCTACCCACTGATCGAGCTGACCACTGCCGCCCTGTTTGCAGCCTGTGGCTGGCGTTTCGGCGCACACCCCACCACCCTGCTCTGGTGCGGCTTTGTCGCGGTGCTGGTGGCCGCCTCCGCCATCGACTGGGACACCACCTTGCTGCCTGACGACCTGACCCTGCCACTCTTGTGGGCCGGACTGGTGGCAGCAACGCTGGGCTGGACCCACCCCTTGCCCGATGCCCTGTGGGGCGCCGTGGCGGGCTACTTATCGCTGTGGTCAGTCTATTGGTTGTTCAAGCTCGCCACCGGCAAAGAAGGCATGGGCTATGGCGACTTCAAGCTCCTGGCAGCGTTGGGCGCATGGTTGGGCTGGCAAATGGTGCTCCCCGTGGTGTTGGCCTCGTCCATCATTGGCGCGCTGGTGGGCATCGGCATGAAACTCTCCAGCACCCTGCGTGAAGGCCACTACATCCCCTACGGCCCCTTCCTGGGTGGGGCCGGCCTGGTCGTCATGCTGGCGGGGCAACAACGCGTCCTTGAATGGCTGGGCTGGGCTTAAAGATCGGCCTGACCGGCGGCATCGGCAGCGGCAAATCCACCGTTGGCCAGATGCTGGCCGATGCTGGCGCACACATG
>JAZJZP010000231.1:0-1643 GCA_040389805.1 Pseudomonadota bacterium
CATTGGCACCAGCAATACCGCTGACGTCATGCCGAAGATTTGGGGGTTGCACGTCATCCTGGTCCGAATCCTCGTCCTGAAGACCTGCTTCGGCGCGGTTGTCCGGCTGGTTGGCCTGCGCACCGAATGTCTGTTCGCGTGCTGCCGGGCGCTCGCCGCCCCGGACACGGCCACCACGGCGAAGGCCTCGTGCGCGACGGGAATCGCCCCCCGCATCCTGCCCCGAAGTCTCCTGCGCAGCCACGCCCCCTCGAGCATCCGCACGGGCTTCGCTGCGGTTGGCAGCACTGGTCAAAGCCATGATGTCACGTTCATCAAGCTCGACGAAGGCACCGCGTTTGAGTCCGCGCGGCAATACCATGGCACCATAACGTATGCGAATCAGGCGACTGACGGCATGCCCTACCGCCTCGAACATGCGCCTCACCTCCCGGTTGCGCCCTTCTGAAATGGTCACTTTGTACCAGCAGTTGGCACCTTCGCCGCCACCTGCCTCGATAGACGAGAAAAAGGCATTTCCGTCATCCAGCAGAACCCCCTCCAGCAGGCGCTTCTTTTCATCCGCGCTCAAGGCCCCCAATACCCTCACTGCATATTCACGTTCAAGGCCAAATCGGGGATGCATGAGTTTGTTCGCAAGTTCGCCAGAACTCGTAAGCAGGAGCAGCCCTTCGGTATTGAGGTCAAGGCGGCCGACAGACTGCCATTTGCCCTGGAACAGCTTTGGCAGGCGCCGAAAAACGGTGGGCCGGTTTTGGGGGTCATCGTGCGTGACGACTTCGCCTGCAGGCTTGTGATACGCAATCACGCGAGGCGGCGGCGGATCAATCCTGACCCTGATAGGTTTGCCGTTGACCTTGACCGTGTCTCCGAACTTGACACGCTGCCCGATATGCGCAGGTTCACCGTTGACCGATATGCGCCCCTCAAGAATCAGTTGCTCCATCTCCAGGCGGGATCCCAGTCCAGCCTGCGCCAGCACCTTGTGCAACTTGGGAGTCTCTGGCTGAGGCAGTAGAACCCTCTTGGACAACTCCACGCCGGGATCAGCCTCATCTTCATCAAAACGTCCGGTCACCACTTCATCAAAACGAACTGCGGCGATCGAAGTCGTGCGCGATCCGGGATGGACCCTGGCAGCACCAGGGACAACATTGCCCGGGGCCACAGAGTGCGGCAGTTCACCAGCCGCATCAGGAGCGCCGGCTTTTTCAACAAGGGCTTCGACATGCCCTGGAGGGGGCTCAAGCGGTGCCGGAGGATCCTGATGGTCTGGTAGGTTCATGCTTTTACTTCATGCGCTGGGTTCATCGGACTGTTTCTCACCCGACTCGGCAACGTCCTTGATTTCGTTTGCTTCATCCGTCGTTTCAACAGGCTCTGCCTGGGGTTGTACGGTTTCCTGAAACTCTTCAACGGCAGGGGCCTGCCCACCATCTTTGGCCAGGGGCTCTGCGTCCGCCATTCCAAATTCGATCTGCTCAAGCATCGCCGCCTGCCCCGCGCCGCCATCCATGGCCGGCAACTGATCCAGCGAATCAACGCCCAGATCGTCCAGAAACTGCTTTGTCGTCGCATACAGCGCAGGCCTGCCCACGGTCTCTCTATGCCCGATGACCTCAACCCAACCCCGATCCTCAAGC
>JAZJZP010000232.1:0-1443 GCA_040389805.1 Pseudomonadota bacterium
GGGGCGCAAGTTGGGGGCAGCCACCTCCGGCATGGCCGTCGGCGTGCTGAGCGGGCTGGCGACCACCAGTGTGCTGGTCGCCTTAGGCGCGGGCGCCATCGCGGCGATGGTCGTGGCGGCCATGGCGGGTGGCGTCTCACGCGGGCGAGGCGGCCCCTCGCCGTGGGGTGGTGGCGGCTTCGGTGGCTTCGGTGGAGGCGGCGGTGGGTTTGGCGGCGGCGGCGGTTTTTCGTCGGGCGGCGGAGGCGACTTCGGCGGCGGCGGCGCATCGGGCAACTGGTGAACCATGAGCGCGACACCATGAAAAACAACCCCCACCCCGTGCTGCGCTGGGCGCGCCACCTGTGGTTGGACCAAGACGATGTCCGGCGCCAACTGGGCTCGCAGGGTTTGCATCGTCTGCAAGCGCACGTTCGCGCCAGTGAAACCGGCCACACCGGCGAGTTGCGCCTGTGCATCGAAGGCGGACTGCCATGGTCGGCCTTGATGCAAGGCCAAAGCGCCCGATCCCGTGCGCTGGACCTGTTCAGCAGCCTGCGCGTGTGGGACACCCAACACAACAACGGCGTGCTGATCTACCTGCTGCTGGCCGATCACCGCATTGAGATCCTGGCCGATCGCGGCATCATGCAGCGCGTGGGGCAAGCCCCCTGGGACGCCCTGGCCCAGCAATTGGCCGAGTCCTTGCAGGCCCACCAGTTTGAGCAAGGCCTGATGCAAGCCGTTGATGGCGTGTCCCGCTTGCTGGTCACCCATTTTCCGTGGGATGGCGACACCCCTAATCCCAACGAATTGCCGGACGCGGTGGTGGTGGTCTGAAGGCGCTGTGTCATGATGAAAAACCAATGAACAGGAGGATGTCATGCCCCACTCACCCCTGAACACCGCACGGCCCCTCATCTTGCTCGTGGCCTTGACCACGGCCCTGATGACCGCCCCCTGTCACGCGGCGGACGCGCCACCCATCAAACCGGGTTTGTGGGAGATGGTGAACGAATCCCAGCAACTCAATGGCAAAGACTTGCCCGACCCGTCGGCCCACATGGCCAGGATGGCGGAGCAACTCAAGAACATGCCTCCCGAAGTGCGCAAGCAGATGGAGGCCACGATGAAAGCCCAAGGGCTGCAGATGGCTCCGGCCCAAGGCGGCGGCATGGCCATTCGCATGTGCATGACCAAAGAGATGCTGGACCAAGACCGCTGGATGAAAACCGACGGCAAATGCCAGAACCAGATGACCACCCACACCGGCAACACCTGGCACTGGAAGTTCACCTGCACCCAACCGCCCAGCCAAGGTGAAGGCACCACCACCATGACCAGCAGCGAAGCCTACAAAAGCCAAGTGCACATGACCAGTCAGCAAAACGGCCAAGCCCAGACCATGGACATCAAGCACCGTGCCAAGTGGTTGTCGGCGGATTGCGGCGATGTCAAACCCTT
>JAZJZP010000232.1:1518-22693 GCA_040389805.1 Pseudomonadota bacterium
GAAGGCCCCGGAGATCGAAGCGTTTTTTGCCACCCTCCAGGCCGCCAACCCCCACCCTGAAACCGAGCTGGAGTACAGCACCCCGTTTGAGCTGCTGACCGCCGTGCTGCTGTCGGCCCAGGCCACCGATGTGGGCGTGAACAAAGCGACCCGCAAGCTCTTTCCGGTGGCCAACACCCCTGAAGCCATCCTGGCGCTCGGGCTGGATGGGCTGTGCGAGTACATCAAGACCATCGGCCTGTACCCCAGCAAGGCCAAACACCTGCTGCAAACCTGCCAGATCTTGATCGAGCAGCATGGCGGCCAGGTGCCCAACAGCCGCGCAGCGCTCGAAGCCTTACCCGGCGTGGGCCGCAAAACGGCCAATGTGGTGCTCAACATCGCCTTTGGTGAACCCACCTGTGCGGTCGACACCCACATCTTTCGGGTCAGCAACCGCACCGGGCTGGCCCCAGGCACCACGCCCTTGGCCGTGGAGCTGAAACTGCTCAAACGCATCCCAGCGCCCTACCGCCAGCATGCACACCACTGGCTGATTTTGCATGGCCGCTACGTGTGCCAGGCCAGAAAACCCCGCTGCTGGGATTGCAGCGTGGCGCAGTGGTGCCAGTACCTGCCCAAGACCCCTGCACCGGCGGCTTGAACAGCCAACACACGGGCAAGCCCTTGCACTAAGATGGTTGGTTGTCCTCTCTCCCTGCACGCTTGACCGTCATGCCCGATTCCTCGTTCAAGGTGCTCTCCGTCATCCCCCCGATGACGCAGCTCAACACCCCCTACCCGTCCACCGCCTACCTGACGGGTTTTCTTCGCTCACGGGGCATCGCCGCCGTGCAAGAAGACCTGGCCCTGGCCCTGGTGCTGGCGCTGCTGTCTCGCGACGGGCTGCAATCGGTGCGCGCCTGCATTGAGGCCTTGCCCGAAGCGAAACGCACCGCGCCGGTCAACTTTTTCACCGATCACTTCGAGCGCTACCTCGCCACCATCGCCCCCACCATCGCCTTTTTGCAAGGGCGAGATGCCACGCTGGGCCACCGCATTTGCACCCGGCAGTTTTTGCCGGAAGGCGCGCGGTTTCGCACGCTCGATGTCTATGTGGACGACGAGGGTGGCGACCCGCTGGCCTGGGCCTTTGGGGCGCTGGGCATGCAAGACCGTGCCCGCCACCTGGCCACGCTCTACCTGAACGATTTGGCCGATGTGCTGCGCGACGCCGTCGATCCGCGCTTCGAGTTCGTGCGTTACGCCGAGTCCCTGTCGCAAAGCCAGCCCACGTTCGACCCACTGGCCGAGGCGCTCGCCCAGCCCTTCAACCTGCTGGACAGCACCTTGCGCCGCCTGACACTCGATGCGGTCGCGAGGCACCAGCCGCAACTGGTGCTGGTGTCGGTGCCTTTCCCCGGGGCGGTCTATGCGGCGTTTCGCATCGCACAGGCCATCAAGGCCGAGCACCCCCACATCAAGGTGGCGCTGGGTGGCGGCTTTGTCAACACCGAACTGCGCGAGCTGAGCGAGCCGCGTGTGTTTGACTACTTCGACGTGGTCACCCTCGATGCCGGAGAGCGCCCGCTGCTGGCCCTGATCGAACACCTGCAGGGCACGCGCTCACAACAGCGCCTGGTGCGCGCCTTTGTGCGCGAGGCCGACACCGGCCGGGTGCGCTACCTCAACTGGGCCGAGCCCGACATCGCCTTTGCCGAGGTCGGCACCCCCACCTGGGACGGGCTGCCACTGGACCGCTACCTGTCGCTGCTCGACATGCTCAACCCCATGAACCGGCTGTGGTCCGATGGGCGCTGGAACAAGCTCACCGTGGCCCACGGCTGTTACTGGAAGAAGTGCAGCTTCTGCGATGTCAGCCTGGACTACATCTCGCGCTACGAAGGTGCCTCTGCCGAAGTGCTGGTGGATCGTATCGAAGCCATCGTGCGCGAAACCGGGCAGACCGGCTTTCACTTTGTGGACGAAGCCGCGCCGCCCAAAGCCCTCAAGGCCCTGGCGCAAGAGCTCATCAAGCGCCAGGTCTCCATCACCTGGTGGGGCAACATCCGATTTGAAAAAACCTTCTCGCCCGAGCTGTGCCAGTTGCTGGCCGACAGCGGCTGCATTGCCATCTCAGGCGGGCTGGAAGTCGCCTCCGACCGCCTGCTGACCTTGATGAAAAAAGGCGTGTCGGTCGAGCAGGTGGCGCGCGTGACCCGATCCTTCACGGATGCGGGCATCCTGGTGCATGCTTACCTGATGTATGGCTTTCCGACCCAGACGGTGCAGGACACGGTGGATGCCCTGGAGTACGTGCGCCAGCTCTTTGCGCAAGGCTGCATCCAGTCGGGCTTCTTTCACCGCTTTGCCTGCACCGTGCATTCGCCGGTCGGTCAGAGCCCGCAGGACTACGGCGTCGAGCTGATCCCTCTGCCCCCGGTGAGCTTTGCCAAAAACGACATCGGCTTCATCGACCCGACCGGGGTCGACCACGATGCCCTGGGCGTTGCGCTCAAGAAGGCCATCTACAACTTCATGCACGGCATCGGCCTGGAAGAAGACGTGCGCAGCTGGTTCAAAGGCAAGGTGCCCAAGTCCACCGTGTCACGTCACCGCATTGAGAAGGCCTTGAACGGGCATTAAGCGGGCGTCGAAAAGCGGAAGCTTGGGTTTGATCCTAGGGATTGTTGAGTGCTGGCAACTTGCACAAAATGAAACATTCACCCCTATCAACACAGGAACTCTCTTTTTATGCGTCACCTCTTACTGTCCACCCTGGCTGCAGCCATCGGCACCTTGTCCCTGGCATCCGTAGCCCACGCCGACGTGGCCACCGTGTCGTTCACCAAACTGACCGGGCTGGCTGGCGTGCAGGGCACGACGATCTTCCGTGCCGATCTGTCAACACTGAGCTTTGACACCATCCAGTCCATCACCCTGATCGACAGCAACTCGCAGAGCGGCGGATCACCGGGGGCCTTCTCCGGCTTTGACCTGGACGGCATCAAACTCTCGACCACCCTGGCCAACACCGCCGCCCAAGCCAGCGCTGCAGCCGCCCTGCCAGGCTTCGACTTCAGCCCCGCCAACACCCTGTTCACACCGGGCACCCAGCGCAACCCCGTTGCAGCCAAACTGTTTGGCACCGATGCATCCGGGTTGAACGTGGACCCCGCCATGGCCACCCTGAATCAGTTCGATTCCAACTGGTTCACCTCCGGTGAGGTCACCTTGGGCGACGGTGGCAAGATCAGCTTCAACCTCACAGCACCGATCTCAACGGCAGGCCTGTACCTGTACATCGGTGAAGTGGGTGGCAGCCTTGGTGAAAATGTCTCCGGCACCCTCATCGTGTCGAGCCAGCCCGTCCCTGAGCCCGAGGCCTTGGCACTGCTCGTGGGTGGACTGGGCCTGCTGCCCTTCCTCTCAAGAAAGCGCCGCCAAGACCGTCGGGAAGCGTAAGCGCACACGCAGCTCGCTCTTCAAGCGCGCGTTGCTCAGCCGCCTGGACTCACTCAGAAACGACATCTGCATGGGGGACAAGGTGGCGGTCGCCTCGGCACGGCTCACCCGCGGTGGCCGGGGCAAGCCACACAGGTCGGCGACGATGTCAAAGTAGTCGCCCATCAGCACCTCCTGGTCATCGCAGGCATGCACCACCCGACCCGGGCGCCCGCGCCACAGCGCCGCCACACAGGCCCGCGCCAGGTCATCGGCCTGGATGTGGTTGGTGTAGACATCGTCTTGCACCCTGAGCACGGGCGATCCCTTCAACACCCGGTCACGCGGATGCCCGCCCACCCGGTCCAGCGCATAGATACCCGGGATGCGCAAGATGCTGGCATGCGTGCCTTGCGAGCACGCCAGGCGCCGCCCCCACCAGCGCACCAGGGCCTCGGCCTGCACGCGCCGGCGCGCACGATCCGTCGCAGGCGCGACCGTGCGGGTCTCGTCAAACTGCGCGCCACCCGTGTCGCCATAGACGCCGGTGGTGCTGCCATAGACCAGGCTGCGCACCCGCCCCCGACGCGACAGCGCTTGCAGGACATGCCTGGTGCGCGGGTCATCGCTGCCGTGTCTTGGTGGCGGAGCCAAATGCACCACGCGGCTCGCCAAGCCCGCCAACCGAGACAAGGTGTGCGGCTGATCCAGGTTGCCCACCAACGGCACCACGCCCGCCGCACGCAGCGCGTCGGCCCGCTCGGGTTGCGAGGTCAAGGCCAACACGCGGCACCGAGGCAAGAGCTCACGCGCCACGCGCATGCCCACGTCGCCACAGCCCACGATCAGGACACGGGTGCGGCGAAAGCGTGAGGACAGACTGGGCGAGGGGTTGAACATGGCACGGGGTCCAGCAGGTCTGAGGGACAATGGCAGAGATTCGAGATTCTGACCGCTGCCGAGAGACTTCATGAGTATTTCCGTCACCATCCAGCCCAGTGGCTACCAATTCACCATGCAACGTGGCGAAACGGTGTTGAGCGCGGCCATCCATGCCCGCATCGGTCTGCCCTACGGTTGCAAGGATGGCGCCTGCGGATCGTGCAAGTGCAAGCTGCTTGAAGGCCGGGTGATCCACGGCATCCACCAAAGCAAGGCTTTGAGCGAGGCCGAAGAGGCCGCAGGCTGGATGCTGACCTGCTGCGCCACCCCGCAAACCGACCTGGTGATCGAGTCGCGCCAGGTCGTCTCTGCGGGCGACTACGCGATCCAGAAAATGCCGACCCGCGTGATCAGCAAGACGCTGGTGGCACCCGATGTGATGGTGCTGCGCCTGCAACTGCCCGCCAACACCAGCTTTGGCTTTCGGGCGGGCCAGTACGTCGAGATTCTCTTGAAAGATGGCGTGCGGCGCAGTTACTCCATGGCCAGTGCCTTGAGCACCGTGACCAGCGCCGAGGTGCCCGCGATTGAGCTGCACCTGCGGCACATGCCGGGCGGCAAGTTCACCGACCATGTGTTTGGCGATATGAAGGAGAAAGAAATCCTGCGCATCGAAGGGCCGTTTGGCACCTTCTTTTTGCGCGAGGACTCGGACAAGCCCATCATCTTGCTGGCCTCAGGCACCGGCTTTGCGCCGATCAAGGCCATCCTTGAGCACATGCAGTTCAAGGGCATCACCCGCCCCACGGTGCTTTACTGGGGTTGCCGCAGCCAAGCCGATCTTTACC
The DNA here is from genome assembly GCA_040389805.1 of Pseudomonadota bacterium. GTDB lineage: Bacteria > Pseudomonadota > Gammaproteobacteria > Burkholderiales > Burkholderiaceae_C > Aquabacterium. Next base: position 6,672 of record JAZJZP010000232.1, read on the forward strand.
TGCATGACTGGGCAGAACAAGCCGCCGCCAAGCTGCCGTGGCTGCGTTATGTGCCGGTGCTGTCCGAGCCCAAACCGGGCGACCACTGGCAGGGCCGCACCGGCTTTGTCCACCACGCCGTGTTGGCCGATTGGCCCGACCTGTCGCACCACGAGGTCTATGCCTGTGGCGCGCCGGTGATGGTGCAGGTGGCGCAGCGCGACTTCATCGCCCAAGCCCACTTGCCGCCAGAGAGCTTCTTTGCAGACGCCTTCACCAGCGAGGCGGACAAGGTCGCGTAAGACCAAGGCAAGGCAAGGTCAGCCAAGCGGGGGTCAAACGCCCAGGTACGCCGCCTGCACTTGCGGATCGTCCAGCAACTGCTGGGCGGGGCCTTCCAACACCAGCTCGCCCGAGTCCATCACATAACCTCGCTGGGCAATCTGCAAGGCCCGCTGGGCATTCTGCTCGACCAGCAACACCGTCACGCCCTGCTTGGCGATGTCGGTGATGACCTCAAAAATCTTATCGACCATCAGGGGTGCCAAGCCCATCGAGGGCTCGTCCAGCAACAGCAAACGGGGTCGCGCCATCAAGGCCCGACCCATCGCCAGCATCTGCTGCTCACCGCCCGACAAGGTGCCTGCCAACTGGCGATGGCGCTCCTTCAGACGCGTGAAGCGTTGGTAGACGGCCTCCATGTCCGCACCCACCTCGGCATCGTTGCGCAAATAGGCGCCCATGCGCAGGTTCTCGTCAATGGTCATGCGGGTGAAAATGCCGCGCCCCTCCGGCACCATGACCAGGCCTTGCGCCACCAGATCCCAAGCGCCCTGCCCCTTCAGGCTGCGCCCCTGGTAGAGCACCTCGCCCGATTGCGGCGCCAGCAAACCACAAATGGCTTTGAGGGTGGTGGACTTGCCCGCGCCATTGGCGCCGATCAGGCTGACCAGCTCGCCTGCATTCAAGTGCAGACTCAGCCCCTTGACCGCCTGGATGCCGCCATAGGACACGCTCAGTTGGCGCAGTTCCAGCATCGGTGCACTCATGCTGGAGCTCCGGTTGGATGAGGGGAGCCAACGGGCTGATGCCCCGTGCCCAGGTAGGCCTCCACCACGGCCGGATGGCGCTGCACCTCGGCCGGGGTGCCCACCGCAATGCGCTGACCTTGGTCCAGCACGGTCACGCGGTCGCACAAACCCATCACCAATTTCACGTCGTGCTCGATCAGCAGCACCGCACGACCCTGGGCCCGGATGCGCTCGATCAAGACGCGCAGCTGCACCTTCTCGGTCGCATTCATGCCGGCGGCGGGTTCGTCCAGCGCCAGCAGCTTGGGCTCGGTGGCCAAGGCCCGCGCGATCTCCAGGCGACGCTGATCGCCATAGCTCAAGGTACGTGCCGTTTGATGGGCCTGCGACCCCAAGCCGACAAACTCCAGCAAGGCCTGGGCATCGCGGGTGATGTCGTCCTCTTCACGAGCAAAAGCGGGCGTGCGCAACACCGCCTGCCACCAGCCCACGCGAGTGCGCACATGGCGCCCGACGCGCACGTTGTCGAGCGCACTCATCTCCGAGAACAAACGAATGTTCTGAAAGGTGCGCGCAATGCCTGCACGGGCCACCTCATGAACTGCCGTGGGCCGATAGGCCCGGCCCGCCAGTTCGAACTGTCCGACATCCGACGGGACCAGCCCGGTGATGACGTTGAAAAAAGTCGTCTTGCCAGCGCCATTGGGGCCAATCAAGCCATGCACTTCGCCGCCCAGGATGCTCAAGCCCACGCCATTCAGAGCCTGAACCCCACCAAAGCGTTTGGACACGTTGGACACGTTCAGCAAGGTCGTCATGCCTGGCCCCTTTGGCGGTCTTCATGACGCGGCGCTGGCCACAGGCCACGGGGCCGCAGCAGCATGATGCTGATCATGGCCAAGGCCACCAGCAACTGACGCAAGATGGCCGCATCCAGGCGCCCACCCGTCATGGCCTGCAAAGGCCCCGCCACATGGCGCAGCACCTCGGGCAAGGCCGACAACAAAAACGCCCCCAGGATCACGCCAGGCACATGGCCCAGACCGCCCAGCACCACCATGGCCACCACCATCACCGACTCTTGCAACGAGAACGACTCGGGCGAGACAAAGCCCTGGAAACTGGCGAACAGTACCCCGGCCACCCCACCAAACGTGGCCCCCAGGCCAAAAGCCAGCAGCTTGAGGTTGCGCGTGTTCAGGCCCATGGCCTTGGCGGCGATCTCGTCTTCACGAATGGCCATCCAGGCACGCCCCAGACGCGAGTGTTGCAGGCGCAAGCTCACGATGACGGCCAGCACCACGATGCCCAGAAACAGGTAGTAGTGCAGCGTGACGGGCGGCAAGGTCATGCCCGCGATATGCCACGGCTCGCCCAGGCTGACCCCAAAGATGGTGAAGGAATCAATGCTGTCGATGCCCTTGGGACCGTTGGTGATGTTGACGGGCGCATCCAGGTTGTTCATGAACACCCGAATGATTTCGCCAAACCCCAAGGTCACGATGGCGAGGTAGTCGCCCCGCAGCTTGAGCGTGGGGGCGCCCAGCAGCACGCCCGCCAAAGCCGCAACCCCGGCACCCAAGGGGATCACCGCCCACACGGGCAGGTGAAGGCCCTGCGGAAACGCGGCCGCCACCGCCGTCAGGTTGTCACTGAGGTGCGGTGAGGCCAACAAGGCAAACAGATAGGCCCCGACCGCATAAAAGGCCACGTAGCCCAGGTCCAGCAACCCGGCATAGCCCACCACGATGTTGAGCCCCAGGGCCAACAAGATGTAGATCAGGGACACGTCCAGGATGCGCACCCAGGCGTACCCATAGCCCTGCAAGATCAAGGGCAGCACCATCAACGCCACCCCTGCCATTAAAAATACCGCCAGCTTCGGGTTCTTCATCGCCACCACCTCAAGCCCGATCCGCCACGCGCTCGCCCAGCAACCCTTGCGGACGCAGCGTGAGCACCAAGATCAACACGGCAAACGCAAAGATGTCCTGGTAGTTGCTGCCCAGCACGCCCCCGGTCAAGTCACCGATATACCCCGCCCCCATTGACTCGATGATGCCCAGCAGCACGCCGCCCAACATGGCCCCCGGCAGGTTGCCGATGCCGCCAAACACGGCGGCTGTGAATGCTTTGATGCCCGGCAAAAACCCCATGGTGTGCTGCACCGAGCCATAGTTGGCGGCCCACATCACGCCCGCCAGTGCCGCCAAGGCAGCCCCGATCACAAAGGTGGCCGAGATGACGCGGTCGGGCTGCACCCCCATCAACTGCGCCACACGGGGGTTCTCGGCCGTGGCCCGCATGGCACGACCCAGCTTGGTGCCGTGGATCAAGGCCATCAAGCCCGCCAGGGTCAGCGCCGTCACCACCAAGCTCAACACCTGCACCAGGTTGGTCGTGGCCCCCATGAACTCAATCGGGTCATCGGGGAGCAGGATCGGAAAAGGTTTGTAGTCGGGCTTCCAGATGATCATGGCCAGCGTTTGCAGCAGCAAGGACATGCCCATGGCCGTGATCAGAGGGGCCAGCCGCGGCGCGTTGCGCAAGGGCCGGTACGCCAGCTTCTCGATCACGAAGTTGAGCAGCGCGCACACCACCATGGCCGCCAACAGAGCCAGCAACAAAATCACCCAACCCGGCCAGCCGGTTGAAGCCAGGCTGGTCACCACCGTCCAGCTCACCAAGGCCCCCACCATCAGCACCTCGCCATGGGCAAAGTTGATGAGGTTGATGATGCCGTACACCATGGTGTAGCCCAGGGCCACCAGGGCATACATGCTGCCCAGCACCAGGCCGTTGATCAGTTGTTGAATGAAGGTATCCACGGGCGCTCTAACATGCAAAAAGCCCGCCACGCCACTGCCAAGGGGCAGCGACCAGCGGGCCGGGACCAAACCGAGTGGTCCGAATTATCAGGGCAAGTTCAGAACAACGAGGGCCAGCGCATGCTGTCCACCGTCATGCGGATGATTTTCTTCTTCCAGCCCGTGAAGGGCGGGAAGAACAACTTGGCCACCATCACCGGACCCGACTTGAGCACCGCACGCTCGTGCGAGAACGCCTTGAAGCCAAAGTGGCCATGCGCATTGCCGATACCCGAGTTGTTGACCCCGCCAAATGGCAAGTTGCCATGCGCGTACTGCAGTACACAGTGGTTGATGGCCACGCCACCCGAACTGGTCTGGGCCACGATGCGGCTGGTGCGCAGCTTGTTGCGGCTCCAGATGTACAAGGCCAGGGGCTTGGGCCCTGCGTTGATGCCACGCACCACCTGATCAATGTCCGTGTAGCCGATCACCGGCAACACGGGGCCAAAGATCTCTTCGCTCATGATGCTGGCATCGGCCGGCACCTGGTCGATCAGGGTGGGGGCGATGTAGCACGTGGCCACATCCACATCCCCACCGGCCAAGACCTTGGCGCCCTTGCTCTGCGCCTCTTGCAGCAAACCGGCCACGCGCTTGGTGTGGCGTTGATTGATCACGCGGGCATAGTCGGGGCTCTTGCGCTGCTCGGCGGGCGTGGCACCAAAGCGGTCGGCCAGCACTTGGCGGCACTCGCCGACAAAACGATCTTTGACCGACTCGTGCACAAACACATGGTCCGGGGCCACACAGATCTGACCGCAGTTGGTGAACTTGCCCCACAGCAGCGTTTCAGCGGCCAGGCGCAGGTCGGCGGTCTCGTCAATGATGACGGGCGACTTGCCCCCCAGCTCCAGCGTCACGCTGGTGAGGTGCTTGGCCGCCGCCGTCATCACAACCTTGCCCACGGCGGGCGAGCCAGTGAAGAAGATGTGGTCAAAGGGCAGGTCCAGCAAGGCTTGCGAGGTCGGCAAGCTGCCCTCGAACAAGGCCACCTCATTGGACGGGAAGGTCGCGGCCACGACCTGAGCCATCACCGCACTCACGGCCGGCGTCATTTCAGAAGGCTTGAGGATGACCGTGTTGCCTGCTGCCAGGGCCGACACCATGGGGCCAAAGCACAGGTTGAGCGGGAAGTTCCAGGGCGCGATGATCAGGCTGCGGCCACGCGGCTGATACTCGATCCAGCCCGACGTACCGCCCGTGGCCATGGTCGGCCACACCGTCGTCGGACGCATCCAGCGCTTGAGTTTGCCAATGGCATGGCGGATTTCATCGAGCACCGGCATGAACTCGGTCGACTCGACCTCCGAACTGGGCTTGCCATAGTCCTTGGCAAACGCAGCGTAGAAGTCCTCACGGCGCGCCATCATGGCGTCGCGCAGCTTCTTGAGCCGAACAATGCGCTGCGCCGCCGTGGATTCACGCCAATCGAGTGACGTGGCCAGTTGGCTGTCAAACACTTGCTGAATGAGCGCGGGATCGGACTCCCCCGAGTTGGGGTCGACCACGGGCATCGTTGCTGGGTTCATGCGCAGACTCCTGACAATCAGTAAAGGATCAAACGGACTTACTTGACGGGCGCGGCCAATCCCGCACGCAAGACGCGGTCGACCAGCTCATTGAGGGGGATGCCCTCTTGCTCGGCCTGCGCTTGCAATTGTTTGATCAGGTCGGCGTTCAATTTCACCGCAAACGCAACCAAGCCTGCCGCCTGATCCAGCTTGCGCTGTTCGCGGCGGTCGGGCACCTCCGCCGAGCCTGCGGCAAACCGACCCGGCGGCAGGCTGTGGCGCATTTGACCCAGGAGCTTGGAGGCTTTGTTCTTTTCTAGATCGGTTCTTTTCATCTTTTACAGGCCGCAGGCCTGGACAATAGGGGGTTGAACGACGCTGAACATGGGTCAGCAGACAATCCTGCGATTGTGCACCCCCATCCCCCTCCCTGAACGCGGGTCAAGCCCGATAAAAATGGCAAGCATCAAACAATTGACATTCGAGCTGAACAGCGAATTCATCCCCCTGGACAGCCTGCTCAAAGCCTGCGGCGCGGCCGAAAGCGGTGGGCGAGCCAAGACCATGGTGACCGAAGGCATGATTCAGGTCGATGGACGCGAAGAGCTGCGCAAAACCTGCAAGATCCGCGCGGGCCAAGTGGTCAGCTTGTCGGGGATGCGCATCCATGTGGTCGCGGCCGGCATTGCGGCTGTGGACTCCGCCACACAAGCCGGGCAATAAGCACTTGCCAATCCAGAGCGAGGGCGCGACGATGGGCGATGCCCACCCGGAGGCCCCATGCCCAATATTTACGAACAAAACCTGCCCAAGACAGCCGCCAACTTCACGGCCCTGACCCCGCTGTCCTTCATTGAGCGCACCGCGCAGGTCTACCCCGACCGACTGGCCATCGTGCATGGTGACCTGCGCCAGACCTGGTCGCAAACCTATGCCCGCTGCCGGCAATTGGCCAGCGCCTTGAAGCAACGCGGCCTGGGCATTGGCGACACGGTGGCCGTGATGCTGCCCAACACGCCACCCATGGTCGAGGTGCACTTTGGGGTGCCCATGTCGGGCGCGGTTCTCAACACCCTGAACACCCGCTTGGACCCCGAAGCCCTGGCCTTCATGCTGGACCACGGCGAGGCCAAAGCCGTCATCGTCGATTGCGAGTTCAGTGCCGTGATGGAGCGTGCCCTGGCACTGCGCAAAAGCACCCACCCCGTGCTGGTCATTGATGCCGATGATGCGCTCTACACCGGCGATGGCGAGCAGATCGGCGTCATGCTCTATGAAGAGCTGCTGGCCACGGGCGATCCGGCCTTTGAATGGACGCTACCGAGCGACGAGTGGAACGCCATCAGCCTGAACTACACCTCGGGCACCACGGGCAACCCCAAGGGCGTGGTCTATCACCACCGCGGTGCGGCGCTCAATGCGCTGTCCAACATCCTGGAGTGGGACCTGCCCAAGCACGCCACCTATTTGTGGACGCTGCCCATGTTCCACTGCAATGGCTGGTGTTTTCCGTGGACGATTGCGGCGCGTGGCGGTGTCAATGTGTGCCTGCGCAGGGTCGATCCCAAGGCCATCTTTGACGCCATCCGCACGCACCATGTCTCGCACTACTGCGGTGCGCCCATCGTGCACGCCGCCCTGGTCAACGCCCCCGACGAACTCAAGCAGGGCATCACCCACTCGGTCAAGGCCATGGTGGCCGGCGCCGCCCCACCCGCATCGATGATTGAAGGCATGGAGCGCATGGGCTTTGACCTCACCCACGTCTATGGTCTGACCGAGGTCTACGGCCCTGCCGCCGTGTGCGTCAAGCATGAGGCGTGGGACCAACTGGACGTGGGCGAGCGCGCCCGCCTCAATGCCCGCCAAGGCGTCAACTACCACTTGCAGCGCGCGGTGACCGTGATGGACCCGCAAACCATGCAGCCCGTGCCAGCCGATGGCGAGACCATGGGCGAAATCATGTTCCGCGGCAACATCACCATGAAGGGCTACCTCAAGAACCCCAGCGCCACCCAAGAGGCCTTTGCCGGCGGCTGGTTCCACTCGGGCGACCTGGCCGTGACCTACCCCGATGGCTACTGCAAGATCAAGGACCGCAGCAAGGACATCATCATCTCGGGCGGCGAAAACATCTCGTCCATCGAGGTCGAAGACGTGCTGTACCGACACCCGGCGGTGCTGGCCGCCGCGGTGGTGGCCAAGCCCGACCCCAAGTGGGGCGAGACCCCCTGCGCCTTCATTGAAATCCGACCCGGAGCCCAGGTGACGCCTGCGGACATCATTGCCCACTGCAAGCTGCACATGGCGGGGTTCAAGGTGCCCCGCGCGGTGGTGTTTGGCGAGTTGCCCAAAACGTCCACCGGCAAGATCCAGAAATTTGAATTGCGCAAAGTGGCCAAGTCAAGTCAGGCGCTCGACGACTGACCCCGGCACGCTCACACGATGGCCGCCCCTACCACCTTGGGCAACAAGGTCATGCCCCCAATGAACTCCGGCGGGATGTCTTTGTCCTGCAAGAGTTGGTGGCCATCGTCAAAGCTCACCCGGGTGCGGCCATCCAAGCCCCGAGCGATCACCAAACTCAGCGGCAAATCAGGCGTGGCGTTGGCCGAGGTTTGCACCATCGGTGTTTGTCCACCGGCGTGACCCAGCACCAGCACCTGGGCCTGGGTCGGCCCAACACCCATGCGCGTCACCTGCCCCGGACTCACTTTAGCCACCACCGACAGCCCCCGAAAACGGGCCGCCTGTTCCAGCTTTTGAACGGTTTCGTCCACTGAATATTGACTGGTCACCGTGACCCAGCCTGGGCGTTGAACGCTGGCCTCATCCCGATCCCGCCAGTCAGACAGATCAGGCAAACGTCCTGCGGCCATCAGCACCAGGGCCATGCAGCCGGTCATCCAATATCGAGTCAAACGCATCGCGACACCTCCATTGATGGGGGTCAGATGAGGGTTCTGCCCCAAAAGTTCAAGGCGAGGAGGTTTCCGCTTGGTAAAGCGGCTGCACTCAAAATTCATCGCCAAGGCAGGGACTGTGCCGAAATGCCGCATCATTGACGCCAGCTTGCTGACCACTTGACGACCATGAACCTGTTCACCGCCCTGACCGCTGCATGGCCCGCCACCTCAGGCGATACCGCCATCGTGACCGACACTGGCCTTCTCTACAGCTGGCGCGACCTGGAGAGGGCCACCGCGATGCTGGCCCATCTGCTGCAAAGCCTTCAACTCACCGGGCATGAAGGACGCCCCCCCGTGGTGGCCGCCCATGTCGACAAGTCGGTCGAAGCCTTGTTGCTCTACCTGGCCACGCTGCGTGCTGGATGCGTGTTCCTGCCACTCAACCCGGCCTACCGTGCCACCGAGCTGGATTACTTTGTGCAGAACGCGCGGCCCTCGGTGCTGGTGTGCCGATCCCCCGACCAGGACTGGGTGATCCCGCTGGCGGCGGCAGGTCAGGTGGCGCACCTGTTCACATTGAACGACGACCGCACCGGCAGCCTGCTGGCCCATGCCGCAACCCAGTCGGACCAGCACGAGGTGGCCCCGCGCCACGCCGATGACCTGGCCGCCATCTTGTACACCTCAGGCACCACCGGGCGCAGCAAAGGCGCGCTGCTCACGCATGGCAACCTGCTGAGCAATGCCCGCACCCTGCTGCGCCACTGGGACTGGCGCACTGACGACGTGCTGGTGCACGCCCTGCCCATCTTCCACATCCATGGGCTGTTTGTGGCCTGTCATTGCGCCTTGCTGTCAGGCACCACTTTGCGCTGGCTGAACAAGTTCGATCCGGCCAAAGTGGTGGCGATGATGGCCGACCCGCACGAACCACACGCCAGCGTCTTCATGGGGGTGCCCACCATGTATGGGCGCCTGCTGGCCGAGCCCGGCCTCACGCCCGAGGCTTGCACATCCATGCGCCTGTTCATCAGCGGTTCGGCCCCCTTGCTCCCCGCAGCGTTCGACGCCTTTGCCGAACGCACTGGCCACCTCATCCTGGAGCGCTATGGCATGAGCGAGACCGGCATGCTGTGCTCCAACCCCTGCCGTCCTCGCGAAGGCCGGCGGGTGCCCAACAGCGTGGGTCGCCCCTTGCCCGGAGTGAAACTGCGCATCGTCGATGAACAGGGCTCTCCCTGCCCTGCCGGCTCGGTGGGCGATGTGGAGGTGCAAGGCCCCAATGTCTTTGTCGGCTACCTCGGCATGCCCGACAAGACCCTGGAAGCCTTCACCCCGGATGGCTGGTTCAAGACCGGTGACGTGGCCCGCCTGGATGAGCAGGGCTATGTGCATTTGGTGGGCCGCGCCCGCGACCTGATCATCAGCGGCGGCTTCAATGTCTACCCCGCCGAAGTTGAAAGCCACCTCGACAAGCTGGCAGGCATTGCCGAATCGGCGGTGGTGGGCGTGCCTCACCCTGATTTTGGCGAAGGCGTGATCGCCATCGTGGTGCTGCAGGCGGGCCAAACGGTCGATGAGGCCCTGTTGATCGCCACCCTGAAGAACACCATCGCGGGCTTCAAGGTGCCCAAGCGGGTCTTCGTCGCCCCCGACCTGCCCCGCAATGCCATGGGCAAGGTCCAGAAAAATCTGCTGCGCGAACAACACCACCATACTTTTGCAGGCAACCCAACATGACCGGACTCCAGAAACTGGCTTGGATCGCAGGATCCGTCATCGCCGCCCTGGCGGTGGCCCTGTTGATCGTGCAAGGACCCCAACGGAGCGCATCGCCCTCCAGATCAACGCCATCCGAGTCCGAGGGCCTGCCCTGGCAGATCGGACTCCTGCCCAACGCAGGCAGCACCGTGTTTGGTTTGAAGCTCTCACCCGACCCCGCCGTGGCGAGCACGCTGGCCGATGCGCAGCGCCTCTGGGCCTCGGACTTCCAGATGGCCGTGATCGCCGCCCCCGGTGAAGACGGCACCCTCGAAGCCTATGTGGACAGTGCCCGCGTGGGTTTTATCCTGGGGAAACTGGTGTTCAGCGCCGATGTAAGCCCGGCCTTGATCAAGCAGTTCCGCGAGCACGCGGGCAAGACCGCCTTCATGGACAGCACGACCCGCAAGTACTACCTGAATCCGCATGACCAGCGCACGGCCCTCCGCTCACGCGTGCTGGCCATTGCCTTCGTTCCGCAAGCCCATCTGGACGAGGCCACCGTTCAAGCCCGATTTGGTGAGCCCGCCCAGCGCCTGCGCAGCAACGAACACCTGGAACACTGGCTCTACCCCGACAAGGGCTTGAGCATTGCCCTGGACAGCCAGGGCAAGGAGTTACTGCAATACGTGGCGCCCGCAGACTTTGCGCGCCTGCGCGACCCGCTGCTTAAATTGAAAAATCACTGACGCTTGAAAGCGGCCGTCAATTCGTCAAGGCGGCGGTCTTTTTCAACCCACAGCGCATCAATCCAGGTCTGCAAGCGGGCTCGGTAGCCCTTGTCATGGCCGTCATTGGTCTTGAGATCCTGCGGAATCTGAATCTGCCGCACGTCCACGATCACGTCGTGCATGCGGCCGCACAGCAAGTCGGTGAAGGTCGGCACCCCCGTGGGGTACACGATGGTGACATCAAGCATGGCGTCAAACTGCTCACCCATGGTGGCCAAGGCCATGCCAATGCCGCCGCTTTTGGGTTTGAGCAAGTGCTTGTAGGGTGCGTGCTGTTGCTCTCTTTTGCTGGGGGTAAACCGTGTCCCCTCCAGAAAGCTCATCACGGAAGTGGGCACCACCCGGAACTTCTCGCACGCCTTGCGCGCGGTCTCCAAATCGTTGACGGCACTGGCCTTGCCCCCCTTGCGGCTCATGAAAGGAAAATCCAGCGCCCACCAGGCCAGACCGATGATCGGCACATAGATCAGTTCCTTCTTGATGAAGAACTTCAGCAGCGGAATGTGCCCGCTGAAGACCTTTTGCAGCACCAGGATGTCGACCCAGCTTTGGTGGTTGCTGCTGACCAGATACCAGCCCGAGCGCTTGAATTTCTCAACGCCGGTGATTTGCCAGCGCGTGTGGCCGACCGCGTCGATCCACAGGCCGTTGTTGGCCACCCAGACGTCGGCGATCTTGTTCAAGGCAAAGTCGGCCACCCGCCGCACTGCGCGAAATGGCAACAACAACTTGATCAACGCGAACGGGATCATCAACGCGAACCCGATCAAGGTGTTCACGGCCAAGGCCACGCTGGCCAGGGTGGCTTTGACAAAATTCACAAGTCTTTGAAACATGGCTGATTGCCGCGCGGCGGTTGCACGCGGCCTGGATAACGACAGACTGCAATTATGGCGCCTGGCGGCCAAGTGTCACATTCGTCAGGCTGCCTCTTGCGCCTGCCATTGCTGCAAGAGGTACAAGCGCTGGTAGCGTCCTTCGGCCATGGTCATCAGGGCCTCGTGCGTGCCCTGCTCGGCGATGCGGCCGTGGTGCAACACCACGATGGCATCGGCATCGCGAATGGTGGACAGGCGGTGCGCAATGGCCACGACCGTCACCCTGCCATGCAGCGCATCCAGCGCTTTTTGAACCAGGCGCTCGGTGTCGCTGTCGATGTGCGAAGTGGCCTCGTCCAGGAAGAGGATGCGCGGCTGACCCGCCAGGGCACGGGCCATGGCCAGCAATTGCTTCTGTCCCACGGACAGGCGCGCGCCACCTTCGCCCAATGGCGTGTCGTAGCCGTTCTCCAGCGCCAGGATGAAATCGTGCACCTGGGCCGCCCGCGCGGCGGCTTCGATCTGCGCAATGCTGAGCCCGCGCCCCATGTCAATGTTCTCGCGCGCACTGGCGGCCAGCAGGAAGGGCTCCTGAGGCACCAGGCCCACGGCATGGCGAAAGGCCTCGTCGTCGATGTCATCGACCGGCTGGCCATCAATGGTCACACTGCCAGGTGGCGCTTGGTAAAAGCGCAGCAGTAGCGACAAGAGCGTGGACTTGCCACTGCCCGTGTGGCCCACGATGCCGATGAACTGCCCCGGTGCGATGTCCAGGCTGATGTCATGCAAGACGGGCGGATTGGACGCGTAGGCAAAGGTCAGGTGGTCAATGACGATGTGACCTTGCGTGACCCGGCCTTGCCCGCTGGTGCGCAAAGACTCTGCCTGTTGCAGCAAGGTGTTGACCCGAGAGGCCGCCACCATCGACTGCTGCAATTGCGAGAACTGTGTCGTGATCTGGATGAGCGGCTCCACCACCCGCGCCATGGTGCTGATGAAGGCATAGAGCACGCCCACCTCCACCGCGCTCAAGGCGCCGCCCTGGCTGCGCAGGCCAAACACTGCCATCACCAGGGCCAGCAGCAAGATGTTCAGCAAATCCAGCGCCGGACGCAGCAGCCAGGCATTGGCCCGCAACTCTGCCCGACGGGCGTCCCAATGATCTTCGACCGTGCGTACAAACCGTGCGTTGAAGCGCGGGGCCGCATTGCTGGCCTGCAACACCGCCATGCCAGCAATCGACTCGCCCAACTGGGCATTCAGGTCGCTGCGCAACTGGCGCGAACGCGTGACCGCAGGGGCGCTCATGCGCTGGTAGAGCCAGACAATGCCCGTCACCGCCGGCACCAGCAACGCCACGATGAGCATCAGGTGCCAATCGAGCCAAGCCATGGCCAGCAGCGCGGCCGCCAAGGCCACCACGCTGTCCAGCATCACGAACAAGACCTGCACATACAGGGACTTGACCGCCTCGGTGTCGTTGGTCACGCGGCTGACCAGTTGCCCGGTAATGGCCCGGTCGAAATAGGCCATCGGCAGACGCAGCACATGGCCATAGACCTCCTCGCGCAGGCGCTGCACCGAACGCATGGCCAGGCCCGCGAGCCGGATCAGCTGCCCGTACCGAATCCAGCTGGCCAGCCACGCCGTGACCAGGGCGCCGCCCAGCAGGGCCGCCATCTCCAGCATGGGGCCGTGCCGGGGCATGAGGTGACGATCAATGAAGGCCTTGCCCAGAATCGGGCCCAGGGCCTCCAGCCCGGCGGCCAGCACCAGCCACAGCAGACCCCAGCGCAGATGGTGCTGCTCCGGCTGAGCCGCGCGACGCAGCAGTTGCAGGGCCTGAACCCGGTCACTCGCTTGCATCGTCGGCCTCCAGTTGCTGTTCCAGTTGTTGATAGCGCCACTGGCGGGCATACCAACCCTCGTGCTCCAGCAGTTGCGCATGGCTGCCCTGCTCGGCCACCACGCCCTCGCGCAGCACCTGGATGTGATCGGCATCAGCGACCGAACTGAGGCGGTGGCTTACCACGATCACGATGCGCTCGGGGCGCTGCGCCTTGAGCTCGCGCAGGTGCCGCAGGATGCGTGCCTCGGTATCGGTGTCGACCGCCGACAAGGCATCGTCCAGCAGCAACAAGGGCGCATCGGCCAGCAGGGCCCGGGCAATCGCCACGCGCTGGCGCTGCCCGCCTGACAAGGTCACACCGCGCTCGCCCACCGGCGTGTCATAGCCCTGGGGCAGGCGCAGGATGTCGTCGTGCACGGCGGCCATCTGCGCGGCGTGCTCGATCTGCTCACGCGTCGCATCCGGCTTGGCCAGGGCAATGTTGTCGGCCACGCTGGACGAAAACAAAAAGGGCTCCTGCGGCACCCAGCTGACCGCGCGACGCAGGGTTTCCAGGCGGTAGTCACCCAACGGCACGCCGCCCCAGCGCAAGTCGCCCGCACTGGGCGCGAACTGGCGTAGCAACAAGCGCACCAGGGTGGACTTGCCAGCCCCCGTCGGCCCGACCAGGCCCAAGGTCTGGCCTGGCTCAATGCAGGCAGAGACGCCGCCCAAAGCCTTTGCGGACTGCCCGGGGTACGAGAACACCACGTCCTGCACGTGCAGCAGCCCCACCTGCAGGGACGCCACCGTGCCATCGTCGTGCACGGTCAACGGCTCGTGCAACACAGGCTGCAAGCGCGCCCACCCTGCACGGCCGCGTTCAATCAAAGACAAGACCCACCCGGCCGCGAACATGGGCCAGATCATCTGCCCCAGGTACAGGCTGAAGCTGGTGAGTTGCCCCACGCTGAGCTGATCGTGCCAGACCAGGTAGCCCCCCATGCTCAGGCTCAGCACCATGGCCGTGCTCAGCGTAAAGCTGACGGCGGGCTCATAGGCGGCCTCCCAGCGCTGGGCCTTCAGGCTGGCTTGCGCGGCCTTGTTGGCCAGGGCGGCAAAGGCGGCCGTGCTGCGAGCCTCCAGCCCCAAGGCACGCACGGTGCGCACCCCTGACAGGGTTTCATGCACTTGGTCGTTGAGGTGCCCGAAGTGGTCCAGCGACTCGCGCGACGCCAGGTGCACATGGTTGGAGATCCACCAGAACGACCACGCCATGATCGGAAAAGGCAGCAAGGCCACCGCGGTCAGGCGCCAGTCGATCCCCAGCACCATGGCACTCACAACCAGCAGCAAGGTCAGGGTGCCATCAAAGCCGGCCAGCACGGCTTCGCCTGCGGCCTGCTCAACGGCATCGACATCGTTGGTGGCCAGGGCCATCAAGTCGCCGGTGCGGCGGTCTTGATAAAAACGCGGGCCCTGCAGGCTCAGGCGTTCATAGAGGCGGGTGCGCAACTCGACACCCAGCCGGTAGGACGTGGCGTAGAGCAGTTGACGCCACGTCACCCGCAAAAAGTAAATGACCACGCCCGCCAGCACGATCAGCCCCACCTCGCGGGCCAGTCCGCTCATGTCGAGACGACGCGTCACCAGCCCATCGACCACATGGCCCACTTGGCGCGGCAACCACACTGTCAGGCAGGCGATGATGACCAGCATCAGCGCCGAGGGGGCGTAGGCGCGCCAGTGGCGTCGGATGAAATGGGTGACGAGGGTCGAGAGGGTCATCAATCAAGCACCCGAGCGCCGCTTTTCTCGCAACATGAAAAGATACAAGCCCTCGACTTTCTCCCTGGCCCAGGGCGTTTTGCGCAAAAACCTCAAGCTGGATGAAATGCTGGGATCGCTGACAAAACAGCGAATCGCGATGCGACGCCCCAGGTCGGGCCAGCCATAGGCGGCCACCAGTTCGTTGAGGATGGCTTCGAGCGTGATCCCATGCAGGGGGTCTTGAGCTGGGGGCGTTTTCATGGCGGCATCATGCCGTAAATCGTTCGCCGAGGGGGCCACCGTGCGTTCTGCCACGGCTTTGCTCAGCACTGCGCGCGACAGGGCTGGTGCGCGCTCAACCTTGGGCGTATGGTTGCCGTAAAGACGGGATCGCCCTGAATCGGGCCCGGTGAACCAACTAAAAAAAAAGCATGCAGGTAAACAGATCCGTCACCGTCGACACACGAAACCCACTGGTGGCGGATCGTTGGAGCCAACTGAGGGAGGGGCTGACGCCGCTGTTGCTCACGCCGCAAGCCTGTCCCGACTTTTTGAGCGCATTGAGCCAGCAGGCCTTGCGCTTGATGCATCTCGTGCGCGAGGACCCCGATCTGGCCATCTTCCAGGTCGTGCACGCCACCCCCGACAAGGTTTTGCACTACGGTGTGCTCCACAGCATCCACACCGCCACCCTGGTGTGTCTCATTGGCGGGCGCAAGGACTGGAACGCGACCTACACCGTCGGCGCCGTCAAAGCGGTCTTGACGATGAACCTGTCGATGGAGCCGAACAACTCGCGCCGTTCGGTCGCGTT
>JAZJZP010000232.1:22703-23130 GCA_040389805.1 Pseudomonadota bacterium
GATCACCGCCTTGCAAACCACGCTGGCGCAACAAACCACCCCATTGACGACAGACCAACGCCAGGCCATTGACCGCCACCCACAAGACAGCGCCGCTTTGCTGGAAACGCTGGGCGTCGACGACGAGCACTGGCTGCGCGCCGTCTTGCAACACCATGAGCGGCCCGACGGCAAAGGCTACCCACACCACCTGACCGAGGTCACACAATGGGCCGATGCCCTGCGCACTTGCGATGTGTTTGGCGCCAAGGTCAGCCCCCGCATCAACCGCGGCGGCATGCTCTCGCCCCAAGCGGCCGAGGCCATCTTTCGTCAGCGCAGTTCGGGCTACTTCGGGGCCACCATCATCCGCGAGCTGGGCCTGTATCCCCCCGGTTGCCTGGTGACGCTGAGCAGCGGCGAAACCGCGGTGGTTTTGCGCCGGACC
>JAZJZP010000232.1:23140-31319 GCA_040389805.1 Pseudomonadota bacterium
GAGGTCGCATTGCTGACCACCGTCAACGGTCATGCGCTGGAGACGCCCATCCGGTGCCCCACGGGCAAGGTTCACCGGCGCAGCATTGAAGGCGCCGCCGCAGACGCCGATCTGTCCACACGCTTTAGCACGGAGACCTTGTTCGATCCTTCCTTATGATGGCAGGCACTGCCCCCATCTACCCCGAGGATCGTCCCCATGAAGACCCGTGCCGCCGTGGCCTGGAACGCTGGCTCCCCACTGACCATTGAAACCGTTGATCTCGAAGGCCCTCGCGAAGGCGAAGTGCTGGTTGAAATCAAAGCCACGGGCATTTGTCACACCGACTACTACACCCTCTCCGGGGCCGACCCCGAGGGGCTGTTTCCTGCCATCCTCGGGCACGAGGGCGCGGGCGTGGTGGTGGATGTGGGACCAGGGGTCAAGTCGCTGCGCAAGGATGACCACGTCATCCCGCTCTACACGCCCGAGTGCCGCGAGTGCAAGTTCTGCCTGTCGCGCAAGACCAATCTGTGCCAGAAGATCCGAGGCACCCAGGGCAAGGGCCTGATGCCCGATGGCAGCTCGCGCTTTTCGCTCAACGGCCAGCCGCTGCTGCACTACATGGGCACCTCCACGTTCAGCAACTACATCGTCGTGCCTGAAATCGCGCTGGCCAAGATCAGGCCGGACGCGCCCTTTGACAAGGTCTGCTACATCGGCTGCGGCGTCACCACGGGTGTGGGCGCGGTGCTGTTCACCGCCAAGGTCGAGGCCGGGGCCAATGTGGTCGTCTTCGGACTGGGCGGCATTGGCTTGAACGTGATCCAGGCCGCGCGCATGGTCGGGGCCGACAAGATCATCGGCGTCGACCTCAACCCGCGCCGCGAAGCCATGGCCCGCCAGTTCGGCATGACCCACTTCATCAACCCCGCAGACCTGCAGGCCACGGGCGGCAACGTGGTCGATGCCATCGTGCAGTTGACCGACGGCGGCGCCGACTACAGCTTTGAATGCATCGGCAACACCACCACGATGCGCCAGGCGCTGGAGTGCACTCACAAAGGCTGGGGCCGCAGCATCATCATTGGCGTGGCCGAAGCGGGTGCCGAGATCAGCACTCGGCCATTTCAACTGGTCACCGGCCGCCACTGGGAAGGCTCGGCCTTTGGCGGCGCGCGTGGTCGTACCGATGTGCCCAAAATCGTCGACTGGTACATGGACGGCAAGATCAACATTGATGACCTGATCACGCACAAGCTCTTGCTCGATCAAATCAACGAAGGCTTTGATCTGATGAAGCGCGGCGAGTCCATCCGCTCCGTCGTGATGTACTGATCCACCATGATCGAGACCCTGAGCGAACACGCCTGCTTTGGGGGTGTGCAAGGTTTTTACCGGCACACCTCCAGCACCATTGGCCTGCCCATGCGTTTTGGTCTGTACCGGCCCCCGCAGGCCCTGGGGCCCCAAGCCACATCGACCCCGGTGTTGATGTATCTGGCGGGCTTGACCTGCGCCGAAGAGACCTTCGCCATCAAGGCCGGCGCCCAGCAATACGCCGCAGCGCATGGCCTGATGCTGCTCACGCCGGACACCAGTCCGCGCGGCACCGGCGTCGAAGGGGCCGATGCGGCCTGGGACTTCGGCACGGCGGCGGGCTTCTACCTGGACGCCACACAAGCGCCTTGGCACCCGCATTGGCGCATGGAAAGCTACCTGACCCAAGACCTGCTGCCCTTGGTGTTGAGCCACTTCCATGGGCGATCCGACCGCATCGGCATCTTCGGGCACTCGATGGGCGGGCATGGCGCCCTGACCTTGGCGCTCAAGCACCCCGCGCTGTTTCGCAGCGTCTCGGCCTTCGCGCCCATTGCCGCGCCCACGCAATGCCCTTGGGGTCAAAAGGCCCTGGCCGGCTACCTGGGTGATGACCCGGCTCAGTGGGCCCGCCACGATGCCACCGAGTTGGTCAAGGCGGGGGCCCGCTGTGCCGACATCCTGATCGACCAGGGCTTGTCAGACCAGTTCCTGGCCGCTCAATTGCACCCGCACCTGCTGGAGGCCGCCTGCCTGGCCGCCGGACAAGCCTTGCAACTGCGTCGCCATGAAGGCTACGACCACGGCTACTACTTCATCAGCACCTTCATGCGGGACCACCTCGCGCACCATGCGCGCACGCTGCTGAGTTGAAGCCCGCCATCAATCGGCCGATTTATCACCGCCCGGCGATGGCGGCAGCCACAGTTCAATCACCCCCGGACGCAGGTAGAGCGTGCTGGGCGCGGCGCGGATCCACACCTTATCGGTATCGCCCGGCAGCACCCAGGGCCGCCCCACCGAGCGGGCCATCGCCAACGCACAGGCGCGGCTATTGGGGTCGTGCAAGACAAAAGTGGGCTTGGGCCATGACGCCGGGCGCCGCTGCTGACGCAACTGGGCGGTGCGAGTGACGTTCTCGATCGGCGCCACCTGGACCAGGGCCCCCGCCTTGTCCTGCAAGGACTGCCGCAAGGCGCTGGCCGCCGCCCGCGAAGCCTCGTCATAGATCTGCACGTACAAAATCGTCATGCCCGCGGTGCGTCGGCAGGCGCTCAGCCCCGCATCCACCACCGCCATCGGTGGTGCTGAGGCCACCGCCACAGGGGTCTGCGGAACTTGCACAGGTTGTGGCACCGGCGAGGGGCCTGGCGTCGACATCGGCACCGGCGCAGAGGCCGCCGGAGCCGCCACCTTGGGCAGTCCCACCATCGACACGTCGGTCATGCGACCCAGTTGACGCCAGACGGCATTGGCGGCCACGGTCTGCTCCTTGGGTGATGCGCCGGGATGCCAGTAGTTCAAGGCCGTGTTCTCGGAGATCGGCTTGAGCGCCAGCGTGCACAGATCATTGCGCACACGCTGCTGCGCCAAGGGGCAGCTGTCACGCGCCGACGGGCCCTTGCTGCATTCATCGGCGATGCGAGCCGCCAGTCGGTCCACCCCGGCCCGCTCCAGGCCACTGAGGGCGGGACTGCCTCTCAGGTCGATCAGCAAGACCTCGGCCTGCGTGACGACATGCTCCGGCACCTGCGGGCAACTCGCGTCCAGGTTGTGCAGGCCTTTGGAGACCTCGGTGAACAACTGACGCGCCGCGGTGCGCGACTCGGTTTCGCTGCGTTGCACCTGGTCCAGCACTTGCCACATCGACAGCAGCAAGGTGCCCGACGCCCCCACCCCCAAGGTGGTGCCAATGGCCGTGGCTCGGGCCGTGCGCCGCCACAAGGGCTCGGCTTTGGCGCCCTCCGGCTCTTTTGCATCACGCAAACGCGCGGCCACGCTGATGCCGTGATGGGCCGGGCTGCGCCAGCCGGGCAGCTGCGCCAACCAGGTGTCGTGCATGGCCTTGCCAAAGTCCTCGCCCAGGCGGTGGTAACTCTCCCACTGGGCTTCGTCAAAAGACTGATCGCCCGTGGACTCATGCGGGAAGTCATCGTGCCGCTGCGCATAGGCGAGCAAGTCCACGTCCAGTGCGTTGTGCAAATTGGGTTTCACGATCAGCAAGGTGCCCTCTGGCCTGGGCGATCCCAATCGCTCGCGGTAACGAATGCGCGCCAGCAGGACGCCCCGGCAGGAGTGGTTGTTGGACATCTCCTCTGGCGACAACACCGTCAGCGCAGACCCCGCCAGGCTGAACAAGCGAGCAGCCTCTTCACGCGAGTAAAAATCGATCTCGGCCCCAAAGTCGATGCGGGCCTTGCGCACCAGGTTTTCGATGTCACCAAAGGCGTAGTCAGGATCACAACTGGCGTCCGACAAAATGATGAAATCCAGCTCGCGCTTGAGCAAGGCGTAGACGCCGGTGTTTTCAAAATGGCCGCCATCCGACAGGTACCACCAAGGCCGGTCCCCCCCAAAAAAAGTGGCCGACGCTTCACTGGCCAACATCAAGGGTTTGGGCAGATACCGCCAGCTCAAGCGGCTCAGCCAGCGCAAGGGCACCGCCTCACCAGGGGCCTTCACCCAGTGCCCCAGGCGCACGCCCAAAAAGTACAGCAGCAAGGCCAGCCCCCGCGTGGTGTATGACCCCGCCCCTGGCGACGCGGCCGCCCCCGACACCGCCATCCATCGGCCCAAGGTGCCCGCGTCATGGTCCAACGCCATGGCGATGAACCGTTCGGGGCCCACCTCCAGCCCCCGCCAACTGGCGGTGATGGCCGCGCCTTTTCGGTCCGCGTTGTAGAGCCCGCTTTGGTCATCACGGGTCTGGTTCAAGCAGGTATTGACCAAGTGAATCGGCCCCCCTTTGGACTCGGGACGGTACTCGCGCAAGGCGATGTCATCGCCCTCCACCACCGCGGTCACATTCGAGCGACGGGATGAATGCCCCGACAGTTCACGCCGGACGTTGCCTGCCCCCAGATAAGCCCGGGTCAGGCGGGCCCTGTAAAAGCTGTGCAAGGACGAGGTGTTGGGCATCTGCGCATTGCCCGCCGTCAACACCACCCAAGCCGCCCAGACCGCCGCCACCATCGCCGCACGCATCCAGGCCGGTGTACTGATCAAAGGCGCAAAGGTTTCCGGGGCAAACACAAACCACTGCAGCAACACCAACCAGCTCACCACCAGCAACAGCAGCCCCAACAAACTACCCAGGTTGATCAAACGGGGCAACCATGCCCGAGCACGCCCCCCGGCCTCGGCCGCCATTTGCTGCAAAGGCTGCACCATGGTGCGCAAGGCCAAGGCGACCAGACCGCCCACACCCACACCACCCCACAGGTAGTCATTGCCCGATTGGAATTCTTCCAGCACCCACCAACTCAAGACATCCAGCGCCCCCAATCCGGCAATGGCCCCGGCGCCCAGGGTCACGACCTTCAAGGCGATGGTCAGCGCAAGGCGCAGGCGGGCCACCGCCAAGGCGTGAGGCTCTTTGGTGATGAACAGCCAGGCCTGCACCAAGCCCTGCCCCAACACCAAGGAGGACAAGGCCAACACACCCGCGCTGGCCAGCGTCAGCCCGTCACGCCGTGGGTTCAAGGTGTTGGTGGCCAGCGACCAATGGATCAGCCACCAGGCCGCCAGGCCCGCCGCCATCAAGAACACCACATCACCCACCCCGGGACGCACGGACTTGACGTCGGGGTTGGACGTGTCCCGCGCCGCCCAATACCCTGCGATCAATCCAGGGGCCATCGCGGCCCAGAACACCAGCGACAACGCCCACCACGGCGTCACCCAACGCTCCCAACCCGTTGGGCTGAGCAGCTGCGCACTGTGCTGCCACAGGTGCGGCGCGATCACGATCAACCCCAGCAGCATGCACGCAACCATGAACTCGGCGTGAATGGCCAGCACGGCCCGCAGGTAGGTCACCACCGCGATGCCCATGTCCCGGGACCCACTGGGGCTGAGGTAGCGCCCATTGCGACGCAACCATTCCAGCACCGGCGATGACGCATCGGCCATCAAAGACTGCGCCTGCTGAATGCCCAAGGTGGCCACCAGCCGACCGAACATGCCGCCGGTGTAGCCCCCACCCGAGACGGTCGACAGGTAGTCCAGTCGGCCCAACAAGCCATCAGAGGCCAGCGTTCGAGTCTCAGGGGGCACCTCCTTGGTGGCGCTCCCGTTGCGGCTTTGAGCCATGCCCCGCATCAGGCCCAGCGCAAAGGTGGCGCTGCGCACGCCGCCGCCCGACAAGGCCAGCCCCACACGAGGCACCTTCAACGCCGACTCATGCTGGCGCGCCGCGTCGTCGCCCAGCGCCACACGGCGCCGGGCCAGCACCGCCTCCTGCTCAGCCTTTTGCAAGGCCGCCCAGCTGTCCTTGGGATGCACCGCCATCAACCGCCTCCTCCCAGGTGGTTGGCCCGGGTCCAAGGTCAATGCTGCTGCATTTTTAAGCAAGCGCCAATCAAAATCGGACCACAAGTTAGGGGGTGGCCCGATAATCCCCCCATGAGCACCTCTACCGACCTGTCCTTCAGCACCCTGCCCCTGGCCCCTGCCGTGCTGGCCAATCTGCAACACCTGGGCTACTTGAACATGACGCCCATCCAGGCGGCCAGCCTGCCCATTGCCCTGGCAGGACACGACCTGATCGCCCAGGCCAAGACCGGCAGCGGCAAGACCGCCGCCTTTGCGCTGGCCTTGTTATCGCGCCTGGACCCGAGCCGTTTTCAGGTGCAAGCCATGGTGCTGTGCCCCACACGTGAGCTGGCCGACCAAGTCACCCAGGAACTGCGCCGGCTCGCCCGCGCCGAAGAAAACATCAAGATCCTGAGCCTGGTGGGCGGCACCACCATGCGCCCGCAAATGGCCAGCCTGGAGCATGGCGCGCACATCGTGGTCGGCACGCCCGGCCGCATCATGGATCACCTGCAGCGCGACAGCCTGGACCTGCGCGCCCTCAACACCTTGGTGCTTGACGAAGCCGACCGCATGCTCGACATGGGCTTTTTTGACGACATCGCCTTCGTCGCCAAGCAGTGCCCCCAAGACCGCCAGACCCTGCTGTTCTCGGCCACCTACCCCGAAGGCATCGTCAAACTCAGCAAGCAGTTCTTGCGCAATCCCAAAGAGGTCAAGGTCGAGACCCAGCACGAAGCCGGCAAGATCCGCCAACGCTGGTACGAGATCCAGGACTCCGAGCGCCTGCACACGGTCGGCCTGTTGCTCAAGCACTACCGCCCCGTCAGCACGCTGGCTTTTTGCAACACCAAGCAGCAATGCCGCGATCTGGTCGATGTGCTGACCGCGCAAGGTATTGAAGCCCTGGCCCTGCATGGCGACCTCGAACAGAGGGACCGCGATCAGGTGCTGATCCAGTTTGCCAACCGCAGCTGCTCCGTGCTGGTGGCCACCGACGTGGCCGCACGCGGCCTGGACATCGCCCAGCTGGAGGCCGTGATCAACGTCGACATCACCCCCGACGCCGAAGTGCACATCCACCGCATCGGCCGCACCGGCCGGGCCGACCAAAATGGCTGGGCCCTCAACCTGGCCAGCCTCAACGAGATGGGCCGCGTTGGCCGCATCGAGATCGAAGCCGGAGGCCCCCGCTCTGAATGGCACCCCGTGAGCGAACTGACCGAGGCCAGCCCGGAGCCCTTGCTGCCGCCCATGATCACCCTGCAAATTTTGGGGGGACGCAAAGAAAAGATCCGCCCCGGCGACGTGTTGGGCGCGCTGACCGGCGAGGCAGGCTTTGCCAAAGAGCAAGTGGGCAAGATCAACGTCACCGACTTCCACACCTATGTCGCAGTCGATCGCACGATTGCGCGCCAAGCGGTGAAGGCCCTGTCCGACGGCAAGGTCAAGGGCAAGAAGGTCAAAGTGCGGTTCTTGAACGAGCTCTAATCCGTCCCTACTCAAAATAGGGCCTTCAAGGCGGGGCAAAAGTGGACAATAGAGGGTTGTCCTCCGACGGCGCTACGCCGCCCTGCCCGCCATGTCTGCCTCCCTTGCCATCACCGTCCCCCGCGCCGAAAAAACCTTGAACGGTTATCGGCCCTATTGGGCCAAGCGATTTGGCACCGCCAAGTTCCTGCCCATGAGCCGGGACGAGATGACCGCCCTGGGCTGGGACAGCTGCGACATCATCATCGTCACGGGCGATGCCTACGTCGACCACCCCAGCTTTGGCATGGCCGTGATCGGTCGCGTCCTGGAGGCCCAAGGTTTTCGCGTGGGCATCATCGCCCAACCCGACTGGCAAAGCGCCGACCCCTTCAAGGTGCTGGGCAAGCCCAACCTGTTCTTTGGCGTCACCGCCGGGAACATGGACTCGATGATCAACGGCTACACGGCCGACCGCAAGATCCGCAGCGACGACGCCTACACCCCTGGCGGGGTCGCCGGCAAGCGGCCTGACCGCGCCTCGCTGGTGTACGCGCAGCGCTGCAAGGAAGCCTACAACGACGTGCCCATCATCATGGGCGGCATCGAAGGTTCGCTGCGCCGCATCGCCCACTACGACTACTGGCAGGACAAGGTGCGCCGCTCCATCCTGGCCGACGCCAAGGCCGACCTGCTGCTGTACGGCAACGCCGAGCGCGCCCTGGTCGAGATCGCGCACCGCCTGGCCGCCAAAGAGCCTGTCGAGCAGATCACCGACGTGCGCGGCACCGCCTTCATGCGCCGCACCAACGACCCCACCGCCGCCGATTGGTTCGAGCTCGACTCCTCTGACGTGGAGCTGCCCGGTCGCGTCGAC
>JAZJZP010000233.1:0-6125 GCA_040389805.1 Pseudomonadota bacterium
GCCAAGCCTGCGGCGAAGAGGGCGGTGGCAGCCACCAGATTTTTGAGTGCGAAGTTGGTCATGCGTGTTCCTGTGTTTTGAGTGGGCAGATCGTCGACGGGTGCATGGCATGCCTCAGCGGAATCCGCGGCCGTGCGATCTGTTGGGGTCAGCTTAGGTGGTGCGTGAGGTGCCGTCAATGACGCGAGCCCTCCCCATCGGCATGGAGGTGACACTCCAATGCGGGGTGGGTTTGCCCGTGCATTTGCTCAGCACTCCACGATATTGACCGCCAGTCCCCCGCGTGCCGTTTCTTTGTATTTGCGCTGCATGTCGGCACCTGTCTCGCGCATGGTCTTGATGACCTTGTCCAGGCTGACGCGGTGCTGCCCATTGCCATGCAATGCCAGCCGCGCGGTGTTGATGGCTTTGACGGCGGCGATGGCATTGCGCTCAATGCAGGGGATCTGCACCAGGCCCCCGACCGGGTCGCAGGTCAGGCCCAGGTGGTGTTCCATGCCGATTTCTGCGGCGTTCTCGATTTGACCAGGGGTGCCGCCCATCACGGCGCACAAGCCAGCGGCGGCCATGGAGCAGGCCACCCCCACCTCGCCCTGGCAGCCCACTTCGGCCCCCGAGATGGAGGCGTTTTCTTTGTACAGCAGGCCGATGGCGCCAGCCGTGAGCAGAAAATCTTGCACGCCCCGCGCGGTGGCTCCCGGCACAAAGCGCCAGTAATAGTGCAGCACCGCAGGAACGATGCCTGCGGCGCCATTGGTGGGGGCGGTGACCACCCGGCCACCGGCGGCGTTCTCTTCGTTGACGGCCAGGGCAAACAGGTTGACCCAGTCCATCACGACCAGCGGATCGCTTGGCAAGGTCTGGGTGCTGAGCTTGTCAAACAAAGCCGGGGCGCGTCGTTCGACCTGGAAGCCGCCGGGCAAGGTGCCTGGCGTGCGGCAGCCGCGGTCCACGCAGTCCTGCATCACCTGCCACAGGCACATCAGTTGGGTGTCGATGTCGGGGTCGGTGCGCCAGTGGCGCTCGTTACGGCGCATGAGCTCGGCCATACTGCACCCCAGGCTTTGCGTCAGGCTCAACAAGTCGG
This sequence comes from Pseudomonadota bacterium, assembly GCA_040389805.1. Lineage (GTDB taxonomy): Bacteria > Pseudomonadota > Gammaproteobacteria > Burkholderiales > Burkholderiaceae_C > Aquabacterium. Next base: position 1,088 of record JAZJZP010000233.1, read on the forward strand.
CGCCGCTGTGAAACGGGTGCGGCAACACGGTGGTGTCTGGTGCAATGATTTTCTGACGTGAGCCATCGGTGGCCACGTCCTCGCTGACCACAAAGCCGCCGCCGACCGAGTAATAGTCATGGGTCCACACCACGCCGCCTTGTGCATCCAGCGCAGACAAACGCATGCCGTTGGCATGAAAGGAAAGTGTCTGGCGTTTGTGAAAAATCAAATCCAGAGCGGGATCAAAGGACACCGCCTGTTGGCCCAGGAGCCTCAAGGTGTGGTTAGTGGCGACGCTCGACAGCAAGCCAGGGATGGCATCGACCTCCACGGTGTCAGGCTCCAGGCCCATCAGCCCCAGCATCACGGCCTTGTCGGTGGCATGGCCGCGTCCGGTGGCGCCTAGTGAGCCGAACAGCTCGCAGCGCACATGGGTGGTGCGGGGCAATAGGCCATCTTGCGCGAGTCGGTGCGCAAACATGCGGGCCGCCCGCATCGGCCCCACGGTGTGGGAGCTGGACGGTCCGATGCCGATCTTGAACAGGTCAAAAACGGAGATGGCCATGAACCGAATCGTCGCTCAGTTCATGGCCTGCGGGGGCAGGGAAACCCAGGGGTGTCAGGTCAAAGTGCCGCTTTGAATAGGGCTTCGCCTGCCGCCATCGGGTCATCGGTGGCGCGGAAGGTTTCGATCCAGCGCGGGTAGCTGTGAATGACGTCGTGTTGCCAGGGGTGAAAGCCGGGCTTGAAGTAGGACAGCATCTTGAGTGTGCTGCGGGCAAACAGGCCATTGATGCCATAGAGCCAGTTCAGACCCTTGAGGGTCATGCCAAAGCGTTGCCAGCGTGTAAAACCATCGCCCTTGAGGAGCCGATTGGTCAGGCGAACACTGTCGGTCAGCACTTTGTAGAGCGCGTGAGCCATGGCCACGCAACGCAAGCCATAGCTGACCTTGGCGATGTTGATCATCACGTCATAGGCCACGGCCTTGTGCTCCATCTCTTCAATGGCGTGCCAAGCCCACAAGGCGCGCACCTTGGGGTGGGCCGGTGCCATCACTTCTTTGCGGGCAAACAGGCTTTCGGCCATCATGGCCGTGAAGTGCTCAAACGCGGCGGTCATGGCCAGGTTGTACTGGGCCGAATACTTTCGCGTGTAGTCGTCAAACAGCTCCTTCACGTCGTGCACGATCTCTTTGACGGGGGCGCCTTGCTGCTCGAGCAGTTGATTGAACTGGGTGTGGGCGATGCCGTGCTGGCCTTCCTGGCGGATGAAGTCTTTCACGTCCTGGGCCAGCTTGGGGTCGGTGATCAGGTGGCGAAAGGCGCGCACGCTGGTGATGAAGTAACGCTCGCCATCCGGGAAGGCCGCCTGCATGCCGTCAAACAGGCGGGTCTTGAAAGGGTCGTTGTCGTACCAATAGCGGGGGATGTTGCTGTCGAGCTCGAAATCCAGCTTTTCGCGGGGCACGATCTGATCGGGTTTTGGGGTCTGCGCGGCCATGGGGACTTCCTTGATTCGGGACCACTTCAGTTTAGAAATGACGGACCCGTGCGCCGGTGGCGTGACGCGACAGCTTGGAACCTCAGGCGACAGGTGTTTTTGCCGTGCGCTCAAATGGGGTGACGAGGCTCAGGGTTAACGCTTGGCAGGGTGTTGGACGGCCCGCTTGGCCCTTACCATGGCGTCGCTTCAAGTGGTATGGACTACCGCGGTAGTCAGAATAGGACGTGCATGCAGTCAGTGAGCGGGGTTGACTACCTCAACTTCTACGTGATGTCGACCTTCTCCAAGGTGGGGGCTCAGTGCGGCTTCAACATGCAAGACGCGGTGAGCCAGGCTCAGATTGCCGTCGAGGTGACCGACAGTCCACAGTCCCAGTTGAGTTTGGCGGCGGTGCTGCGATTGTTTGATGTCTGCGAGGCTGCGGCTGCGTCGGCTTACTTTCCGCTGGTGCTGGGCGACAACTTTGCGTTCGATGCAATCCCTGAGGTGGACACGTTCTTGGCGACGTGCACCACCCTGCGCGGCTCGATGCTGGCCTTGGGTTGGATGCCGCTGATCGTGCATCCGGCTTTGCGTATTCAGACCCAGGAGCAGGGAGCTGACTTTTGTGTGAGCATGGCCCTGGAGGGCGGTGAGGCGCCTCACCAGGGCATTCTTGAGAGTTGCATGGCCAGTGTGGTGAAGTTCGCTCGCCTGCTGTCCCCCCAACAAGACCCGTTGCGAGCGGTGTGGTTTCAACATGGGCCGCGCACCCATCCAGGGGTGTATGAGCGCTATTTCGGGGTGCCGGTGCGCTTTCATCAGGCGGATGATCGTTTGGTGTTCGCCTCGGACTGCATGGACAAGCCGCTCAAAGGGGGCTTTCCCGCACTGAATGCGCAAGCGCAGTTGATGGTTGAGCAGCGTTTGCGCAAGATTGGCGAGCAGGGTCGCTTGAGCACCCGCCTGGAGCACTTGTGGAACACCAGGCCCGATCTGCTTGGGGCTCGTATTGACGAGGTGGCGGTGCTGCTGGAGTTGCACCCGCGTACCTGTCAGCGCCGCCTGAAAGAAGAAGGTGAGAGTTTTGTCGATGTGCAGGCCAGGGTGCGCCGCGAGCGTGCCTGCAAGTTACTCAAGGACACCGACTTGGACATTGAGTCCATCAGCATCAAACTGGGTTTTGTGGATCGTCACAGTTTTACCCGGGCGTTTACCCGCTGGGAGGGTGTGTCGCCGATCGCATTCCGAAAGCCGTAGAGCGCAAACCATGTAAAAAGGCCCGGCACGCCAAAGCATGCCGGGCCTTTCTGGTCTCAGCGCAGCTGATTACTTCTTGGTGCTGCGGCGGGCCGCGGTGCCCACCACCACGGCCACACCAGCGAGCAGCAAAGCGATGCTTGCTGGCTCAGGAACGGCGGCCATGGTCACTTGGAAGGCCATTTCTGGCGTGTAACGGGTGCCGTCGAAGTACACGCCGTCAGCGGCGTTGGAGTACCAGAAGGTGCCGTTGTCCACAATGCCGCCGCTATTTTGCGTATGGCCACCGACGTTGTAGTGGGTGCCGGTGGCTTGGCCGACGGCCGAGGCGGCAAACCAGTAGGTGTGACCAGCGGTCAGGGTGGTGCCGATGGCAGGCGTGGCCGACACATAGGTCAGGCTGCTGAACATTTGACCGGGGATCACGGCCGACGACACCAAGGCGGCGGTGGAGTCAGGGCCGAAAGAGGCATCGCCTGCAAACGAGTCATAAATCTGGAAGGTCAGGTCCGAAGGACCTTGGTTCAGCCACAGGCCCAGTTCTGTCACGTTGCCGGTGATCGGGGCGACAAAGCTGTTGGCATAGATTTTGGTCGCGCTGCCATTACCCAGAGGGGCCCAATAGTTGCCCATATCAGGGGCCTTGGTGAGGGTGGCCGCCGAAACGGTGCCAATCATGCTCATGGCGGCAATGGCCACGGCGGCCATGGAGAACAATTTTTTCATTACATCTACCCTTGAGATTTCACAGGGCAACCGCGCCAAAGTCCAACCTAGACTTGCTGCCGGTTCCTGTGCATCAAATTGTAAAAGTTAGGCCTCACCCTAGGTATCCCCGGGTCAGGGGTGCTCTTGAAACTTGGCCAACCGTCCCTATAATGCTTTTAGCACTCGCTGGTCTTGAGTGCTAACAGCCTTTGAGCTGTGTCATTCAGGCTGGACCAATGTGAGTGGTTACTTGCATTGTGAGCAACGTCAAACCTTTGTCTACCTCGACAGGAGAAACAATGAAACTTCGTCCTTTGCATGATCGCGTGATCGTCAAGCGTCTGGAACAAGAAACCAAGACCAACTCCGGCATCATCATTCCTGACAACGCCGCTGAGAAGCCTGACCAAGGTGAAGTACTGGCCGTCGGTCCAGGCAAGCGCAATGACAAGGGTGAATTCGTCGTCCTGAACGTCGCCGTGGGCGACCGCGTTTTGTTCGGCAAGTACAGCGGCCAGACCGTCAAGGTCGATGGCGAAGAGCTGTTGGTCATGCGCGAAGAAGACCTCTTCGCTGTGGTTGCCAAGTAATTTAATCCCCCCTATTTCAAGATTTCGGAGAACTCCAAATGGCAGCTAAAGACGTCGTTTTCGGTGGTGAAGCCCGCGCCCGCATGGTCGAGGGTGTCAACATCCTGGCCAATGCAGTCAAAGTCACCCTGGGCCCCAAGGGTCGCAATGTGGTGCTGGAGCGCTCGTATGGCGCCCCCACCGTGACCAAGGACGGTGTGTCCGTGGCCAAAGAGATCGAGCTGAAAGACAAGCTCCAGAACATGGGCGCTCAGCTCGTGAAAGAAGTGGCCTCCAAGACCAGCGACAACGCTGGTGATGGCACCACAACCGCGACCGTGCTGGCTCAAGCCATCGTGCGCGAAGGCATGAAGTACGTGGCCGCCGGCATGAACCCGATGGACCTCAAGCGCGGCATCGACAAGGCCGTGATCGCCCTGGTCGCTGAGCTGAAGAAGCAATCCAAGCCCACCACCACGTCCAAAGAAATCGCTCAAGTTGGCACCATTTCGGCCAACTCTGATGCAGACGTCGGCGAAATCATCGCCCGCGCCATGGACAAGGTCGGCAAAGAAGGCGTCATCACCGTTGAAGACGGCAAGAGCCTGGCCAACGAGCTGGACGTGGTTGAAGGCATGCAGTTTGACCGCGGCTACCTGTCGCCTTACTTCATCAACAACCCTGAAAAGCAAGCCGCTTTGTTGGACAACCCTTTCGTGCTGCTGTACGACAAGAAGATCTCCAACATCCGTGACCTGCTGCCCACGCTGGAGCAAGTGGCCAAGTCGGGCCGTCCTTTGCTGATCATCGCTGAAGAAGTTGATGGCGAAGCATTGGCGACCCTGGTGGTCAACACCATCCGCGGCATCCTGAAGGTGGTGGCGGTCAAGGCGCCTGGCTTTGGTGATCGCCGCAAGGCTATGCTCGAAGACATCGCCATCCTGACGGGCGGCAAGGTCATCGCTGAAGAAGTCGGCATGTCTTTGGACAAGGTCACTTTGGCTGACCTGGGCCAGGCCAAGCGCATCGAAGTG
>JAZJZP010000234.1:0-1858 GCA_040389805.1 Pseudomonadota bacterium
CATGGCCAAGGCAATGCCGGTGTTGCCAGAGGTGGCTTCGATCAGGGTGTCGCCGGGCTTGATGTCGCCACGTTCTTCGGCTCGGCGGATCATGCTGATGGCGGGGCGGTCTTTGACGGAACCGGCGGGGTTGTTGCCTTCCAGCTTGGCCAGGATGACGTTGCCGCGCGCCTCGCCATCAAGACCGGGTATGCGCTGCAATCGCACCAAAGGGGTCTTGCCAATGACGTCTTCTAGCGTGAGGTAGTTCATGGGGTGAATTGTCGCAGAGCCAGCCCATCGAGCGTCAACATCAGGCGACGCAGATCCAGCGGCTTGGACAAATAGGAATGGAATCCTGCGCGCAGGCCGCGCTCTACTTGTTCGGGCATGGCATCGGCAGACAAGGCGATGACCGGTATGGCCTGGGTGCGGCTATCAACTTGCAGCATTTGCAAGACCTCATAGCCACTCATGCCCGGAAGGTGAATGTCCAGCAGGATGACATCAAGCGGGGCACTTCTGGCCAGGTCCAGCCCGGCTTGGCCCGTGAGCGCCGTTGACAGGTGCCAATGGGGACGCAATTCAAACAGTTGCTCGACTACTTTGAGGTTGGCGGCGTTGTCCTCGATATAGAGCACTTCGAACGGAGCATCGGCCACCGCCGCCTCCATGCCGTGCCCGGCGGCCACATCAACGACCTTGCCACCCTCGGCCAGAGGCAACTCGATCCAGAAGGTGGAACCTTCTCCGACTTGAGAATCCACCCCAATCGTGCCGCCCATCAACTCGGTCAAGCGCCTCGACATGGCCAAACCAATGCCGCTGCCGTCAATGCCCGAGCGCTCCGCGCCCAGTCGCTCAAAGGTGCGAAACAGGTAAGGCATTTTCTCTGGCGCAATACCGGCGCCTGTATCACGCACAGACAAGCGCAAACGCGGTCCGCCGGACACAGCCGCATCAATCCAGACCTGCCCATGGTCGCAGTTGTACTTGGCGGCGTTGGACAGCAGGTTGACGATGACCTGCTTGAGGCGAACCGGGTCAGCCAGCACACAGACATCCGCAGGCGTGCGGTTCACCAGCTCAAGGTTCATCCGCAAAAAATTGTCCTGCACGATGCTCAGCGCCTCGTTGACGACCGCAGCCAAGGGAACAGGCACTGACGTCAATGGCACCTTGCCAGACTCAATGCGGGTCAGGTCGAGCAGGTCGTCGATCAAGGCAAGCAGGTGCTCGCCAGCCCGACGGATCTGACTGACCATGCTCATTTGCTTGGCCGTCAAGGCCTGCATCTGCAGCAGTTGCGAGAAGCCGAGAATCGCGTTCATCGGCGTGCGCAGTTCATGACTCATGCCCGACAAGAACGTCGATTTGGCCGCACTGGACTGGCGGGCCACATCAAGCGCCTCCTGCAGCTCGGCCGTGCGCTCGACCACCAGCCCCTCGAGTTGTGCGTTCGCATCCTCCCGGCGCTGAGCCAACAAGCGCCTCTCGCTGATGTCCAGCCCCAGAGAACTGATGCCTTCTTGCGTCGGTGTCACGCAGAGCTCGTACCAACCCGTGCTGCCGTCGGGAAAACGGTAGCTTACCTCCTGGCGCTGCGGCAGGCGATCCTCCATGGCCCGGCGGTACAGGGCAAAGACCTCCGACTGCTCTATGCCGGGATAGACGTCTGTCATCTTGCGGCCAATGAGGTCGGCACGTGCTTGGTGGGCATAACGGGCACCGGCTTCATTGACGTACAGAATGGTCCAGTCGAAGCCGATGAGCATGCACCCTTCCATCATGTCATCAAGGGCCTGATGGAACCGTTTTTCGGAATCACGGACGGCAACCTCCGCCTACTTGCGATCGGCATCCAGACGCGCCAGGTTGA
>JAZJZP010000235.1:0-3835 GCA_040389805.1 Pseudomonadota bacterium
GCGGCAGCCGGCGGTGTTGGGCAGCAGGTGGGCGCCTTGGTCGCGCGCCGCCTGGCGGATGATCTCGACAAAGCCGTTGTCGCCGCCGCCCGGCACGGCCAGCGTCCGCTTGAGTCCCAAGGTCAGCACCTGGCTGCCCGAGGCCACGATGGCTTCTCGCAAGACTTGGGGTGAGGGGTAGCCCGCCGTGCCCAGCAAGAAGCGGCTGGTCAGGGTCGTCTCGCCAAGGGTCCATGAGTCGGTGGGTTTCACATCAGCCTCCGGTGATGGCGCCAAAGCACAGCAAGGTGTCGCCGTCGAACAAAACATGGTGCTCGCGCTCGCTGCGCGGCACGAACTCGCCATTCACCGCCGTGGCCACGCTGGCGTCCAGCTCGTGCTGCGCGCCGCGCAAGGTGCTGAGCAGTGCGGCCACGGTGGTGTTGGCGGGGACCTCGCAAGGGCCTTGATCGGTGTGCACGGTGATGAGCTTCATCGAGGGTCAGGGTGAGGGGCAGCGGTCAGTTCAAGAGGCTGGTTTGAGCCAAGGCCTCGTCCATCAGGGACGGGGCCAGCAGCCAGCCATGGCGGTACAGGCCATTGATGCGCACGAGGCCCGGTTCGACATGGCATTGTGGCCGGTTGTCGGGCAAGGCCGGGCGCAGGTTGCGGTCCATGCGGATGATGCGGGCTTCGGCCAGCGCGGGTAGCACGCTGTGGGCGGCGGCCATCAGCTCGACCGCGCTGCGCAGCGACATGGCGGAGCGGTCTTCGCTTTCGATCTCGCTGGCGCCGACCACCACCACGTCGCCCGGACGCGGCACGATGTAGACGCGGTGGCGCGGGTGCAGCAGGCGCACCGGCCGGGTCAGGCCCATGCCGGGCGCGTGCAGCCAGACCACTTCGCCACGCACCCCACGCACGGGGGTGTCGGGGCGCGCCCCCACGCCGCGCAGGTCAAACACCCAGTCAAAACCATGCGCCTGCGAGTGCTCATTGTCGAGCACGGTGCACTGCAGTTGACCCGGTCGCAGGGTCTGCACGGCATGGCGCCAGTGCCATTGCACGCCGGGGGCGGTGGCGGCCAGGGCCTTGAGGGTGCCCACGGTGCAGATGGCGCCTTCGCCCGGCAGCGACCACGCGTGCAACAAGCCCATGGCGCTGTGCAGGCAGGGCTCTTGTGCTTGCAAGGAGGCCGCGTCCAGCGCTTGTGCTTGATGCGGCCAGTGGCGCGCCCCCGACTCGATGCGGGCCAGCACTCGCTTGGCCGAGCCGAGGTCCGAGCCATGCGCCACCAACAAGCTGCCCAGGCGGTCAAAGTGGGGGGCGCTGGTGTGCAGTTGGCCCAGCGTGGCGGTGATGTCGGCCCAGCGGTCAATCGAATGCCAACCGCGCTGGGCGACATCGGGGTCGGTGGCGTCCAGTTCGGCCAGCGGGCTCAGCATGCCGGCCGCTGTGAAGCCGGCCGCGCCTTGGCCGTCAAAGCTGGGGTTGGGCCCGGCGGCCGGGTCGAAGACGCTGACGGCATGACCTTGGCGTGCCAGCGTCCAGGCCATCAGGCGGCCCATCAGTCCTGCGCCGGCAATGCCAATGCGTTGCGGTGTCGTCATGGCATCAGGCTTGCGGCTCGGCCTTGATGGGGATGTACAGCGCACCGCCCACCTGCTTGAACTCGGCCGACTTGTCGGCCATGCCACGGGCGATGGCATCGCCATCGGCCACACCCTGTGCAGCCGCGAACTCGCGCACTTCCTGCGTGATCTTCATCGAGCAGAACTTGGGCCCGCACATCGAGCAAAAGTGCGCCACCTTGGAGGCGTCCTTGGGCAGCGTCTCGTCATGGAAGTCGCGGGCGGTTTCAGGGTCCAGGCCCAGGTTGAACTGGTCCTGCCACCTGAAATCAAACCGCGCTTGCGACAGCGCATCGTCACGCGCCCGTGAGCCCGGGTGTCCCTTGGCCACATCGGCCGCATGCGCCGCAATCTTGTAGGCGATCAGGCCTTGCTTGACGTCGTCGCGGTTGGGCAGGCCCAGGTGCTCCTTGGGGGTCACATAGCAGAGCATGGCCGTGCCCATCCAGCCGATCATGGCCGCGCCAATCGCCGAGGCGATGTGGTCGTAGCCCGGGGCGATGTCAATGGTCAGTGGGCCCAGGGTGTAGAAGGGCGCTTCGTGGCAGGTCTTGAGCTGCTCGTCCATATTGGCCTGGATCAGGTGCATGGGCACGTGGCCAGGGCCTTCGATCATGGTCTGCACATCGTGCTTCCAGGCGATCTGGGTCAGCTCGCCCAGCGTGCGCAACTCGGCAAATTGCGCTTCGTCATTGGCGTCAGACAGCGAGCCGGGACGCAGGCCGTCACCCAGCGAGAAGCTCACGTCGTAGGCCTTCATGATCTCGCAGATCTCTTCAAAGTGCGTGAACAAGAAGTTCTCTTTGTGATGCGAGATGCACCACTTGGCCAGGATCGAGCCGCCCCGCGAGACGATGCCCGTGCGGCGGTTGGCCGTGAGGTGGATGAAGGGCAGGCGCACGCCAGCGTGGATGGTGAAGTAGTCCACGCCTTGCTCGGCTTGCTCGATCAAGGTGTCGCGGTAGATGGCCCAGGTGAGGTCTTCGGCCACGCCGCCCACCTTCTCCAGGGCCTGGTAGATGGGCACGGTGCCAATGGGCACAGGGCTGTTGCGCACGATCCAGTCGCGCGTGGTGTGGATGTGCTTGCCGGTGGACAAGTCCATCACGTTGTCGGCGCCCCAGCGGATCGCCCAGACGAGTTTTTCGACTTCTTCTTCAATGCTGGACGTGACCGCCGAGTTGCCGATGTTGGCGTTGATCTTGACCAAAAAATTGCGGCCAATGGCCATCGGCTCCAACTCGGTGTGGTTGATGTTGGCGGGGATGATGGCGCGGCCCCGGGCCACTTCAGCGCGCACGAACTCGGGCGTGATCTCGCGCGGGATCATGGCGCCCATGGGGTTGCCACGCAGGCGGGCTTCGCGCTCGGGATCTTGCTGGTAGGCGCTGCGCCAGTCGGTGCAGCCATCGAGCAGTTCAATGCGGCGCTGGTTCTCGCGGATGGCGACGTACTCCATCTCGGGCGTGATGATGCCTTGGCGCGCGTAGTGCATCTGTGTCACGTTGTGGCCGCTTTTCGCGCGGCGTGGCGTGCGTTGCAGACCAGCGGCGGCGGCGCGCAAGGCGGCCATGCGCTCGTCGTGGCGCTCATCGGGCTTCAAGCCATCGTCCACGGCTTGCAGGCTGCGGCCGGTGTAGGTTTCGGTATCGCCACGCGCCAGGATCGCGGCTTCGCGCACAGGCGGCAGGCCACGCGTCACGTCGATGTCGACGGTGGGGTCTGAATAAGGGCCTGAGCAGTCGTACAAGGTGACCGCCTCACCATTGGTGAGCGAGACCTCGCGCATCGGCACGCGCACACTGCTTTGGCTGCCTTCGATGTAGATCTTGCGGGAGGCGGGTAGTGGTTCACGCGTCAGGCGAGCCAGCTCGCTCAGGGTGGCCAGGGCAACAGCAGGATCGGGGGCATTCATGGGCAGCTCCTTGGAGGGCAGTGGTGTGACAACACATGCTCCGAGGGCGCCTGGGCCTGTGGACTATGAATAGACCACGGGCTGGATCAGGTACAGCTCTTCTTTCGCCGGTATGAGCCGGATCAAGTTCAGCGGGTTCGGATTAACCATCTCAGCGCCAACACGACTTGTCGTGAGGCACACCCCGGAGCGGGGGTTAGTGTAGCGGCAAGCGAAGACGAGGCACAAAAGTTGGTGGAATAACTGCTGACCCAACGTGGCCGCATTGGCCAGATCATGGGCCCTGCTCTACCCCAAATTGCAGCGTGAC
>JAZJZP010000236.1:0-1940 GCA_040389805.1 Pseudomonadota bacterium
GGCGGGACAGGTCGGCGCTACCGATGGCAACCTCATCGCTGGCGACCTTGATGGAGTCGGTGGAGCTGCGCACGTCGCCCACGATGCCGCGCAACGACACCTGCATTTCGTTGAGTCCGCGCAGCACCTCGGTCACCTCGTCATTGCCTTCGGCGCGGGCGTTTTGAGACAAGTCGCCCGCGGCAATCGTTCGTGTGGTGTCCGCGGCATGGCGCAAGGGGCTGGTCACCGATTGGGTAATCTGCCAGGCAAACACGGCGCAGATGGCCAGGCTCGCCAATGCCAGCATCAACAGCAGCCATTCCGCGCGTTTGACGTGATGTTGCGTTTCAATGGCATGGTCGTCGGTGAGTTTGCGCTGGCTGGTTTGGTAGCCATTGATGGCCGTGAGGTAGCGGGTGGCTGCGGGCAGCAAGTGGCTGTTGAGCGCCTCTTTGGCCCCTGGGTCTTCCATCTCCAGAAAGGAAAAGATCGAGTCGCGGGCGGTGACATAGGTGTGACGTCGAGCGGCAATGTCTTCGAATTGGGTTTTTTCCTCGCCGGCGCTCAGGCCCGCTTCAAGCTCCTTCTGGATGGCGCTGATCTGGGCAGAAGTGTCTTTGATCAAGGGCAAAAAATGCGCTTTGACGTCGTTGTTGCCACCCGATTCGGCGATGGCCAGGGTGCGGTTGACATTCAGCAAGGTCAGGGCCTCCCAGCGCAGGGCAGCCGTGGCTCGCTCCTGGGTGGCACGGTTGGCCTGGACTTCGTTCAGCGTCTGTTCAAGACGCCAGTACCCAATCAGCGCCATGAAGGCCGCCAGCATCAGCACCGTGCCAAAGCCGAAGCCCAGGCGCGCGCCGAGTTTGAGTTGATTGAGTTTCATGATGAGTCCTTGGCCCCTCGCCTTGCTTTATCAGACGCGTTGTCACCATAGCGGGGCGCGCCTCGCCACGTTAGCCGAACAGCGGGTTTTTTGGGGGGTATTTGTGCAGGAAGCCTCAGCGGAGTCGGGTAAATTGATGATCATCGGGGCTGCGGCCACCCTCCAACTTTGAGCAGGTTCATCCAATTGAAAGCAAACGTTTTGCGACCGATCGCTGTGTGGTGCCTTTTGGCGTGTTCTGGACTGGCGTGGGCCGACACGGCGGCGCCGGCGGCCAAACTACCCGAACCCGCCTCCCGCATGAGCCACTACGCGGCTACTTTCACCGTGGCCGAAGATGGCTCTAGCGTCGAAGAGCGTGAATGGTCACTGACAGTGCTCAAGGCTCGGGCCTTGGTCCGCGCCAAGCAGGCATCGGTGTCCTACAGTACGCGTACACAGGCGGTCGAAGTGCTCAAGGCCTACACGCTCAAACCCGATGGTCGCCGCATCGACGTGCCCAAGGAGCAGTACAAAATCGAGACGATCGCGGACAAAGCCTCGCTGACGGTCGCATTCCCCGAGGTGATGGTGGGCGATACGGTAGTGTTTGCCTACCGCTTGAGCATCAAGGAGCCTTTGTTTTCCGGGCACTTCTCCATCAACGAGCGCTTTCAAAAGAGCGAGGCCTATGACGATGTGAAGATCAAGGTCGATGCCCCCATCGCCTTGTGGAACTCGTACCAGGCCCGCGAACTGCGGGAGGTTCAAAAGACGGCCCAGGACGGTCGCAAGGTCATTGAATGGGCCTGGGACAACAAGGAGCCTCAGCCCAACGTGCGCAAGAACTTTTCGGTCTATGACGTGGAGCAGGAGCCGGGTCTGGCCTTTTCGAGCTTCAAGCGTCATGCCGACATTGCCAAGGCATACAGTGAACGGGCCAAGCCGGCGGCCGTGGTCACAGCGCGTGTCAAGGCCTTGGCCAAGGACATTGTCAAGCGCAAGACGGCCCCTCGGGAGGTGGCCCGCGCGCTCTACGATTGGGTGGCGCAGAACATCGCCCTCGTGGGCAATGGGATTGAGCTGGGGTCGGTGG
>JAZJZP010000237.1:0-960 GCA_040389805.1 Pseudomonadota bacterium
CGTCACGCCGACCCACGCCTTGCAATCGCACAAAAACAACACATCAGTCGACCAATTCCCGTCGTCGCTGCTGGCCGCCCACTCCAGCGCCCAAGCTAACAATAGACGCTCGCGGCCACCCGGTCCAGCGGTGCTGCCCTCCCCGCCAGCGGCGCCACTCAAAGCCTCACGACACCCCTCCCAGTAGGCGGCGCGCTGCACGGGTGGTCTTGACTGCGCCACCCGCACCCACAGATGTGCGCTGTCGACCACTTGAGACACCGCATGGTCAAACGCACGCCGATCGCGTTGTGCCCACTGCCGGCCCCAGGCTTGTCCCGTCAATGCCTGCGTGACCAGCAAACGATCCAGCACCACATCCAGCGTTGGCGCGGGCCCCAGCGCGGCATCAGGCACACGCGTGGCGCCCTCCGGTCGTTGCCATGCCAAGGCCTCGGCCAAGGTCGGCACGGTTTCGAGGCGAGGCATCCAGCCCCCCACCGCGCGGGTCCAAGCCTGCCGTGCCACAGGCAGCAACGCACCCACCGGCAGCAACACCACAACATCCCGTGGGCTCAAACACTGTTCAACGCACCAGGCAGACACGCTGGTGGCCCAGTCATCCCAGCAATCGCGCGCGGAACTGCCACGCGGCCAGCTCCAAAGGCGGGGCTCCAGCACGGGGTCTTTAAAACTGCCTATCAAGGTCATAGCGGAGGGTCTCTTGAAGCGCAGCACGAGCACCGCATCTTCTGTGTCAGAATCTTTGCAACAGTTCTGGCGGTCTTTTCAAGCCGTAAACCATGCCAGAGTCACCAAGGATAGTTCCATGAGCAGCGACCTGATCAAACACATCTCTGACGCATCATTCGACGCAGACGTTCTGAAGTCGACACAGCCCGTATTGGTTGATTACTGGGCCGAATGGTGCGGCCCTTGCAAAATGATCGCCCCCATCCTGGACGAAGTGGCCACGACCTA
>JAZJZP010000237.1:970-14672 GCA_040389805.1 Pseudomonadota bacterium
GCATCCGCGGCATCCCCACATTGATGATTTTCAAGGATGGTCAATTGGCCGCCACAAAGGTCGGCGCGCTGTCCAAGGCACAGCTCACCGCCTTCGTCGACGCCAATCTTTAAAATTTCGTCCGTTTTCTTTCTTATAATAAGACCGCTAGCTGATATTCTTGTAGCTAGTCCTCGTCAAGCCAGGCTGCCATGAGCCGTCTGGCGGGTGTCACAGGCCAACCAGTCAATTCGTTGTTTAGATTGATCGGTTGCATCACCCAGCCTGTGCTCCCTGACAAAAGCGTTTGACCCTCGTTGGTCATTTTGTCTACCCCCTCGATTTACCCACGATCTGGCCCCCAGGTTTGCGCAGTTCGACATCGTTCCGCCGCAGCTTGATGGGTTTCGTATAGGGTCCCAATCCATGCATCTTTCAGAACTGAAGGCTTTGCACATCACCGAATTGGTCGTGATGGCAGAAGCCCTTGAGCTCGAAAACGTCTCTCGCATGCGCAAGCAAGAGTTGATGTTTGCGATCATGAAAAAGCGCGCCAAAGCCGGCGAGCAAGTTTTTGGCGATGGCGTTCTTGAGGTGTTGCCTGACGGCTTCGGCTTCTTGCGCGCACTCGACATGAGCTTCCTGGCCAGCACGGATGACATTTACCTGTCACCCAGCCAAGTGCGCCGCTTCAACCTGCACACTGGTGACATGGTTGAAGGTGAAGTCCGCGTGCCCAAGGATGGCGAGCGCTACTTTGCCCTTGTGAAGGTTGACCGCGTCAACGGCTTATCGCCGGATGTCAACAAGAACAAGATCATGTTCGAGAACCTCACGCCACTGTTCCCCACCGAGCAGTTCAAGCTTGAGCGCGACATCAAGACCGACGAAAACATCACCAGCCGGATCGTTGACCTGATTGCGCCCCTGGGCAAGGGCCAACGCGCCCTGCTCGTGGCACCGCCCAAGAGCGGCAAGACGGTCATGATGAAAAATCTGGCCCACGCGCTGACCAACAACTACCCGGACGTCCATGTGATCGTCCTCCTGGTTGACGAGCGCCCGGAAGAAGTGACCGAAATGCAGCGCACCGTGCGCGGCGAAGTCATCAGCTCCACGTTTGACGAGCCCGCTCAGCGCCACGTGCAAGTCGCCGAAATGGTGATCGAGCGTGCCAAACGCCTGGTCGAACTCAAGAAGGACGTGATCATCCTGCTGGACTCGATCACACGTCTGGCCCGCGCCTACAACAACGTCCTGCCCTCATCTGGCAAGGTGCTGTCAGGCGGCGTGGACTCCAACGCCCTGCAGCGCCCCAAGCGCTTCTTTGGCGCGGCCCGCAACATTGAAGAAGGTGGCTCGCTCACCATCATCGGCACCGCCTTGGTCGATACCGGCAGCCGCATGGATGAAGTGATCTACGAAGAATTCAAGGGCACGGGCAATTGCGAAATCCACCTCGATCGCCGCATGTCTGAAAAGCGTGTGTACCCATCGATCTTGCTCAACAAGTCAGGCACCCGCCGCGAAGAGCTCCTGCTCAAGCCCGAGATCCTGCAAAAGAGCTGGATTTTGCGCAAACTGCTCTACCCGATGGACGAAATCGAGGCGATGGAATTCATTCTCGACAAAATGAAATCCACCAAGAACAATCACGAATTCTTTGATTTGATGCGCCGCGGCGGTTGAGTTATAATTTTCGATTTTCCGGCTGTCGGTAAGTGCGAATGCATGGTGCATGCGTGGCTACCGATCACCACAGCAAAAGGTTTTAAAGATGAAAGACGGCATTCACCCCAACTACCGCGACGTGGTGTTCTTGGACCAGTCCAATGGCTTCCAGTTCGTGACACGCTCGTGCGCTCCCGCCCGCGAAATGACCAAGCTCGAGGACGGCCGTGAATTGCCGCTGTTCAAGCTGGAAACTTCGAGCGAAACGCACCCGTTCTACACCGGCACGCAAAAGAGCATCGACTCCTTGGGCGGTCGCGTCGAGAAGTTCCGCAACAAGTTTGCGCACTTCAAGAAGTAATTGCCTGGCCAGGATGCGCTCATCGCCCATCCGGGTCATCAATCACTGATCAAAGGGCAGCTTCGGCTGCCCTTTTGCTTGCTGTAGCAGTTGCACGTTTGCACATGCGCAAACGCACCCTCCATTTGCACGCCAACATGTCCGCATGAGTTCTTACTCCCAGGCCGTCACCCCCGCGCTGGTCACCCAAAAGGCCGTTAAACGCATGCCTCGCTGGGCACTGCTGTTGTTCTGTGCCGCCTATGTGCTGCCGGGGCTGTTTGGTCGCGATCCCTGGAAGAACGCCGACATTGGCTCCTTTGGACACATGTGGAGCCTGGCTCAAGGTCAAGCCTCTTGGCTGCATCCCAATGTGGGCGGCGTTCTGCCATTGGGTGGAGGCATCTTGCCCTATTGGCTGGGTGGCGCCTTCATCTCGATACTCAGCCCATGGGTCGACCCGGCACTGGCTGCACGGATCCCCTTCGCCTTCCTGCTGGTCGGGGTGCTCGCCCTGACCTGGTACGCCACCTACCACCTGGCCCGTACCGATGCGGCCCAACCGCTGCCCCTGGCCTTTGGCGGTGAGGCATTGCCGCATGACTATGCTCGTGCGGTCGCTGATGGCGCCTTGCTGGCGCTGATTGCCACCTTGGGTTTACTGCAACTGGGTCATGAGACCACCCCCGAGTTACTGCAATTAACGGCCAGCGCGATGTTTCTCTATGGCATGGCGGCAGCAGCTCCGAAGCCCTTTTCAGGGCGCCTGGCCACCATGCTGTGCCTGCCCATCATGGCACTCAGCGGCAGTCCCTCCGTCGCCATCGAGCTGGCGGCTGCAGGCACTTTGGTCTGCTCGCTCTCGAACACGCCGGCCATGCACAGTCATCGTCGCTGGGTCATTGCCAGTGGCTTGTTGGCTGCCGCCCTAACGACAGGTTTGACCCTTGCCGGACTATCAGGCTGGGCCATGCGCCTTGAAGACTGGCCCGGCCTGTCCGCCACCTTCCGAATGCTGACCTGGTTCACCTGGCCCGCCCTGCCCCTGGCCGCCTTGACGGTGTGGCATTGGCGACGCCAGATCATCCGCCGCCACATCGCGGTCCCTTTGTTTTCAGCACTGGTCGGCCTGGGTGCATGCATTGCAATGGGGGTGAATGACCGCGCTCTGCTGCAGGCGCTGCCTGCTCTGGCGATTCTGGCGGCGTTCGCACTGCCGATCCTGCAACGCAGCTTGGGCTCAGCGATTGATTGGTTCTCGGTGTTTTTCTTCACCGCAGCGGCATTGGTCATTTGGCTCGCCTACACGGGCATGCACTTTGGCGTTCCAAAGCAAATGTCAGTCAATGTCGCCAAACTGGTTCCAGGCTACACCGCCAGTTTTTCATGGCCGGTGCTCATCATTGCCAGCGTCGGAACCCTGCTGTGGTTGGCACTGGTGCGCTGGCGCACCTCACGTCAGTCCCACGCCCTCTGGAAGAGCCTGGTCCTGCCGGCCGGCGGCGTGGCCCTGTGCTGGCTGCTCATCATGACCTTGTTGCTCCCCCCCTTCGACCAAGCACGCAGCTATCGACTCCTGATCAACCGTGTCAAACCCTACGCGCCCGTCGGCACTTGCATTGCCGCCCCGGGTGCATCGGTGGGTCTGTTGACCGCCCTTGAATACTTTGGCAATTACCGTGTCGATGGACTCACTCCGGCACGATCCGTTTCAGCAGACTGCCCTGTGCTGGTGATCAGTCTTCCCGCCCGACAAACTGCACCCCATGTGCCCGGCTGGCAACGGATCGGTCGCGAAAAACAACGCACCCGCAACTCCGAGTCACTTGCCATCTATCGACGAGCGCCCTAAGACTGCGCCTGCACCCGCACCCGGGCCGACGGCACGCTCAATACAAAGAGGGAGCCCTTGCCCTGCTCGCTGGTGATCCGCAGTTCGCCACCATGGCGCTGCACCACATGCTTGACGATGGACAAGCCCAAACCCGTGCCTCCGGTGTCCCGTGAACGGCTGCCATCCACCCGATAGAAACGCTCACTCAGGCGAGGAATGTGCTCGGCGGCGATACCGATGCCACCATCACGGACACTGAACTCGCCGCCGCCATCGGGCAAGGTGGTCCAGCGCACATCAATGGCACCGCCGTCCGGGGTGTAGCGCACGGCATTGGACACCAGGTTGCCCATGGCGCTGAGCCATTCACTCTCCACCCCGGCGATCTCTGCGGTCTGCCCCTTCTTGTCGATCACAAAACTCATGGGGTGCCGCTGCCGGGACAAGCCGAGCCCATCATTCTCCAGGCGTCGCATCAAATCTGAGACATTGATCCAGCGGTCCGACGTTGGCCGAGGACTGCCCTCAATCTGGGCCAGCGTCAGCAGATCAGACACCAAGCCCTGCATCCGATCGGCCTGCTGCTTCATCAATGTGATGACCCGCTGGCGCTCCAACTCGGTCAAGGGCAAGGAGCCCATGGTCTCGATGAAGCCACTGAGCACCGTCAACGGGGTGCGAATCTCGTGGGACACATTGGCCACAAAATCGCGTCGCATCGTGTCCGAGCGCTCACGCTCCGTGATGTCTTGCGACAAGATTAATTTGAGGCCCTCTCCGTAACTCCGCACTTGCACCGACAAATAGCCTTGCCTGGGCATTTGGCACTTGACAGGCTCGTTGTAGTCACCCGATTGCAAGTACTGGACAAACGCCGGCTGACGGATCAGATTGGTGACCCGTTGCTGCAAATCGCGCACAGGGTCCATGCCGAAATGATCGGCCGCGACCGTACTGATCCAGGTGATGTGTTCACTGTTGTCGAGCAGGATCACCCCATTGGGTGAGGCCTGAATACCCGACAAGAAATGCTCCAGCCGGCGACGTTCATCAGCCAGAAGATCATCGCGTTGGCGCAACACACGGTAGAAGCGATGAGCCACCTCCCCCCATAGTCCGGGCAACTGAGGCGGCTCTGCCTCCGGTGTGCGCAACCAGTCGAGCAATTGATGACCCTTGAGGGTATCCACCACCGACAGACTCAACACCGCGACAGATGCACCTATCAACGCCACAGAGGCCGGATAGCCCAATTTGGCGCCGATCCACCACCCCAGTCCAGCGCCAGTTGCCGCCGTCACCAGTCGCGTACTGACACGCGACCACAGCCAAGAATTGCTCGTATCCACCCTGGATGGCGCCCTCAGGCCGCGTTGGCGACTTGTTGAGTCAATCGATAGCCTGCGCCACGAACGGTTTCGATCAACTGAGCACGATCGACCGGAGACAGGGCCTCTCGCAAACGCTTCACATGAACGTCGACCGTGCGCTCTTCAATGAACACGTGGTCACCCCAGACACGGTCCAGCAATTGAGCACGGCTGTGGACACGCTCCGGGTGCGTCATGAAGAAATGCAGCAACTTGAACTCGGTCGGGCCAATTTTGACCTCCTGGTCGTCACGAGCTACCCGGCGCGTGGCCGGATCCAGACGCAAACCGGCCACCTCCACAGCGGAGTCCAAAGCCTGAGGAGCCTTGCGGCGCAGCACCGCACGGACACGGGCCATCAACTCATGGGTCGAAAACGGTTTGGTGAGGTAGTCGTCAGCACCGGCATCCAACCCCGCAACCTTGTCCACTTCTTCGGCACGGGCCGTCAGCATGATGATGGGCAACTCACGCGTGCGGGCATCACTGCGCCAACGCTTGGCCAGTGACAATCCAGACTGCCCCGGCAACATCCAGTCCAACAAAACCAAGTTCGGCAGAACCCGGTCAATCTCGGCCTGCGCAGCCTCTGCGGTTCCCGCCACCACCACATCAAATCCTGAATGCCTCAGGTTCAAGGCGATCAACTCGGCAATTGCCGGCTCATCTTCAACTACAAGCACTCGGCTCATGACGATCTCCTGAGAATTGCTTACCTGATGATCGACTCAACAACATCGGGCGTGTTGTGACGCACGTCGGTGCCTTTGACGATGTAGATGACCTGCTCCGCCAGATTCTTGGCGTGGTCACCGACCCGCTCAATGGCCTTGGCCACGAACACCAGGTCAATCGACGCAGAAATGGTGCGGGGGTCTTCCATCATGTAGGTGATGAGCTTGCGCATCAGGCCATCGAACTCGGCATCGATTTCGTTGTCGTGCTTGATCACTTCCAGCGCCGTCTGGGTGTCCAGGCGCGCAAAAGCATCCAGCGCCTTGCGCAAGGATGCCGTGGCCAGATCAGCCTCGTAAGAGATGTCGTTCACGGGCAAACGCAGCCGACTCGACACGCCGGTATTGATCAATCGCTGCACCGTGCGGGCAATGCGCGCCGCTTCGTCGCCCACGCGCTCCAGGTTGCCAATGGTCTTTGAGATCGCGATCAGCAAACGTAGATCACGCGCCGTGGGCTGGCGACGCGCAATGATGGTCGACAAGTCGGCATCGATGTCCATCTCCATTTTGTTGACAATCTCTTCACCCGTTAGCACATCGGTGGCGGTCTCGCCGCTGAAATGCGTCAAGGCATAAATGGCCTGCGCCACTTGGGATTCCACCAAGCCACCCATCTCCAGCACGCGGGTCGAAATGCCGCTGAGCTCCATGTCAAATTGGCTAGACAAATGTTTTTCAGACATGAGGTCGTCTCCGTCAGGAATGTTCAGTACAAGGTTGTGGCGGCCCGCGCCATCAACCGAAGCGGCCGGTGATGTAATCCTCGGTCTCTTTTTTCTTGGGCTTCATGAAGATATCCGTGGTCGGGCCATATTCAATTACCTCGCCCAAATACATATAAGCCGTGTTGTCTGAGCAACGAGCAGCCTGCTGCATGTTATGGGTCACGATCAACACGGTGTAGTCATCCTTCAGCTCATGAATGAGCTCTTCGATCTTGCCGGTCGAAATCGGGTCCAAGGCCGAACAAGGCTCGTCCAGCAGCAGCACTTCAGGCTTGATGGCGATACCCCGGGCGATGCACAAACGCTGTTGCTGGCCACCCGATAAACCCGAACCGCTTTGGTTGAGTTTGTCCTTGACTTCGTTCCACAAGGCGGCCTTCTTCAAGGCCCACTCGACCCGCTCGTCCATCTCGACACGCGAGAGGCTCTCAAACAAGCGCACGCCGAATGCAATGTTCTCGTAAATCGACATCGGGAAAGGTGTGGGCTTTTGAAACACCATTCCGACCCTGGCTCTGAGCAGCGACACGTCATCTTTGCTGGTGAGAATATTCTCGCCATCCAGCAAAATCTCACCCGTGGCATGCTGCTCCGGATACAACTCGAACATGCGGTTGAACGTGCGCAACAGCGTCGACTTGCCGCACCCGGAAGGGCCGATAAAAGCCGTGACTTTCTTTTCGGCCAACTCCAGATTGATGTTTTTGAGTGCGTGGAACTTCCCGTAATAGAAGTTCATGTTGCGCACCGTCAACTTGGACTTCAGCGGGACTGAGGTTTGAACCTTGGCATCCATATTGGAATTCTCCGGAAATTCAGGTCACCAACGCCTTAGCGTTGACGGAACAGGGTGCGCGCCACAATATTGAGCGTCAGCACACCGACAGTGATGATGAACACGCCAGCCCAGGCCAGCTTTTGCCAGTTTTCGTAGGGGCTCATGGCGAACTTGAAAATCGTGACCGGCAGACTGGCCATCGGTCCGTTCAGATCAGACGACCAGAACTGGTTAGACAGTGCCGTGAACAGCAATGGAGCGGTCTCGCCTGAAATACGCGCCACCGCCAGCAAGATGCCCGTGACCACCCCAGCGCGGGCCGACTTCAACGTGATCGATGAAATGACTCGCCATTTGGGTGTGCCCAAAGCGTAGGCGGCTTCACGCAAGGCACTGGGAACCAGCGACAACATGTTTTCAGTGGTGCGAATAACCACCGGCACCACGATCAAGGCCAAGGCCAGCACCCCGGCCCATCCCGAGAAGGATTTGTTGTGCGCGACCACGGCTGAATAGATGAACAAGCCCACCACGATGGAAGGGGCCGACAGCAGGATGTCATTGATGAAACGGGTCACGCTGCCCAACCAGCCTTTTTGGCCATACTCGGCCAGATAGATGCCGGCCATCAGCCCCACGGGCGTCCCGATGGCCGTGGCCAAACCCACCATCATCAAAGAACCCATGATGGCGTTGGCGAGGCCACCGGCTTCTTGCGGTGGCGGCGTCATCTCGGTGAACGTGGCCAGGACCAAGCCCCCCACCCCCAAGCGAACCGTTTCGATCAAAATCCAGATCAACCAAACCAAGCCAAAGGCCATGGCCGCCAATGACAAGGTCAAGGCAATTGCATTGACACGTTTTCGGCTGGCCTGGCGCTTTCTGCGGAACTCGTACATGGTGGCGTTGCTCATGAGCGGGCTCCTTCAGACTTTTTCAGGCGGGCCAGCATCAGTTTTGAAAATGCCAGCACTACAAAGGTAATGAAGAACAAAACCAGACCCAGGTAGATCAACGAAGCTTGATGCAGTCCCTCGCCGGCTTCGGCAAACTCATTGGCCAGGGCAGATGTAATGCTGTTGGCAGCCTCAAACACCGACAGCGAATTGAGTTGATTCATATTGCCGATGACGAAGGTCACCGCCATGGTCTCACCCAGCGCGCGCCCCAAACCCAGCATGATCGCGCCGACCACACCCGTCTTGGTATATGGCAGGACCACCTTGGAGACCACCTCCCAGGTGGTCGAGCCCAGTCCGTAGGCGGACTCTTTGAGCATGGGAGGCGTGACTTCAAACACATCACGCATCACCGAGGCGATGAAAGGAATGATCATGATGGCCAGGATGATCCCCGCCGACAAAATACCGATCCCGACGGGGGGGCCGGAGAACAATGTCCCGACCACGGGCACACCCGCCGTCATGGCCTGCAAAGGCTGCTGAACATAGGTTGCCAAGATGGGGCCAAACACCAGCAAACCCCACATGCCATAAACAATGGACGGCACTGCCGCCAGCAATTCCACGGCAATCCCGAGGGGCCGTTTGAGCCAGTTGGGAGACAACTCCGTCAGAAACAATGCGATCCCGAAGCTGACCGGCACCGCGATCAGCAAGGCGATGAACGAGGTCATCAACGTGCCATAGATCATCACCAAACCACCGTACTGATCCTGAACTGGATCCCATTCGGTGCGCCACAAAAAGCTCAGCCCGTACTCTTTGATCGCGGGCCAGGCCCCTACCACCAGGGAGATGATGATGCCCAGCAAGAGCGACAGGGTCAGCAGCGCAGCACCACGGGCCAGCATGGCGAACACCACATCGGCCCAAGGCAACATCACGCGTCGTTTTTCGGGGCTAGTCATAGAGAGTCTTTTTTCCTGGGACAGGGTCTGATCGGCATCATCAAGATCAGCGGGCAATATGGCAGTCATGGCATGCCTCCATCCAAGGGTACAACGGTTACTGCTCAACAAAATGCCGGACACCACAGCGGCATCCGGCAGGTCATCACAAGGGACTGATCACTTGATCGACAGGGGCTTTCCAGCAGCATCGGTCACGCTGGTCCATTGCTTGCGCACCAGATCTTTGAGAGTGGCAGGCAAAGGCACGTACTCCAACTGGGCCGCAGTCTGGTCACCATTGAGATAAGCCCACTCAAAGAACTTGAGGGATTGGATGCCTTGCGCAGGTTTGTCCTGGCTCTTGTGCATCAAGATGAAGGTGGCACCACTCAAAGGCCAAGCATCTTTGCCCGCTTGGTTGGTCAGCACTTGATAGAACGACTTGCTCCACTCAGCACCGGCCGCGGCTGCCTTGAACGTTGCGTCATCGGGTTGCACAAAATTGCCAGCCGCATTTTTCATCGCCACGTGCGACATCTTGTTTTGCTTGGCATACGAGTACTCGACATAGCCGATCGAGTTAGGCAGACGCTGAACGAAAGCCGACACGCCTTCATTGCCCTTGCCGCCAGCGCCCGCAGGCCAGTTCACAGCCGAGCCTTCACCGACCTTGGTCTTCCACTCAGCATTCACTTTGGACAAGTAGTTGGTGAAAATGAAGGTCGTGCCCGAACCATCGGCGCGTCGCACGGGGGCAATGGCTGCATCAGGCAGTGGCACGCCGGGGTTCAGGGCCGTCAAGGCAGGATCATTCCACTTGGTGATCTTGCCCAAGTAGATGTTGCCTAGCACCTCGCCGGTCATCTTGATTTGGCCGGGCTGGATGCCCTTGATGTTGACCACGAGCACCACGCCACCGATCACAGTGGGGAACTGTACAAGGCCGTCTTTGGCCAATTCTTCGTCTTTCAAAGGCATATCGGAGGCACCGAAGTCCACCGTTTTTGCCTTGATTTGCTTGATACCAGCCCCAGAGCCCACGGACTGGTAATTGATGCGCACGCCAGTGGCTTTGTTATAGGCATCGGCCCACTTGGCATAAACCGGGGCCGGGAAGGTTGCACCAGCGCCAGTGACGTCCTGAGCAAGCGCCAAGCTTGCAGACAAGGACAAAGCTACAGCCACAGCAGTACGGATCATCGTGAATTTCATGTTTCGCCTTTCGAAAGACATGTGACAGAAAAATTTCAATACTGCGGACTGTAAGGATCGATTGTGACTGCTCTATGACACACGCATTTTGCTCTGTCATAAATTCGACGACGCCCCAAGAAGCTGCCAATATGACAACGGCGTCATCTTTTGGTCATGGAGCTGACACATGACAATTTTAAGGTGCTGGGGCGCCCGGGATAGTCCAAGGGCATCACATGAACCGGAACCCTCTATGCACACTCAACACACACCCCACCGCTTTTTTAGCACCGCTTTGCTGGCCATCATGGTGAGCATGGCGGGCTGCGCCAGCACGACACAAACCGCCACGCCGCCAACCACCGTCATGGCGGCGGCAGCCCAAGCCCCAGAGTTGTCCACGTTCTACAAACTGGTACAGCAAGCCGGGCTGACCTCCTCGTTGGAGGTGGCAGGTCCCATCACCGTCTTTGCCCCCACGAATGACGCTTTCAAGGCGGTCCCTGCTGACAAGTTGGACAAACTATCCAAAGATCCTGTGTTGCTCAAGTCGGTCCTGACCTACCACGTGATCCCTGGCAGCCTCAAAAGTGTCGACATCACAGCCAACACCAGCGTCGCAACGCTCAACGGGACGAAACTGGCCATTTCAAAGGCTGGTGACTTTGTGACCGTGGACGACGGCATGGTGACCCAGGCCGATGTCATGACCGGCAATGGTGTCCTGCACCTCATTGACAGCGTGCTGATGCCCGCCGTCAAGAAGTGATCAATCGGCGCTAACCGCCGCGGCCAATTGCTCAGCGCAGCGATTGGCCAAGTCAAGGTCTTGCGCCTCGACCATGACACGCAGCAATGGCTCCGTGCCTGAGGGACGAATCAGAACACGTCCGCGCCCCGCCAATTGCTGCAGGACAGACGCTTGCGCCGTCGCTAAAGACGCGCTGTTTTTCCAATCCTGGCCTGCTTGCAAGCGCACATTGATGAGACGCTGCGGGAACAAGGTGACGCCATCCAGCCATTCGGCCAAAGAACGCCCTCCGCGCATCACAGCCTGCAACACCTGCAAGGCACTGACAATGCCGTCGCCCGTGGTGTGCTTGTCAAGCGCAATCAGATGCCCAGAGCCCTCACCGCCCAGTTGCCAACCTCGGCAGACCAATTCTTCGAGCACATGTCGGTCGCCGACCTTGGCGCGCACAAACCCAATGCCACGATCCTGCAAGGCCAGCTCAATCGCCATATTGGTCATCAAGGTACCGACGGCCCCTGGGACCTCCTGGCCTTGTGCCAATCGATCGGCCACCAACACGTACAACAGCTCATCACCATTGAACAAGCGCCCCTTGGCATCCACCAATTGCAGGCGATCGGCATCACCGTCCAGCGCCACACCATAGTCGGCTTGGTGCGCCTTTACGGCCGCCACCAAGGCCTCAGGGTGCGTTGCACCCACACCATCATTGATGTTGACGCCATTGGGCGCGCAGCCAATCGAGATCACCTCGGCACCCAACTCATGGAACACCTCGGGTGCCACGTGGTACGCCGCGCCGTGCGCCGCATCGACCACCAACTTGAGGCCCTTGAGCGACAAATTTGACGAGAATGTGCTCTTGCAAAATTCGATGTACCGGCCCCGAGCATCTTCCAGGCGGCGCGCCTTGCCCAGACTGGGCGAATCGACCCAGTTCGGCGCCAGCTCCAGGGCCGCTTCAACCTCCTGCTCCCACTCGTCAGGCAGTTTTTCGCCGTTGGCCGAAAAAAACTTGATCCCGTTGTCCGGAAAAGGATTGTGAGAGGCACTGATGACCACCCCCAGGCTCAAACGCAAGGCTCGCGTCAGGTAAGCAACACCGGGTGTTGGCAGTGGGCCGGTCAGCAAGACATCAACCCCTGCTGAGGCAAAACCCGCCTCCAGAGCCGACTCCAACATATAACCCGAGATGCGCGTGTCTTTACCAATCAACACCGTTGGGCGAGTCTCCGTGCGCCGCAACACCTGCCCTACCGCATGCCCCAGACGCAACACAAAGTCTGGAGTGATGGGCGATTGACCCACCGTCCCGCGAATACCGTCGGTACCAAAATAACGTCTGCTCATGGGAGGTTCAATGTAGAAGTGAAGCAAGTCAAGTGCTTGATTGTCGCGTGATTTTTGCGCAAGCAGAACCCGAAACTAGGGGGATCCCGTGTCACGTTCTTGCCGCATTAAGCCCGCCGCTGACCAGACCTTGAGGGCATCGACCGTGTCCGCAACATCATGCACCCGCAGGACATGGGCACCCAACTGAACGCACGCCAGTGCGGCGGCAATGCTCGGCACCAGTCGATCACCCACAGGCCGCCCCGTGAGGTAGCCCAAAGTGGATTTGCGAGACCACCCCACCAGCAGAGGAAAGCCGAGTGCCAGCAGCTCTGGCTGCCTGCGCATCAACTCCAGATTGTGCTCAGGTGTTTTGCCAAAACCAACCCCTGGATCCAGGCAGATCCGAGGAGAAGCCACCCCCCGGTTCAACAGGGACTGCGCGCGGGCTTGTAGAAACGAGCTCACCTCATCCAGCACATCGCTGTAGTGCGTCTGCCGCTGCATGGTGAGGGGATCGCCGCGCATGTGCATCAAGCAGACGCCACAGTGCCCATGGGAGACCACCACAGACTCTGCCCCAGGGGATTGCAGGGCGCGGATGTCATTGATGATGTCGACCCCCATGTCCAATGCCCGTTGCATCACCCCGGTTTTGCAGGTATCGACCGACACCGGCACGTTCAACCGCAAGGCCTGAGCCAATACAGGCTGCAGACGCGTCCACTCCTCCTGCTCCGTCAATGTCGGGGCGCCTGGGCGACTCGACTCGCCCCCCAGATCCAGAATGTCAGCCCCTTGCGAGACCAAATCCTCGCAATGCTGGACAGCCGATGACACCTCGGAGTAGCGCCCGCCATCAGAAAATGAATCCGGGGTCACGTTGACGATGCCCATGACCTGGGGTCGACTCAGGTCGATCTGGAATCGGGTGGTTTGCCACAACATGATGCTCACTCCAGCAATGGAAACGGGGCCGAAGCCCCGTTGATTGGTTCATGCAATGCTGTGCAAATCAGGCCGCAGCAGGCGCACCGTCAGTACTGACGGGTGGCTTGGGGCTGCCACCGGGGGGCGTGACCTTGGGGGTCCAGTCCTTGGGTGGGCGAGGCTCACGACCTTGCATGATGTCCTCA
>JAZJZP010000238.1:0-3905 GCA_040389805.1 Pseudomonadota bacterium
TGAGCATCCCGGATGTGAGCGGGCATGTGGTCGTGATCGGCTTCGGGCGGGTGGGTCAATTGCTGGGCGAGGTGTTCGATCAGCAGCGGGTGCCCTATGTGGCGGTGGAACACAACATCGACCGGGTGGCCAAACTGCGAGCCGAGGGCAAGCCGATTTATTACGGCAATGCCGGTCGGCCCGAGTTGCTGTACAAATTGGGACTGGACAAGGCGGCCAGTCTGGTCGTCACGATGGACCAGCCGATGGCGGCCATGCGCGTCGTGCACAACGCCCGTCTTCAGTACCCCAACTTGCCCATCTACGCACGCTCGCATGATGAAAAGCATGCGCAGGAGTTGCGCCGTGTAGGCGCCACTTTCGTGGTGCCCGAAACACTGGAGGCGGGCCTGCTGCTGACCACGTTTGCGCTGGGCTCGTTGGGGCTGACGGACAACGATGTTCGCGACATCGTCGATGCTGAGCGCGATCGCCGGGTGGCCTACGCCACCTGAACTAAGCGGCCTTGGCTTTGAGCCAGTTCAACACGCCCTGACCCGCCGCCTGCCCGCTGGCCAGGCTGGCATTGAGCAGGTAGCCGCCGGTCGGGGCCTCCCAGTCGAGCATTTCGCCGGCGCAAAAGACTCCAGGGGCGGCGCGCAGCATGAGGTGGGCATCGGTGTCTTCAAAGCGCACACCGCCCGCAGTGCTGATGGCTTCGTCCAACGGGCGGGGGGCTGCCAGGGTGATGGGCAAGGCTTTGAGGGCCAGCGCCAATTGGACGGGGTCGGCGAGTTGCGCCGGGCTGAGCACTTCGTGCAGCAGCGCCATTTTCAGGCCCGTGATGCCCAGGCAGCTTTTCAGGTGGGTGGAGAGGCTGCGCGGGCCGCGTGGGCGTTTGGTCTCGGTCAAGACTTGTTCGGCAGTGTGCGAGGGCAGCAGGTCCAGCGTCACCGTGGCGCAGCCTCGGGCTTCGATGGTGTCGCGCAGGCGGGCTGAAAACGCGTAGATCAGGCTGCCTTCGACGCCTGCGGCGGTCACGACGAATTCGCCTTGTTGACGCTGTGTGTGGCCGTGCAGATCCGTGAAGGTCAGTGCCACGGGCTTGATGGGCTGGCCGGCAAAACGCTCGCTCAGGTGGGTGCTCCAGCCTGTGCGGCCCTCGGCGGTGGGGGCGATGTCAAAGCCGCAGTTCGAGGCTTTGAGCGGGGCCACGTCCACGCCGCGGGCTTGCAGCCACGGCACCCAGGCGCCGTCCGAGCCCAGGCGGGCCCAACTGGCGCCCCCCAGCGCCAGCACGGTGGCGTCTGCCGGGGCGGTGACTTCACCGCTGGGGGTGTCAAAACGCAGGGCGCCCTCGGCGGTCCAGCCCAGCCAGCGGTGGCGCATGTGAAAGCGCACGCCCGATTCACGCAAACGGTGCAGCCAGGCGCGCAGCAAGGGCGCGGCCTTCAGGTCGGTCGGGAAGATGCGGCCAGAGGTGCCGACAAAGGTGCTCACGCCCAAGGCCTGGGCCCAGTCGCGCAGGGCTTGGGGCGGCAAGGCTTCGATCATGGGCGCCAGGGATTCGCGTCGTGCGCCGTAACGAGCCATGAAGTAGTCCAGCGGCTCGGAGTGAGTGAGGTTGAGGCCACCACGTCCGGCCAGCAAGAATTTGCGTCCCACCGAGGGCATGGCGTCATACAGGTCGACCTGGGCGCCGCCTGCGGCCAGCGTTTCAGCGGCCATCAGGCCTGCAGGACCGCCCCCGATGACGATGACGCGAGGGGCGCAGGTGGGGGCGAGCAGGGACGAGGTGGCTGTGGACATGGAGGCTGTGCGCGGGTCGGGTGACCCTGAAGGGCGAGAAATCAGGGGCCGAGTGTCGCACGGGGGGGAGATTTGGTGATGATTTGATGAATTTGGCGGTTTTGATCAAGTTGCCCGTTCGATGGTCGATGAAGCCTTTGCAACCGCTCGTTGCAAAAGGGACGGCCATGAAGAATTCATTGCGCGGATGATCACCATGTGGGGTCCGCTGCGAAACTGGTTTGGCAAGGCACGCACGGTGAACGCGCCGGCGGTGCCGCGCATGCCCGAGCCTGTGCCGCAGCGGGAGGTCGTGTCAGTGGCGCTGCCTGTGGTGGCCCCAGGCCCTGAGCCCTTGCCCGTCTTTGACCGTGCGCTGGATTGTCGTTTCAGTGCCTTGCTGCTGTCGCTGAGGACGCTGCGTGAGGCGGAGTTTGCTCCGGCCGAGAAGGTCGTCATCATTCAGTTGGACGAGTTGCTTCACATCCGTGGCAACCGTGAATTGCTGCCGCGCCTGCCGGCGGTGTTGCCCAAGTTGATGAGTTTGGTGCGCCGTGATGACGTGTCCCCCCGAGAGTTGGTAGCGCACCTGGCCCGTGATCCTGCGCTGGTGAGTGAGGTCATTCGCATTGCCAACTCGCCGCGCTACCGCGCCAGCCGCAGCATGGGCAGTTTGCAAGATGCCGTGATGGTGCTGGGGCAGCGTGGCATGCACCAGTTGGTCACCAACGTGGCCATGCGCCCGGTGTTCAACATGGAGATGGGGCGCTTCAGTCGGGCGGCTCGGGCTCATTTGTGGGAGCAGGCCTCACGGTGTGCTCACGCATGCTCGTATCTGCGCGGCGGCCGCTCCGATCAATTTGACGCCTATCTGGCGGGCATGGTCGTCAACGCCGGTTTGATCCCGGCCCTGCGGGTGTTGGATCAAAACTATGTCGGGTGCAGTGCGCCTGACACGGTGGCCTTTCATGAGGCCTTCTTGAAGTTGAGCCTGAGGATCTCGGCCAATATTGCCAAGGAATGGAACTTCCCCGAAGGGGTGAGCCAGGCGGTGGAAGCCCTCAGCGCGGAGCCGAAGGTCGCGGCTTCGGTCCATTTGGCGGCTGAGCTCAGGGCCGCGGATCAAGTCAGCAAGCGCCATCTGCTGGCCACCACGAATGCCATGGCCCCTGCGGGTGGTGAGGACGATGCCGACCCCTGTTTCCAAGAGCTCGATCGGGTGTTTGGTGGCGGGCGGGAGTCGCTCAGGGATGAGCCAGTGCGGGCGATTTAAACCGGCAGACTGCGTTCGCGTTGACTTTTCGCAAGCGACTCGGTGTCCACCCCCTTAGATTTTCAACGCGCCTGAATACTGAAGGCGCGTCAATTAAATTCAATGGGGTTGACCATGAAACATCGCAATGACACCAATCGGCGTTGGGCGCCAGAGGCTGGGGGGCGCATCGCGCTGGGTATTTTGTTCGCGGCATGCGCGCTCTCGTCGTCGGCCTTGCACGCACAGGGGCCGGGCGCCTCCGCTCTGACGGGGGTGGATGATCAGAACCTCCCCAGTGGCGCGCGGCTGACCACCACCTATCGGCCTGGCCAGGGGCGGCTTCAGGTCCAGGGTACCCGCGGGGTGGGCGCTGCCGCCGCGCTCGGAACCCTCCAGGTGCAGATGCCCGCGGGCATCACCTTGGGGCGGGCCAGCACGACTCGGGTGATGGGGCGCATGCCGATCGTCGAGGGGGCGGCCAAGGGCAGGGTGGAGGACAAGGGGGCGGCAGATTCGCAGGCCAAGTATTTCACCCTCTATCCACTGGAATACCGCGGTGTGCCGCTGGCCAAGGGCAGTGACTATTTGGCCGTGGTGAGCGCTGACGATGGGCAGGTGCTGCAAACGCGCGAGCGCGGCGTCCCGACCGCCGTCGATGCGGCCATGCCGACCATCACGGCTGAAGCGGCCGTTGCAGCGGCGCGTGCAGAGGCAGGGGTGGAGTTTTTCCCTGCCAGCGAGGCCCCGCATTTGGAGGTCTGGGTTGACGAGCAACAAAAGGGGCATCTGAGTTGGGCCATCAAGCTCGACAACCGCAGCGACACCCAGCCGCGTGCCCGGATCTACTGGATGGCCGCCACGGGTACACCGCGCTCGCTTCACT
>JAZJZP010000239.1:0-1567 GCA_040389805.1 Pseudomonadota bacterium
ATTCACTACCCACTCGACGAAACCCTGCCCGAGCGAGGGCGCAAGCACCAAGTGGCGCCAGGCGTGTATTGGGTGCGCATGAGCCTGCCCTTTGCGCTCAACCACATCAACCTGTGGTTATTGCGGGACGAGATGGATGGTCGCCCTGGCTGGACGATCGTGGACTGTGGCATTGCCAATCAGGACACGCAAGACGCCTGGACCGAGATTTTTGCCACGCAACTAGAAGGCCTGCCCGTACTCCGAGTGATCGTGACCCACATGCATCCCGACCACATCGGCAATGCCGACTGGTTGATAACGCAATGGAGCACGCCTGCGCGCCCCTGTCCCCTGTGGATCAGCGCGACCGACTTCAATACAGCCCACCGGGCTCTTCAGAGCATGTCCTTTGGCGGTGATCGTTCGGCCGACTTCTTTGCCAGCCACGGCCTGATCGACCCCGAGTCGGTGGCCAAAATTCGCCAGCGCACCAACTACTTTGCATCCATGGTGCCAACCGTCCCGCCCTCCTTTCATCGCCTGTTGGATGGTTTGAGCGTCCAGATCGGTGCACATCAATGGCAGTGCCATGTGGGCTATGGCCACGCGCCTGAGCACATGTCCCTGCACTGCACTGAGCTCGGCGTGTTGATTTCTGGGGACATGGTTTTGCCACGCATTTCCACCAATGTCAGCGTGCATGAAGTGGAGCCGGACGGCAACCCTCTGACCTTGTTTTTGCAGTCGCTAGACCGCATGCGCCCCCTGCCCGCGAACACCTTGGTGCTGCCATCGCATGGCAAGCCTTTTGTGGGACTGCACGCCCGCATCGATCAACTGCATGAGCATCACCGTGATCGGCTGGTCGAGGTCATGGAGGCCTGCGCAGAACGTCCGACCACAGCGGCCGATTTGTTGCCCATCTTGTTCAAGCGCCCCTTGGATCTGCACCAAACGACGTTTGCCATGGGCGAGGCGGTGGCCCACCTGCATACACAGTGGCACCACGGGCTGCTCAAACGCACCCTTGGACCCGACGGCATCTACCGATTCAGTGCGGTGTCGTCAAGCCCAATCGGGGATCATGGCGTGGCGTAATTGCTCACGCGCTGCCTCGTAATCCGGCATCGCCAAACGCACCTCGTCCCAAAAGCGCGGGCTGTGGTTCATCTCCCGCAAATGGGCCAATTCGTGCGCGACCACGTAGTCGATCACGTGAGCATCAAAGTGCATCAAACGCCAGTGCAACCGCACCGAACCATCCGCACTGGCACTGCCCCAACGCGTGCGCGCTGAAGAGAGGCTGACCCGGGTCGCCCGAACGCCCATGAGGGCCGAATAATGCTGGACCCGTGCCTCAAATCGCAAACGGGCCTGCTTCTTCAGCCAGGCCTGGAACGCCTCACCAATCACGCTCGGCGCGGCTTCTGGAGCCAGCCCGAGTACCAGTGTCCGCGTGGACACCACACCTGGCACCGGAATGACCTCTTCGTGCAGAACGGCCCCTTTGACACGAGGGTCCAGCACCAGCATCAAGGACTCGCCCAGATAGGGCAGCAAGGCTCCATGCCGCCATTCGATGCGG
>JAZJZP010000240.1:0-3401 GCA_040389805.1 Pseudomonadota bacterium
AGAACCCCGTGTTTGGCCCCGGAGGCCACGGCCCAGGTAATGCCAAGATATTGCAAGTCTATGCAGGCATTGGCAAGGCTGGCAGCGCATTCAAGTCAACGGCCATGGCTGTGGGAGGCACATTCAAAGGCAATGCGCTGGTGAGCTTCATTTTTGGTTCAGCAACATCATGGGCCGAGTGGCAGGCAGACGCCCAAAAGGATGGCTATGACTTGGCGGCAGCGCTGGTGACGAGTTTGGTCAAGGCGGTGGTTGCTGCGGCGCTGACTGTGGCTGTGGTTGTCGCCGTTTTGTTTCTATTGATGATCGCGCTTGAAATCGCCGTCGCCGCGATTCTTGTTGGTGTGCTGACCCTTGGCATTGGGTGGGCAGTTAGTTACGGCATCGAGGCATTGGATAAACAAGCAGGCAAGGCTTGGAAAGGGCTGAACAACGGTGACGGTATGGCTGCAGGCATTGCCCCGTGGCTTCGAAGTATGGGCAAGTGGCTCGGCGAGTCATGGGATCACCTCAACGCCAAGTTCCCGAACGATTACCAGCCATGGGCGGCAATATGAGCAAAGTGCCTCAGTCTATTCTTGATGGGCGAGAAGCCATTGGGCCGTGGAACTATTCAGCGCGGATTCCAGAGGGCGCAAGCTCCAAAAATTACTCATTTGTCCCATTGTTGGTGGCAGTAATTTGCGGCGGTATGGGCATGTTTTTGGCCGACGACGTGGCTCGGAACGTGCCCTTTTGGTCAAACGCTGCTGTATGGGCTGCAATGTTACTGTCGGTGTTGAGTGTATTGGTCAGCATGTGGATGTTCGTGGGGCGTTGGGTGTGGACTGCCCCTCAAATGGCCTTGTTTAGTCTTGCAGGGTTCACGCCAGTTTTTTGGGCGTTTCAAGGGGCCTCACTTTCTGCATTCCTTCTCTATAGCGGAGCACCCTTCTTGGCAAAGGCGGGCGTCCTGCTGGTCTTCCTTGGTTGGCATGGCTGGTGGATTCATCAAACAGCGAAGCGATGCATGGCCATTTGGGTAAATGTCGCTTTGCGCGAAAAGGTTTGGATCCCTTACGACTGCGCAACGGTATATCGACGCTCCGCAGCAAAATCAGCCATGGATGCTGCAGGAATAACTTGGCATCCTGGCCCAATTGGCCTCTTGCTGCCCGTATTTTTGTGCATTCCCTTGTACTTTTACCGATATGAGGTTGTCGGATATCTGGGCGTACCGTGGGTGCCCATAGTCGGTGTCGTGCTTAGTTTCTCAAGCTTTGTTGTGATTACAACTGCGCTAACAGCGATTGTCGTCGCCATGCTTGTGATACCGGCCCGCATCGTAGCAAGCACAGGCAACCCTGTGCTCGTTGACATGATGACACCGGCCAATGCCCCCAGGTGATGTGGAAGGCTGAGCGACACTGACAATGTGATTGGAGCAACAAGTGCCCAACGCTGCAAGTGGCTCTATTTTGTAAGATCAAATCAGGGTTGTAGATTCACCGATCGTGCTGGACCACGTGATGAACATCAAGTTGACTCAAGCCGGTCTCTGCACATTGCACTCCAGCCGCAGCAATGCCAGCGCATCCTTCAGCTCATAGTCCGAGTCGCGGAGCAGCGTGCCACGAGCCTCTTCCATGAATGACATCCACAGTTTGGCGTAGTCGTCCTGGTGTTGCGCCGGGGCATGTTCGCGGATGTACTGGGTCGCCAACTCAGGCTTGATGCCGGTTTTGCGAATTTTGCGCACCAAGGTGGCGGCGCTCTTTTCGGTCAACATCGTTTTGGCGGCGGTGCCGGTGGCAACGCACAAAAACAGGGTGATCAGCGAGCCCTCATCGCTTTGTCCGCCGGTGGCCTTTTTCCAGGCGGCCGAGGCTGAGCGGTCGTGGTGCTCGACCTCGCTCAAGCCGTCTTCGATCCAAAAGTACCGGTCCATGAATGCCGGCGTTTGAGAGAACAGTTTTCTGGGCGTCAGGCTGGCGTCCAAAATCTTGGGCAGATCCGCGATGACGGACTGTCGCACCTCGTCGACCACGGCTTTGAGGTGATCTGGCAAGTTTTTGGGGATCGCGATGGAGACCATGCTGGCGTTGGTGCCGACCTTTTTGCGCAGCGCGGTGACCAGCTCGGCAAAGTCGATCCAGTCGGGCAGGTCGCGGCGGCGTGTGGCCAGGCTCAACAGCGCGGTGCGGATCACGGCTTCGGCATCTTTGCCTGCCTCGCCGAGTTCATCGGCGTCCATGCCCAAGCTGTCGGCCAGCCAAATGGCGGCGTCCATCAGGTGGGTGGCGTGGCTGCGCTGGGCCAACTCGGCGCGGTACTCCGGCAGGCTTCTGAGCGACCATTTGGCCAGCAGCGGGATGTGGTCCTTGGTGAAGCCCTTGCGCTCGTTCATGCCAAAGTGACTGGTTTGCGGCATGGCAATCAGGCTTTTGAGCATTTCCGAGCCGCCTTTGGATCGAGATATGAACGAATGGTCGCGCAGCGACTCGGCCGCCAGCCGCAGGTCGCCGCCGGTGGACTCTTCCAGGTAGAGGCTGACCAGGTTGACGATGCGGTCCCGGGCCTTTTCCAGTTCGGGGCGCAGAAACTCGCTGCCAAAGTAGCTGGCAATTTGCACCATGCCTTTGGGCGCATCGCGGCAGATGTCGTCCAGTTTTTGCTGGTCGATGATGCGGTGTTGCACGCCAAACTGCAGCGCCTTTTCAAAAAAGGGCCGCGCGTCGTAAAGCGAGATGGACGAGGGCGAGGAGGAGGGTTGCACCGACATTTAAATCGCCGATTCCTCGTCAGACTCCAGCACCACGGTGGTGATCCGGCCGCGGTCGGTGTCGCCGGTTTCGACCTTGCCGTCGTCCTCTTCGTCGTCTTCCTCGTCCAGGCCGAGGTCAAAGGCACGCACTTTGGCGCGCAGCACGAGCAGCATTTCCATGAAGAGGTCGGGGCACTGGTAGCGCAGGATCCAGGCCAGCTCCATCCAGTCCTGGTCAGACACTTCGTCTTGCTCGATTTTGGGCTTGGCATAAGCCGAGGCCAGCAGTGCGGTCTCGGTCAACAGCTCGCCGTCATCGTCAATCGCGTCAAAGCGGCCGGTGCGGGCAAAGGCTTCGATGCGGCTCCATTTTTCAGAGAAGTAGTCGGCCAGTGCTTCGCTGCCGCCCTCGATGTTGCCCAGTGCGTTCAAGAACTCAACCGGGTCGGCATCTTCTCTGAAGATGATGGAGTTGACCATGCCGCGCAGGTGGGTGCGGGTCAGGTCTTTGTAGCGCTTTTCAATCACCACGGCGTGGGCAAATTGCGCGGGCGTGATCATCAGGTTGATGATCGATTCTTTGGAGTTGTCGTACTCGCGGATCACCGCCAGGATGTCTTTGGCGGGCAGTTGCTCCAACACCACCATGAGGGCGCCA
>JAZJZP010000241.1:0-1695 GCA_040389805.1 Pseudomonadota bacterium
ATGCGCAGGGTGTTGAGGTCACGGTGCCCAAACAATATGCAGGCCGCATGGTGGACCTGATCCGCCGCATTGAGTCGCTCGAAGTCAGTCCTGATCAACGGGCACGAGTGGTCATCAATGAGCGCACTGGTACGGTGGTGGCCGGTGCCGGGGTTCGCATTGCCCCAGTGGCCATCTCTTATGGTGACTTGAAGATTTCGGTGATCTCTGAGACCGCCGTGTCTCAGCCGGTGGTAATTGGTGGGGGGGCAGCGGGCGTTAGCAGCGTGCCCTATACCAACAGTCGCGTGGATGTTCAGGAGCAATCTGGGGCTGCGTTGGTGACTCAGTCTGGCGGCACGGTGTCTGACTTGGTGCAGGCCCTTGCAAAGCTGAAAACCAACACGCGTGACGTGGTGTCCATTTTGAAAGCACTCAAGTCGGCGGGTGCTTTGCACGCCGAGCTGGTAGTGCAGTAAGTCAATAAGCGATAAGTAGTTTGTAAAAGGGAATCCGATATGGACCTGGGAAATTCTTCAGCATTGACCATTGAGTCGGTGAAGCTTGCACTGGATGCGTCAAGCATGCGCCAGCGTGTCATTGCTGACAACATTGCCAATGTCAATTCCATCAACCATGTGCGCATGCGTGTGGTGTTTGAAGAAAAGTTGGCGCAAGCGCTGGCGGCTGCGCAGGGTGCCGCCGAGGGTGCGGATGTGGCGTCAATGCTGGCCGACGCTCAGCCTGAGATGGAAGCCGTGCCTGGTCCTCAGTCCAAGGTGGAGCTTGATTCTGAAATGGTCAAGCTGTCTGAGAACTCTCTGCGCTATCACGCGTTGACCCGCGGCTTGTCACGCTACTTCTCTATGGCGAGTGCCATCGTCTCTGGTGGGCGTGGTTGACCATGGACTACGCACAAGTATTTGAAATCAGTGCTTCGGGTATGGCGGTTCAAAAGACGCGCCTTGAAGTTGCAGCGCACAACTTGGCCAATGCCAACACCGTCGAGGGAGCCAATGGCAAGCCGTATCAACCTTTGAGGGTTGTGTCTAAGGCGATCAGCGGTGGTTATGCAACGCCAACTTTTGGCGCAGCCATGGATGAAGCCTCATTGGGCGGGGCCTCATCCAGTCTGGCGGCGGATACCAGCGTCGAGCCACGGTTGGTTCATGAGCCAGGTCATCCCAAGGCCGACAGCAGCGGGATGGTTCGATATCCTGGCGTCAACCACCTCGACCAAATGGTCAACATCACAGAAGCCTTGCGCGCGTACGAGGCCAATGTGGCTGCGCTGCAAGCCGCAAAAACCATGGCAGCGCGTGCGCTGGACATCGGAGGCAACCAATGATCGAAGCCATCGCCGCAATTTCATCCGTGACCGAGGCCATGGCGTCGGTTCAGACGTCAGGCGCGAATCAAACCAATGGGGCCAATTTCTTGGCCACGCTGGAGCGTGAATTCGAGAAGGTCAATACCGACGTTGCGTCTGCTGAGACCGGCCTTCAGCAATTGGCAACCGGCCAACCGGTGGAACTGCACAGCGTGATGATCGCGCTGAGGGAGCCCCACGTCTTGGTACCGCGAATCCCACCGCCGAACCCCACGATCCTTGACTGACCATCCGTAAGCGCGTCCATCAGCCGAACCTGGACCGGGGTAGCAACGAAGGCTGGAGTAACCGGTGCCGCCGTGGAGGCCATGGTCTCAGCCCGCCTT
>JAZJZP010000242.1:0-3135 GCA_040389805.1 Pseudomonadota bacterium
GAAGGCCACGCTGGACTTGAGGTCCAGTGGATCCTGGGTGTGGTGAAGACCGTAAATTTGCCCAAACGACGCACCAGAGGCTGCCGACACGCTGGGATCAGCCTTGCCTGCACGCGGGGACATCGAGGCGCTGATCATGGGTGCCAGCATGGCGACAGGCACGGCATGACGGGCCGCGCGAGCCACGCGCCCAGTTTTGACCGCCGTCGCTGCGCGCCTGGGTTGCACATGACGGACGACCCGAGCCTTGTGCGAGGCGGCCGACGCCACATGCACTTTGCCCTTGCCTTTGGACTTGGAAGCGGCCTGAGACGGCTGTATAAGCACCACAGATGCCAATGACAGCAGCGCAACCGCCCACCAGTTTTTATTCAACTTCTTTAGCAGCACAGTACAGCCCTTTCCTCACAGAGCGAAGTGTAATAAAAAAACGCGCAAATTCAAAGACTTACGCCGTTTTTATAAAGCAACCTCACCAAATAGATCGGGCTCCACCGGGTCAACCCTGAGCAGCGACCCGCTCAGACTTGCTGTGCAGCTTGTTCAAAGCCGATAAATAAGCCTTGGCAGACGCCACAACGATGTCCGGATCCGATCCGACCCCATTGACCACGCGCCCACTCAATTGCAGCCGCACAGTCACCTCTCCTTGGGATTCTGTGCTTCCGGAGGTGATAGCGTTTACGGAGTAGAGGACGATTTCCGCGCCACTTTTCACGATCGCTTCAATTGCCTTGAGACTGGCATCCACAGGGCCATTGCCATCGCTCTCGGATTGGTGTTCTTGATCGCCCGCAGCAAAAACAATGCGTGCGTGTGGGCGCTCACCGGTCTCAGAGTGCTGAGAGAGCGCGACCAAGCGATAGTGGTCTTGCTGGCTGGTGAGGCTGTCATTGCCAACCAGGGCGATGATGTCCTCATCAAAGATGTCGCTCTTGCGGTCGGCCAGTTCCTTGAACTTGGCGAACGCCGTGTTCACATCGGCCTCGGAGTCAATTTGAATGCCCAAGTCCTGCAAGCGCTGTTTGAAGGCATTGCGGCCCGAGAGCTTCCCGAGCACCATTTTGTTGGCAGCCCAGCCCACATCTTCGGCACGCATGATCTCGTAGGTATCACGGGCCTTCAAGACGCCATCTTGGTGAATACCTGAGGCATGGGCAAACGCATTGGCGCCCACCACCGCTTTATTGGGCTGCACGACAAAACCCGTGGTTTGCGATACCAGGCGTGAGGCCGGCATGATTTGCACGGTGTCAATGCCCACATCCAGCCCAAAATAATCTCGCCGAGTGCGAACCGCCATGACCACTTCTTCAAGCGCGGCGTTGCCCGCACGCTCGCCAAGACCGTTGATGGTGCATTCCACTTGCCGAGCGCCACCAATTTTGACGCCCGCCAAGGAATTGGCCACCGCCATGCCCAAGTCATTGTGGCAATGCACCGACCAGATGGCCTTGTCGGAATTGGGCACACGCTCGCGCAGGGTCTTGATGAAATTACCGTACAACTCCGGGATGCCGTAACCCACCGTATCCGGAATGTTGATGGTGGAAGCACCCTCGGCGATGACGGCCTCAATCACCCGACAGAGGTAGTCCATGTCGGAGCGGTAACCATCTTCCGCAGAAAACTCAACGTCACTGGTGAGGTTGCGGGCAAAGCGGACCGATTGTTTGGCCTGCTCAAGCACCTGCTCAGGCGACATGCGGAGCTTTTTCTCCATGTGCAGCGCGCTGGTGGCGATGAAGGTGTGGATGCGCCAGGAATTGGCGCCCTTCAAGGCTTCTGCCGCGCGGGCAATGTCGCGGTCATTGGCGCGGGCCAGTGAACACACGGTGGAGTCCTTGATGGCCTCTGCAATGGCCTTGATCGCCTCGAAATCACCATTGGACGCAGCGGCAAACCCGGCTTCGATCACGTCAACCTTCAGTCGCTCCAACTGGCGGGCGATGCGCAGTTTTTCGTCCCGGGTCATGGAGGCGCCGGGCGATTGTTCGCCATCGCGCAAGGTGGTGTCGAAGATGATGAGTTTGTCGGTCATGGTGGTCTCCGTGGAACAGGTCAGTGAAGTAAAAGGTCGACCTCAGCGCTGTGGGGCTGTTTGGTCGGCGGCACTTCTAAAAACGACTTGCCAAACAAAACGGCCCGCGTAGTGCTGGCGGGCCGTTTTGCGAAAGTTCGGAAGGTACAAAGGTACAAACGAAAGCGATCAACGCGCCCGGGGCACTCCTAGTAGTAGTAGTAGCAAGGTTGCGTTGAAGATCGTCATGGGAATAAATATAGCATGAGCCTTGGAACTTGACAGCGGACAAAAGCCCTCAAAAACCGATCAGCGGTGCAGACCTTCTTCATCAGGCTCGTCTGTGGAGGTGGAAATCACGCTCACTGGCCGCCCTTTGATGCGCTTCCAGACATACACCCCGTAGCCCGACAAACCGTAAGTCAGAAAGATGCCGAACAGCACAATGGGCGGGTGGATGGTGATCACCGAAATGCCCAAGGCGATGGCCACGATGACGATGAACGGCACGGTTCGACGAAAATTCACGTCCTTAAAGCTGTAGAACGGGATGTTGGTCACCATGGTCAAACCGGAGTACAGCGTCAAGCCACAGGCCAGCCACACCAACCAAGGCTGACTGCGGGCGCTCTCGCCCATGTCGGTCACCACCCAGATCAAGCCCATCACCAAGGCGGCCGCGGCAGGACTGGGCAAGCCTTGGAAGAAACGCTTATCGACCACCGCGATGTTGGTATTGAAGCGTGCCAGGCGCAACGCGGCGCCTGAACAGTACACGAATGCCGCAATCCAGCCCAGTTTGCCCATACCCTTGAGCGCCCATTCATAGACGATCAACGCGGGTGCGGCACCAAAGGAGACCATGTCAGAGAGGCTGTCCATCTGCTCGCCAAAGGCGCTCTGGGTATTGGTCATGCGGGCGACGCGTCCATCCAGGCTGTCGAGCACCATGGCACAGAACACCCCAATGGCAGACTGCTCAAACTGGCCATTCATGGCCATGACGATGGCGTAAAAGCCGCCAAACAGTCCCGCCAGCGTAAAGAGGTTGGGCAGGATGTAGATGCCCTTGCGGCGCGGACGCACATTCGGTACGTCATCCACGTCACCTGAGC
>JAZJZP010000243.1:0-8173 GCA_040389805.1 Pseudomonadota bacterium
GTGAGCTGCTCAATCGGCATCGCGATGTACCCGGAAAGTTCTACCGTCGAGCACCTGATCACCCATGCCAACGAGGCCATGCTGACGGCCAGCAAAGCCGGTGGCGGGGTGTATTGCCTGCATGAGCCCGGCATGACGAACTCCGGCGCCGACCAGGTCGAGATG
Source organism: Pseudomonadota bacterium (assembly GCA_040389805.1). Classification (GTDB taxonomy): domain Bacteria; phylum Pseudomonadota; class Gammaproteobacteria; order Burkholderiales; family Burkholderiaceae_C; genus Aquabacterium. The sequence goes on from JAZJZP010000243.1 coordinate 166, forward strand.
CAGCGCGATCTGCGCTATGCGATGGCGCGTGGTGAACTGGCTTTGCACTACCAACCCAAACTGGATGCCAAGAGCGGTGCCTTGGTGGGGGTCGAGGCTTTGCTGCGCTGGAGCCATCCGGTGCGAGGCTCGGTCAGCCCGGCCGAGTTCATCCCGGTGGCCGAGCGCTTTGGTCTGATTGGTGACTTGGGGTTTTGGGTTCTCAACGAGGCTTGTCGCCAGATGCGGGCCTGGTTGAATGTGGGCTTGGAGTTGCCCGTGGCCATCAACCTGTCGGCCCATCAACTGCGTGAACATGACTTGAGCGCACGGGTGACCGACACCCTTGAAAAATACCAGATCCCGCCGACCATGTTGCTCATGGAGATCACCGAGTCGGTGGCCATGGACGACATCGAGGCCTCGTTGCGGGTCTTTGACCGCTTGAGTCGCTTGGGCGTGAAGCTGTCGATTGACGACTTTGGAACCGGTTATTCCAGCCTGAGCTACTTGCGCCGTTTGTCGGCCAGGCAACTCAAGATCGACCGCAGTTTTGTGAATGACCTGGACCACAGCCACGACGCCCGCGCCATTGTCGAGGCCGTGGTGAGGTTGTCTCACGCGCTGGGGTTGACGGTGGTGGCCGAGGGCGTTGAAACCGAGGCCCAGCGCAAGGTGCTGGTGGCCTTGGGCTGCGATGAGCTGCAAGGATTTTTGTTGGGCCGGCCCATGACGGCCGTGGCCTTGCACGACTGGATGGACATCCAACTGACCTTGCGAATGCAGCGCGAGAGCGATCCGTCGCCCGTGCCCTCGCTACCCGCGACGGCGAATGAAAGGCATCAACATGTTGACGTTTGAGCGTTTGAGCTCGGGGGTGAAGGCACTCTGGGCGCGACGCCCCGCCGCCAAGGCGAAGCAACTGGCCACGGCGTTGCAGGAAGCGCAGGCTGCGCTGAAAGACCAGGCCCTGCGAGACCCCGTGACTGGCCTGGCCAATCGGCTCTTGTTTGAGGACCGCCTGGACAGTGTGATTCGACGGGCTGAGTCGGCCCAACGGCGGTTCAGTATCTTGTTCATCGACCTGGACGGGTTCAAGCCGCTCAATGAGTTTCATGGACACCGGGTGGGCGACCAGATCCTCAAGGACATGGGAGGGCGCCTGGCGGACCTGGCGCGACAGTCGGACACCGTGGCCCGGTTGGCGGAGGACCAGTTTTTGATGCTGCTCGACGGCAACCCCGATGCCTCGGCGGCGGCGGTGGTGGCCTCGCGGGTGCGGGCTGCACTGGCCCAGCCGATCCGCGTGTGTGGGAGTGATATGAAGATGTCGTGCTCGGTTGGCATCGTGCTCTACCCGGAGCATGGCCCGCGCGCCAAGCTGCTGGCCCACGCCGAGGCGGCGATGCGGTCCGCCAAGCAAGCGGGCGCAGGCCTGCACGCCTTTTTTGAAGACAGCATGGAAGCCAACAGCGAAGCCCAGGCCGATCTGCAGCGCGAGTTGCGCGAGGCGCTGGAGCATGGGGCACGGGGCTTGAGCCTGGACTACCAGCCCAAGCTGGACGCCAAGACCGGCCGGTTGGCGGGCGTCGAGGCGTTGCTGCGCTGGCAACATCCCCGACAAGGGGCCTTAGGCCCCCTGGTCTTCGTGCCGGTGGCCGAGCGTTTCGGCCTCATCGGCGTGCTGGGGCAGTGGGTCATCCAAGAAGTCTGTCGCCAGTTGCGCGTCTGGGAGGACGAGGGCTTGGACATGCGGGTGTCCATCAACTTGTCGGTGCATCAATTGCGCCAGACCGACCTGGTGGTGCGCATTGCCGAGGCCTTGGATCGACACGGCGTCGCAGCCAATCGACTGACGTTCGAGATCAGCGAATCGGTGGCCACGGCCGATCCGAGCGCGACGATGCGCATACTCGAACAGATCATCCAGCTGGGCGCCTTGGTGTCCATCGATGACTACGGCACCGGCCATGCCAACCTCAACCAGTTGCGCCAATTGCCCGCCCGCCAGCTCAAAATCGACAGCAGCTTTGTCCACAAGTTGGAGCACGATGCCGATGCCCGTGCCGTGGTGGATGCGGCGGTGCGCCTGTCGCACGCCTTGGGGCTGAGCGTGGTCGCCGAAGGGGTCGAGACCGTGGGGCAGCAGGACATCTTGCTGCGCCTGGGGTGTGATGAGTTGCAGGGCTTCTTGATGGGCCGACCGATGGACCCGGCGCAAATGGGTCTTTGGGCCCACAGCAGCGAAGCGGTGCCGCGCCCGTGATAATGGCGGCATGAGCTCTACCGCCGCCCCCACCTTGCCCGCCACCCCTCCGGTGGAACGTCGTCCCTACACCCGTGGGGCCCAGTTGCCCGAGATCATGCGCCAGCGCATCGTCATCCTGGACGGGGCCATGGGCACCATGATCCAGCGCTACAAGCTGACCGAGGCCGACTACCGTGGCGCGCGCTTTGCCGCTCACCACAAAGACCTCAAAGGCAACAACGAGTTGCTGCAGCTGACCAAGCCCGAGGTGATTCGCGAGATCCATGCTCAGTACTTGGCCGCCGGTGCCGACCTGATCGAGACCAACACCTTTGGCGCCACCACCGTGGCACAGGACGACTACGACCTGCCCGAGCTGGCCCGCGAGATGAACCTCGAAGGCGCCCGTCTGGCCCGCGAGGTGGCCGACCAGTACAGCACGCCGGACAAACCACGCTTTGTGGCGGGCGCCATTGGCCCCACCCCCAAGACGGCCAGCATCAGCCCCGACGTGAACGACCCCGCGGTGCGCAACGTCGACTTTGAGACCTTGCGCCAGGCCTATTACGAACAAGCGCAAGCCTTGCTGGAGGGCGGCTGCGACGTCTTTTTGGTCGAGACCATTTTTGACACGCTCAATGCCAAGGCGGCCATCTTTGCGCTGGACGAATTGTTCGAGAATACTGGCGAGCGCCTGCCCATCATCATCTCGGGCACGGTGACCGACGCGTCGGGTCGGATCTTGTCCGGCCAGACCGTCAGCGCCTTCTGGCACTCGGTGCGCCATGCACACCCGCTGGCCATCGGCTTGAACTGCGCCTTGGGCGCGGCCCTGATGCGGCCCTACATTGAAGAGTTGTCCAAGATCGCAGGCGACACCTTCATCAGCTGCTACCCCAACGCCGGCTTGCCCAACCCCATGAGCGACACCGGCTTTGACGAGACCCCGGAGATTACGGGCGGCTTGGTCGAGGACTTCGCCAAGGCGGGCTTCCTCAACATCGCAGGGGGCTGCTGTGGCACCACGCCCGACCACATCGCGGCCATTGCGCGAAGGGTGGGGCAGTACCGTCCCCGCTGCTTGCACGACGGGGCGACGGGGTTTTTGAGCGGGCTTCAGTCGGCGGCTTGAGCGCGATTGCTTCGCGCGGAGACCCAAGCCTGGAGCCGCGCGACCTTGTCTGCCTGGATGGGTAGGCTCTCGATTCGCGCCAGGAGGGTGCCTGCGTCCACTAGGTGGTGCGCCAGCATGACCTCCACAAACGCCCAATCTTTGTCTCGACCTGCGGCGAGTTTGGAGGCGGCCAAATCATGCGGATCCAGGCACAAGCCGATCTTGAGGTCGGTGTTGGCGTTTTGAATTTTGACCAAGCGCTGTTCCCAACCGACGGGGAGGATGGCGGTTTCGGGGCCGACACCTTGCGCGTAGTACCCAAAGCGATCATGAAACGGGGATCCCTCGCCAATGGCGCCGTCGATGACATCCGCCAGATCCGGTCGGTGCAGCGGGAAGAAATCTGCCTCCATGGAGACCAACAAATCTTTGGGGGCATTGGGCGCTGCGCCAAGAATGGATTGGCTCCCGATGATCATGATTTCATATTCGTTCGTGACGGCTGCAGCGGCGCGAATCAGGTGCTCCAGTTCAGTGCGCAACATGGCCGCAGTCCTTGTTCCATGTTTTCTGGTTGCTGAGCAGGCCTGACAGTGGCGAGGACTGGCGCAATGCGGTGGCGTGTTCGGACTCTTCAACGGCAACGGCCAGGCAGGCTTCAATGCCCTGGTTCATGAGGGACTCCCACTCGTCCAGATAGGGCTGAGAGCGGCTGCTGACCCTGGTTCGCCAGCTCGCCAGTGTGGCCCGCGCTTTGTTGAACAAGGTGGGGTCCTGCCTGATTTTTTCGGCAATCAGCCGATGCAAGGCAAGGCTGCGCTCATCAAGCTCCTGGTGATTTCGCAAGGGACGGCTCCTGTTCACATCGCGTGATGGGGCCAGTTTACGGTAAGCAGCTGGCTGCGACTAGCCGCAGTTCGGCAGCCTGTGAGCCTGCAATGTGATCAACCAAACAAGGCCTCCCGATGCCGTGACACTGCTTTGCCAAAGCTGGAATCCGACCAAGCCTGGCCGGCCCGTTGGCGCACCGTGGCGGGGCGTGCCCGTGAGGGCTTGATCAGCAGCTTCCACATCTGGGGCAGGATGGCCTGGAAGAATGTCTTCAGGTCGGCACGACCGACGCAGGGCAGTTCGGTTCCACGCTCCCAGGTGGGGTTGCAACGCTCGAAAAACGCAATGTCGGCCTGCTTGCGCAGGTCGTTGGTGATTGGGGTGACGTCGCCCTTGAGGCAGTTGTAGCCGTCGCCAAAGTCCAGCACCATCGATTCCTTGTCCAGCTTGCCCGGGAAGAGCGCATCACAATAAGCCTCGGCAATGTTCTTGAGGTGCGCGTTCTTTTGGGTCGGATGCGGGTAGTACTCCGGGAAGTTGCGGCTCATCAGCAAAAAGGTTTTGTAGCCTTTCGAAATCAGGAACCAGTATTGCGGCGTCAGTGGGTTCTTGATGGCCTCCCACAGCACGCGCTTCACAAACGCGGCGTTGATGGCGCGGTTGCCCCAGTGCTCTTTTTCCAGCACCGTGTCGCCGCTGAAGATGCCCTTGATCTTCTTGCCGTCCACTTCCATGTGGTACACGCCAAACGTCGAAAAACCGACGATGGCATCGTCGCGCTGGCGGCGGATGATGAAGGCGCCGGTCTTCTTGCTCAGGTCGGACACAAACTGGTCCAGGGCCACGTTGTCGTAGTAGCGGCAAAAGACCTTGAACATATTCCTGATGTCCTGCACAGAAATGCTGTTCAGGCTTTGGTAGCGGGTGTAGATCTTGGTCTTGGCGGCTTGGGACATCATGGACCTCGGTGACGGGGTAGTCGATGCCTTGAATTGTGGGGATCCCCCCTGATGCGGGGTACGGGGTGGAACCCACGCCCCCCCGGTTTGGGCGTGTTAAAAACTGTGCGGTAAGTCACACACCAATCTTCAACCGTTTGCTTGCCCTCAGGGTTTTACGCCATGACCACGTCCGATCGCCGTTTTGACTTTGTGCTGTTTGGGGCTTCGGGCTTCACGGGGCGCTTGACGGCGCTGTACCTGGCCGCCCACGCGCCAGCGGCGGCTCGGTGGGCGCTGGCGGGGCGTTCGCTCGACAAGTTGGCGCGTGTGCGTGCCGAGATCGCGGCCGTGCGGCCCGAGTTTGCGTGCATTGACTTGTTCGTGGTCGACAGCAGCGATGCATCGGCGCTCGCCAGCGTGGCGGCGTCGACCCGTGTGATCACCACGACCGTGGGGCCTTACATCCTGCATGGCGAACCCTTGGTGGCGGCGTGTGCGGCGGCGGGCACCGATTATCTGGACCTGACGGGCGAGCCCGAGTTTGTGGATGCGATGTGGTTGGCCCATCATGCGCAGGCCGTGCGGACCGGGGCCCGCCTGGTGCATGCCTGCGGGTTTGATTCCATCCCGCACGACCTGGGAGCGTACTTTTGCGCTCAGCAATTGCCCAAGGACCTGCCGGTGCGCATGAGAGGCTATGTGTCGGCGCAAGGCACGTTTTCTGCGGGCACGTTTCACTCGGCGGTGCATGCCTTCTCGCGCTTGGGCCGCACCGCGCGGGCCGCGGCTCAGCGCCATCGTCAAGAGGCCTTGCAACAGGGGCAGTCTTCGGCGCCCGTGCGCCAGGTGGGCGCGGTGAGCCAGGGTCTGCACCGGGCACCCAGCGGCGCAGGCATGCCCCGCGGTTGGGCCGTGCCCTTGCCCACGATTGATCCGCAAATGGTTAAACGTTCGGCCCGAACCTTGGCCGCCTTTGGCCCCGACTTTCGCTACGGCCACTTTGTGGTCTTGCCCAAGTTGCGGCAGGTATTGGGCTTGGTGGTGGGCGTGGGGGTGTTGGTGCTGCTGGCACAGGTGCCGCCGCTCAAACGCTGGTTGCTGGCGAGCAAGGTGTCGGGCGAAGGGCCTGACGCCGCGCAACGTGCGCGCGCCAGCTTCAGTGTCACCTTTGTGGCCGAGGCGGTGACCCCGTCGGGTCCACAGCGTTTGCTCACCCAGGTCTCAGGTGGAGACCCAGGCTATGGCGAGACGTCCAAGATGCTGGCCGAATCGACCTTGTGCATGGCGTATGACACGCTGCCCAAGGTGTCCGGCCAGGTCACCACCGCCGTGGTCATGGGTGACGCGCTCGTGCGGCGCCTGCAAGCGGCTGGCATTGGCTTTGCGGTGATGGAGCGCTGATTTTTCAGGGGCAATACCCCCAGAGGGGATGTCGATGCGCCCGGTAACATGGCCGCTTGCTGTCCCTGTCCCTTTACTCCTATTTTTGATTGATCATGCACACGGACCCTTCTACACCGACCAGCGCTGGAGCGCACCCTGCCGCCGACCCCGACGTGATCGACGCCTTGTTGGATCAAGCCGAGGCCGCCCTTGGTCAGGGGCAGACCGACCAGGCGCGCGCCGTTTTTCAGGAGGTGCTGCGGCTCGATCCCCAGCAGTTCGATGCCTTGCACCTGCTGGGCGTCATGGCCATGCAGCAGCGAGACTTTCCGGCCTGCATTGACCTCATCAGCCAGGCCATTGCCGTGGATGCAGAGGTGGCGATGGCCCATGCCAATTTGGGCATCGCGTGGCTGGAGTCCCAGCAGCCAGACCATGCGCTGGTCTGCTTCGATCAAGCCATCTCCCTTGAGTCGGACTATGCCCCTGCGCATTTTGGTCGTGGTGTCGCTTGTGTGGCGCTCAAGCAATGGGAGTCTGCCATCGCCAGCTTTGGCCAAGCGTTGGCGCTGCAACCGGGGAATGCCGAGGCGTATTTCAATCAAGGCAATGCCTTTCTGGCCTTGGAGCGTTTCGACGAAGCGATCGACAGCTACTCCCATGCACTGGCCCTGCAACCCCAGCATGCGGCGGCCTTGATCAACCGTGGCCATGCCTGCGTGGCCTTGAGTCGCAGCAGCGAGGCCATCACCAACTACGACCAAGGCATTGCGCTGCAGCCGGACAGCGCCGCCGCCTTCAGTGGCCGCGGGGTTGCTTATTTGGCGATGCAACGGTTCGAGGAAGCCGTGAGCAACTTTGATCGCTCGCTCGCTTTGAAGCCTGATCAACCGAGCGTTCTGGGCAACCGCGGCAGTGCCTTGTTAAAGCTTCGGCGCCTGGCGGAATCCATCCGCAGCTATGAGCAAGCGATCCAGCTGGATCCCCGTGACGCGACCGTGCGGTCGAATTTTGGCGGCGCCCTGCGCGAGGCGGAACGTTGGCCAGAGGCCTTGCTCCAATGCGAACGCGCCCTGGAGATCAACGCCGACCATGCGGGTGCACACATGAACCGTGGCAATGCGCTGCTGGACATGGGGCAAGTCAGCGCGGCACGCGAGGCCTTTGCCAGGACGCATGCCTTGCAGCCTGCCGATGCCGATGCCCAATGGGGCCAGGGATGGTGCGACCTGCTCCTGGGGGATTGGGCGCGAGGGTTGCCTCAGCTGGAATGGCGCTGGAAAAAAGGCAGCTTCAAAAACGCGCAGCCCCGCACCTTCACCCAGCCGCTGTGGTTGGGACAGTCCGATCTGCGGGGTCGCACCATTTTGCTGCATGCCGAACAAGGCCTGGGGGACACCCTCCAGTTTTGCCGCTACGTGCCCCTGGTTGCCGCGTTAGGCGCCCGTGTCTTGCTCGAAGTGCAGCCGGCCTTGAAAAGCCTGATGGGCACGCTCGCCGGTGGGGCGCAAG
>JAZJZP010000244.1:0-9517 GCA_040389805.1 Pseudomonadota bacterium
CAGCCCCCCTCCAACACCTGCCACTTCAGCTCGACCAAGGCGCTGTAAGCGGCACTGGGTTGCTCATCGGCACCTGGGATGGCCTCTGCATTGGCCACCAAGCCAGCGGGCTGGCTCGGGTCTGTGGCCGAAAACACCTCTTGCCCGGCCTGCATCGGCACCGCGCCATGCATCAAGAACATGCGCCGTTTGAGCGTGCCGCGGTATTGGCTGCGGGCCACGATCTCTTGCCCGGGGTAGCAACCCTTTTTGAAGTTGACCCCACCGACCACCTCAAAATTGACCATCTGCGGCACAAACTGGTCGCTGGTGGCGGGCTCAATGCGAACCACACCGCTCATGACCTCCAGCCATTGCCAGCTGGCCAATGGCAGGGCAGGCAAGGCGGCCAATACGGCAGGCGCTTGCTCGGCAGGCCCGATCCACAAGCACCGGAGGGCACCAAGTACATCTGGCAGACGCACCACCTGAGCGCCGTTGGCACCGTGCGCGCGCACTTGCCATGCTTGTTCAGGCAATGCATCGTCCAACCATGCTTGGGCGCTGGCGCCCGTCAGCCCGATCACGGACACCGCAGCAGACGCATCGCTCAGGCGAGCCTTGGCCCGCATCACGAACATCGACAAACGCTTGAGCACCCCAGGCAACACCTGGGCGTCAGTCAAGAGCCAGCACGACTCGGCCTGAGGGCGCAAAATCAAAAAGTTAGCCAGCATCCGGCCTTTGACAGAACAAAATGCAGCCAGTCGCGCCTCGGTGGGCGTCAGGCTGGAGACGTCCTGACTCAACTGGCCGTGCAGAAAACTGGCGGCATCGGCGCCCTCCGCCTGAACAACGCCCCAATGGGGCAAGGCCACCGCACCATTAAAGGTGTTGGCATCTGGAAAATTGAAGGTTTGCATGAGGTCATTATCATCACGGTCGTCAAGTCCTTGATGGGTACACGGATGATTCAGCGTTTTTGGGTGCGGCAAGACCGCATCGCCCCTCCTCAGCGTTCACGGCCATGGGCCGCGCGCCAGCCTGCGTACGGACGTGTTGGCATGGGCTTGTTGGGCACCTTGGTGAGCCTGCTGCTCGTCGTGGCTTTGACCGTTGGGGCGGCCGCTCTCTGGTGGGTCAATCAGCCCTTGCCATTGCGCGCAAGCAGCGCTGAGCTGTCCATTGAGAGCGGCGCCACCCCGCGCCAGATTGCCGCGGACTGGGTGGCTGCCGGCGTGGATGCACGCCCCTGGATGTTGTACCAATGGTTCCGCTGGTCGGGGCAATCTCGCCAGATACGGGCCGGTAGCTATGTGCTGGACCAGGGTCAGACCCCTCGTGAGTTGCTGCGCATGATGGTGCAGGGAGATGAACGCTTGGCCGTCGTCAAACTGATTGAGGGCTGGACCTTCAAACAGTTTCGTGCCGAACTGGCAAAAGCCGATGGCCTGCGGCCCACCGCTGCGGCGCTCAGTGATGCCCAATTGATGGCGGAACTTGGGAGTCCAGGGCTCCCGCCCGAAGGGCAATTCTTCCCGGACACCTACTCCTACGCCAAAGGCAGCGCCGATCTGGCCGTCTTGCAGCGCGCGCACCGGGCTATGCAACGCCACCTGGACGAGGTGTGGCCACTGCGAGAGGCCGACAGTCCCTTGAAGTCCCCGCAAGAGGTCTTGACCCTGGCCTCCATCGTCGAAAAAGAAACGGGCCGGGAGTCCGACCGCCCGATGATTGCCGGGGTGTTCATCAACCGTCTGCGCCAGCGCATGCCCTTGCAAACCGACCCCACCGTGATCTACGGGCTGGGTGAGCAGTTCGATGGCAACCTGCGCCGCATCCATTTGCAGACGGATTCGCCCTACAACACCTACCTCCATGTGGGCCTGCCGCCGTCGCCCATCGCCATGCCTGGCAAAGCCGCCCTGATGGCGACGGTTCGCCCCGCGTCCACGTCCGCCTTGTACTTTGTGGCCCGTGGCGATGGGACCAGTGCATTCAGCACCACGTTGACTGAGCATAATCGCGCGGTCAACCAATACCAACGAAAGCGACCATGAGCCAGCCGTCGACCACCGTGACCACATCGCCCTTGTCGGCGGTGGGCCGGTTCATCAGCGTTGAAGGCATCGACGGGGCGGGCAAAACCAGTCATCTGGATGCTCTGCAAGCCCAACTGAGTCAGGCAGGTGTCGAAGTGGTGCGCACCCGCGAGCCCGGCGGCACGCCGCTGGCCGAGAAGCTGCGCGAGGCCATCCTGCACGACCCGATGGATGCCCTGACCGAGTCCTTGCTGGTGTTTGCCGCCAGGCGTGATCACCTGGTCAATGTGATTGAGCCAGCCTTGGCCCGGGGTGCCTGGGTCTTGTCCGACCGATTCACCGACGCCACCTTTGCCTACCAGGGTGGTGGGCGCGGTTTTGACTTGGCTGTGCTGTCGACCCTGGAGTCGTGGGTGCAAGGCGAGCGCCAGCCGGACCTGACTTTGCTGTTCGACCTGCCGCCCGAAGTGGCCGCCATCCGTTTGTCCCATGCGCGCCAGCCCGATCGTTTTGAAGCCCAGGACACCGCCTTTTTTGAACGTGTCCGCCAAGGCTATCGAGCACGACTTCAAGCCACCCCCCAGCGTTTTGCGCTGATCGACGCCAGTGTCAGCCCGGCCGACGTGCGCGTGCAGGTCGAGGCGGCCTTGCAGACCAAGGGATGGCTGTGAGCGACGCCTTGAACCTCTTGCCTTGGTTGCACAAGCCCCTGACCGCCGCACTGGCCCAGGCCAATGCCCACGCCACCTTGGTCCATGGGCCTGAAGGGGTAGGGCAGTTTGAGTTCTCGATGGCACTGGCCCAGTCCTGGTTGTGCGAAGCGCAGCCCTTGGGCGCCCCCCTCAAGCCCGCCTGTGGCGTGTGCGGCAGTTGTCATCTGGTGCTGGCCCGCTCGCATCCTGACTTGGTGGTGGTGCTGCCTGAAGCACTGCAAGTAGCCCTGGGTTGGAGCGCATCAGCCGACGAAGGCGAGGGCAGCGCTGAAAAAACCAGTAAAACGCGCAAACCCAGCCAGGAAATCAAGGTCGAAGCCATCCGGGCCGTGGTCCAGTTCTCGCAGAACACGGCATCGCGGGGGCGCGCCAAGGTGGTGGTGCTGCACCCCGCCGAACGCATGAACACGGTCTCGGCCAACACCCTGCTCAAGACCCTGGAAGAGCCGCCGGGCATGGTGCGGTTTGTCATCAGCGCAGGCTCTCTGGACGAATTACTCCCCACGGTGCGCAGCCGTTGCCAGGCGTGGCGCTTGCCCATGCCAGAGCAGGGCGCGGCCACGTCGTGGCTGCAGGACCAGATCAAAGGCCTGACGGCGTCGGATGCGAGCGTGCTGTTGCAAGCCGCAGGCGGCCAGCCACTCACCGCCAGAGACCGCCACACATTGGGTCTGGACGCCACCCGCTGGCCACAAATCCCACAAGACGTGGTACGGGGGCAGGTGGGCGCCATGGCGGGTTGGCCATTGCCTCTGGTGGTCGACACCTTGCAAAAGCTCTGCCACGACCTGGCCTGCATGGCCACCGGAGCTTCGCCGAGGTACTTTCCAGAAGGCAGCCTGCACCGCGACGCCGATCTCACCCGCTTGACGGCCTGGGCGGCCGAGTTGCGCAAGGTCAACCGACATGCCGAACACCCCTGGAACCTCGGGCTCAAAGTGGAGGCCTTGCTCTTGCAAGCCCGTACAGTGCTGCGAACTCGGTGAACGTTTCAACACGTAAAGAGCGGCTTTCATGCGGGTAAATTCACGATCAGCATTTTTTAGCGACGTTACAATTTCTCCACGATGAGCGAACTCCAATCCACGGCCATCCCTTCTGCCTTTTCGATGACCGGGCCCGGGAAAACCTCGACCAGCACTGGTGTCCCCACGGCGGGCGCGGCCCGACCCAGCGTGATGCAGTTGGTGTTTCGCGAAAAAGGCGCGCTCTATGCGGCCTACATCCCAGCCTTCACCGATGGCGGCTTGTTCGTGCCCACGCCGCGTGAATACAAGCTAGGCGATGACATCTACCTGCTGCTGTCACTGCCCGACGATGCCCAGCGCTACCCGGTGGCTGGCAAGATTGCCTGGATTACCCCGCCCAATGCATCGAGCGGACGCACTCAAGGGGTGGGCGTACGCTTCCCCTCGGATGAAAAGACCCGCCTGTTGCGCATCAAGATTGAGCAAATCCTGGGCACCTCTTTAGGCTCCAACAAGCCGACACAAACACTTTGAGGCAAGATCGCAGGTTTTCAGAACCTGCCGACTGTCCTCATGTTTGTTGATTCGCACTGCCACCTCAATTTTCCCGACTACGCTGACCGCTTGGACCAGGTTCGTGCCGACATGGCGCTGGCCGGGGTCGACCGGGCGCTGTGCATCAGCACTACCCTCGAAGAGTTCCCGCAGGTGCAAGCCCTGGCGACTCGCTTCGATAACTTTTGGGCCACGGTCGGCGTCCACCCTGACAACGAAGGCGTGCAAGAGCCCACGCTGGCCGACTTGGTCGAGCGATCGCGCCTGCCCAAGGTGGTGGGCATCGGTGAAACCGGCTTGGACTATTACCGTCTGGGCGAGCGTACCGTTGCAGACATGCACTGGCAACGCGAGCGCTTTCGCGTGCACATCCAGGCAGGGCTGGACACTGAGCTGCCCCTGATCATTCACACCCGCCAAGCCAGCGACGACACCATCGCCATCCTGCGCGAGGCCGGACAAGGTCGCTCGCGCGGCGTGTTCCATTGCTTCACAGAGAGCGAGGCGGTGGCCCGTGCTGCGCTGGACCTTGGGTTCTACATCTCGTTCTCGGGCATCCTGACCTTCAAGAATGCCGTCGAGATCCGCGAGGTGGCGCGTTTCGTGCCGCTGGACCGCTGCCTGATCGAAACCGACAGCCCTTATCTGGCGCCCATGCCGCACCGCGGCAAAACCAACTCGCCGGCCTACGTCGCCCTGGTGGCCAAACAGATGGCCGAAATCAAAGGCCTGGACATCGAAGAGTTAGGGCGCATCACAACGCACAACTTCGAGCAATTGTTTGCAATACCGCCTTCTATGCAACCCTCAACCTAAGCCGTTCCCTTACCGCGTGTCAGACAATTTCTGACACGCGGTTTGGAGTTGCGGTGACTATCGCCAACGGACCGTGAAGCCTAAAGTGACCCCATCGAAACGGCATTTCTTCACACCGGAGGCAGTATGCAAAAACAAGGTCTTTACTCCAATCCATTCGCTTTGATGATGGACCCGCAAGCTGTGATTGAAGCGATGGAGCGCTCAGAGCGCCTGAACCATCTGCAAAGCCGCATCTGCCGTCCTTTGGACAAGCCCCTCATCCCCTTGGTCAACGGCGAAACCAACGCCTTCGATCAAGAAGTGGACTGTGCCCCCGAAGTTGAGCCCGACATCACCGGCGCTGACTGATTCGAGGGCCTGCACAGGCAGGCAGCCCCTCACTTTTTCTGAGGATCGCTTTATTGGACGGCGCTTTGGCCGGGCCAAGCGATGCGTGGGCGCTGCAATGGCGCTGAATTCAGGTAGGCTGACGGCTTTTACGCTTTACTGAGCCCCTGTCATGAACGCGAAACCTCTCCTTTGGGCTCTGGCCTTTTCCTTCTCGACCGTATCGTTCGCTGCGCCGGTCATTGCGCCTGCGCCACCGCTGGACAATACCGCTTACCTGATCATGGATTTCGACTCGGGTCGAGTCCTCGCTCAGTCGAACGCCGAGCAGGCCTTGCCGCCAGCCTCGTTGACCAAGATGATGACCAGCTACCTGGTCGAGAAGGCCTTGAAAGAAGGTCGTCTCAAGCTGACGGATCAAGTGCTGGTCAGCGAAAACGCCTGGTGCCGTGGCACCAATGCTGAATCGTGCATGTATTTACCTGTGCATGGTTCGGCCTCGGTGATCGACATCTTGCGCGGCATCATCATCCAGTCGGGCAATGACGCCTCCAAAGCCATTGCCGAGCACATGGCGGGCAGTGAAGCCTCATTTGCCGCGCTGATGAACACAGAAGCCCAGCGCTTGGGCATGAAGAACACCCGCTTCATGAACGCCACGGGCTTGCCTGATCCGGCGCACCGCGCATCGGCCCATGACCTGGCCTTGCTGGCCCGCGCCATCATCCGTGACAGTGCCGACTATTACAAAATCTACGCTGAAAAAGAGTTCACGTACAACGGCATCAAGCAAGGCAACCGCAATGCTTTGCTCTACACCGACCCCACTGTCGACGGCCTCAAAACAGGGCACACCGGCGAGGCTGGTTTTTGCTTGACGGCATCCAGCAAACGCGGCGACATGCGTTTGATCTCCGTCATCATGGGTGCCAAAAGCATGCAAGCGCGTGCCGATCAAACTCGCGCTCTGTTCAACTGGGCGTTTGGCTCGTTTGAAGATGTCAGGCCATTGGCCACCGGCGTTTCTTTGAAGACAGCCCAGGTCCGTGTTGGTAAGGTCGATGTTGTCAATGTGGGCCTGAACAGCGCCTTCGTGGCCACAATCCCACGTGGCCAAGCGGCCAGTTTGCACACCGATATTCAGCTCAACCCGAACATCACCGCCCCCATCGCCAAGGGGGCCGTGTTGGGCAAAGTGCTGATCACCTTGGATGGACAAGCGTTTGGCGAACAAAACTTGGTCGCGCTAGAGCCTGTTGAGCAATCCGGCTTTTTCATGCGCCTCTGGCAACGACTGACTTACTTGTTCAAGTAAGTCAGGACTGGCCGTTCACACCTAACCAACGTCGCTCCATGCGGCGTCCGGAGCGTGCCAGCGTCAAGCACATCGCCGCGTAGACCGCGGCGATGAACAGGTAGCCTTCAAAGTAATAAGGACGCCATTGGGGATCGCCACCCAAGCTGAGCGACAGGGCTCCGGTGAGCTCGTGCAGGCTCACAACCATCACCAAAGACGTGTCTTTGAGCAAGCCAATGGCATGGCTGACCAGGGCGGGCAACACCGCCCGCAGGGCTTGCGGCAGGATCACCAGTCGCTGTGTTTGCCAGGCGGTGAGCCCAAGCACTTGTGCTGCGTCATGCTGGTCTGGCCCCACGGTTTGTAGCCCACCGCGCACGATCTCAGCCAAGTAGGCTGACGAGAACAGCGTCAAGGCCAAGACCACGCGCCACAACATGCCCACCTCATATTGCGCAGGGATGATGGCGGGCAACATGAACGCCGCCATGAACAGCACCATCACCAGGGGCACGCCACGGGTGATTTCAATGAAGGTGGTGCAGGCCATGCGCACCCAGCGCCCTTTGGATCTGCGGCCCACGGCCAGGGCAATGCCCAGGGGTAATGATGTCAATAGGGTCAACCAGGCGAGCAGCACCGTCAAGGGCAGGCCGCCCCATTGATCCGAGGGCACGACAGGCCATCCGGCAAGACCGCCGTGAAGCAAAAGGCCCACGCTTGCCCCGACGAGCAGTGCTCCGGTGACGAATCCACGCACCGACAAGGCCCAGGGCCGCCACAACACAGCCATGGCACTGCCGAGCATGAGCAGCAGTGCCAGCAGGGGACGCCATTGTTGTTCGTAGGGGTAGCGTCCAAACAGCAAGGGGCGGTACTTTTCAGCGATCACGCCCCAACAGGCGCCCTGATCGGGTCGAAAGACTGCATTGAGCACGGCCCAGTCGAGCACCTTCCAGGCGACTGCGGCCAGAATGGCCCATCCCAACAGGGACAAAGACCGATCGAGTAGGCGCTTGTTCATTGGGCACTGCCTTTGAGTGCATGCTGTGCGTTGAACCAGTTCATCAGTGCCGCCGTGAACAAGGACAGCAGCAGGTAGATCGACATCATCACGGCGATGCATTCAACCGCGCGGCCGGTCTGGTTCAAGGCGGTATTGCCGACCGACACCAGGTCGGGATAGCCCACGGCAACGGCCAGAGATGAATTTTTGACCAGGTTCAGGTACTGGTTGGTCATGGCGGGCACGATGGTGCGCAAGGCTTGCGGCAACACCACCTTGCGCACGACCTGATGGGGGCGGGCTCCCAGGGTTTGAGCGGCCTCGGCCAAGGACTTCGGCACCGACTCCAACCCTGCCCGAACCAGTTCGGCCACAAAGGCTGCGGTGTACGTACTCAAGGCCAGGAACACCGCAAGGTATTCAGGCGTGACCGCGCCGCCGCCACTGACGTTGAAGCCGTCTTGCATGGGCAGACTCCAACCCCAGGTTCCATCGGGCAGCACCGGCCAAGGGAAGCTCAAGCCGCCTTTGCTGAGCAAGACACCGGGCAGCAATTGCATGGCTTGAGTCGAGTCGGGCAACCAGTCGACCAGCAGGAAGTACCACATTAGCAACTGCACCAACAAGGGCACATTGCGCAGGGTGTCCACATAGATGCTGCCCGCTGTTTTCAGGCCCTGGTGGCGTGAACGCCTTGCCAGCGCGATCAAGGTGCCCAATACCGTGGCCACGACCGCTGCGGGCAAGGACACCCGCAAGGTATTGCCCAGGCCCACCAGCAAGGCTCGCCACAAGGGCTGTGCGGCGTCGAACACCATCGCGCCGGTTTCGCCAATGCCAAAACCAGCAGGCTGGGTCAAAAAATCAAGCATGGGTGAAAGCGGTCAGCGGATTGGAGGGGCGTACATCAATCCGCCTTGACTCCATTGCCGATTGGCACCGCGCGGCAGTTTGAGCAGGGAGCCCGAGCCCACATTGCGCTCAAACACCTCGCCATAGTTGCCAACCGTTTTGACTATTCGATACGACCAGGTCTTGTCCAGGCCCAGCAGTTTTCCCATGTCTTCACCCGTGCCTAAAAAGCGTTGGATGGCAGGATCGGTGCTGGAACGCTGGGCATCCACATTGGCGCGCGTGAGGCCCAGCTCTTCTGCTTCGAGCATGGCAAACACGGACCACTTGACGATGTCGAACCATTCATCATCGCCTCGGCGCACCACAGGGCCCAGGGGCTCTTTGGAGATCAACTCGGGCAGGATCAGGTAGTCGTCAGGCTTGGGCGCTTCTTTGTTGCGCACGCTGGCCAGGCCTGAGGCATCGGTTGTGTAGGCTTGGCAGCGTCCCGCAAAGAAGGCTTTGAAGGCGGCCTCAAAGGTGTCAAACACCACAGGTTTGAGTGGCACGCCCTGCGACCTGGAGAAGTCAGACAAGTTCTTTTCAGTGGTGGTCCCCGCCTGCACACACACCTGGGCGTTGCGCAGTTGTTTGGCACTGGTGACCTTGATCTTCTTGGGCACCAAAAAGCCCTGACCATCGTAGTAAGTGATGGCTGCAAAGTGGAAGCCCAGCGAGGCGTCACGGGTCAGCGTCCACGAGGTGTTGCGCGAGAGCACGTCGATCTGGCCTGACTGCAAGGAGGCAAAGCGCTGCTGGGCGTTGAGGGGAACAAACGTGACTTTATTGCCATCGCCCAGGACAGCGGCAGCGATGGCGCGGCAGACGTCAACGTCTAGCCCTGTCCACAAGCCTTTGGTATCGGGCGCGGAGAAGCCAGCCACGCCGGTGCTGACACCGCACTGCACGCTGCCGCG
>JAZJZP010000245.1:0-24382 GCA_040389805.1 Pseudomonadota bacterium
CACGCGCTTGGCTAAGCTGACCCAGGCCGAGGTGCTGGTGCCGCACTACCGGCGCGTTCCCGAGCACCCGTTCCCGGCCCAGATTGACGACACCGTCACGGCCTATGCGCAACTGCTCAAGGACGGCTACCAGCCCGAACACATCGCCATCGTGGGCGACTCGGCGGGCGGCACCCTGACCTTCATGGCGACGATGGCCTTGCGCAACGCAGGACTGCCCTTGCCGGCGGCGCTGGTCATGATGTCGCCGGCGGTGGACATGTCACTGACTTCGCGCAGCGCGCAAGAGCGGGCTGATCGCGACCCGATGATCAACCTCAGCTGGGGCCGTCAGGCCATGGCGTGGTACCAGGTGCAGCACGACCACCCCTTGGGCAACCCCATGACGCAGGACTTGTCGGACCTGCCGCCCTCCCTGATCCAGGTCGGGGATGACGAGGTGCTGTTCGATGATGCCCATTGGGTGGCCCATGCAGCGGGCCAGGCTGGGCGTCATGTGGAGCTGGAGGTCTACCTCAAGCGCTGGCATGTGTTCCAGGTGCATGCCGGGGTGATGCCCAGCTCGGGCGCCGCCCTGCGTCGTCAGGCCGAGTTCATTCGGCATCACTGGCGGGCTTGATGCGGCGATAACAAAAGGCCTTCTTGCGAAGGCCTTTTGCTTGGGTGGGCTGAGGTCAGTTGAAGGTGAAGTGGTCGTTGCTCATCTGCATGACCGAGCTGGACGGCGCCAGCATGCCTTGCTTGTGGCCATCGGCCCTTGGCAGCATGCGCTCGAAGTAGAACTCAGCCGTTTGGATCTTGGCTTTGTAGAACTCGGCAGACTCAGTGCCCTTGCCACTGGCCAGCAGTTCAGTGGCCTTCTGGGCTTGCAGGGCCCAGAAGTAGCTCATCATCACGTAGCCGGAGTACATCAGGTAGTCGTGGCAGGCCGAGCTGACGACGTCGCGGTCCTTGGCGGCGCGCAGCATGATGCGCGTGGTCAGCACGTTCCATTGCACGGCGCGGTAGGCCACGCTGCGGGCCATCTTGCCCATGGGGCCGCCATCCAGCAGGTGGCCCTTGGCCAGGCTCAGCATGTCGCCGGTGAACTCGCGCACGCACTTGCCTTTGGTGTTGAGCAACACCTTGCGGCCCAGCAGGTCCAGGCCTTGGATGCCGGTGGTGCCTTCGTACAGCGTGGAGATGCGCGCGTCGCGGGCGATCTGCTCCATGCCGTGTTCCTTGATGTAGCCGTGGCCCCCCAGCACCTGCATGCCGATGTTGGCCGCTTCCAGGCCCATCTCGGTCAGGAAACCTTTCAAGATGGGGGTGTAGAAGCCCAGCTTGTCGTCAAAGGCTTCGTACTTGGCCTGGTTGCCTTCGGTCACGCCATTGACCATGTTGTCGGCCAACTTGGCCGCGTGGTAGATCATCGAGCGGCCACCTTCGGCGACGGCTTTTTGTGTCAGCAGCATGCGGCGCACATCGGCGTGCCAGATCAGGGCGTCGGCGCTGTGATCGGCATCCTTCCTTCCCGACAGGGCGCGCATGGAGCGGCGCTCCTTGGCGTAGGGCAGGGCGCCCTGGTACGACAGTTCGGCGTGGGCAATGCCCTGCACGGCGGTGCCAATGCGGGCGGTGTTCATGAAGGTGAACATGGCTTCGAGGCCCTTGTTGGGCTCGGCAATCATGTAGCCCACGGCGGCATCGAAGTTCAGCACGGCCGTGGCCGAGGCACGAATGCCCATTTTGTGCTCGATCGAGCCGCACACCACCGGGTTGCGCTCGCCCACCGACCCTTCGGCATTGACCAGGAACTTGGGCACGATGAACAGCGAGATGCCACGCGTGCCTTTGGGCGCATCGGGCAATCGGGCCAGCACGATGTGGATGATGTTCTCGGCCATGTCGTGTTCACCGGCCGAGATGAAAATCTTGGTGCCGGTGATCTTGAAGGTGCCATCCGGCTGGGGTTCAGCCTTGGTCTTGACCTGACCCAGGTCGGTGCCGCACTGGGGTTCGGTCAGGCACATGGTGCCCGTCCATTCGCCTGAGACCAGCGGGGGCATGTAGAGGCTCTTTTGCGCAGGCGTGGCGTACTGCATGACGGTGTTCATGCAACCCAGGCTCAGGCCGGGGTACATGGTGAACGACCAGTTGGCCGTGCCCATCATCTCGGACTTGAGCAGGTTCAGGGACATGGGCAGCTCCTGGCCGCCGTATTCCTTGGGGTGCGACAGCCCTTGCCAGCCGCCGGCCACGTACTCGGCGTACGCCTCCTTGAAGCCCTTGGGGGTGGTGACCACGCCATTGTCAAAGTGGCAGCCTTCCTGGTCGCCTGACAGGTTCAGAGGGGCCAGCACTTCTTCACAGAAGGTGGCCGCGCCTTCCAGAATGGCTTCCACCATGTCGGGCGTGGCATCCGCGCCATTGGACAGGCTGGCGTAGTGGCTGGAGTAGTCGAACACTTCGTTCAACAAAAAACGCATGTCGCGCAAGGGCGCTTTGTACTGCGGCATAAGTCACCTTCTTGTAGACCGCACCGGGGTGCGACCAAGCCGTTGGAAATGTGGAATTTCGAACGATCGTTCTTTTCAAACGGTCGTTCGAATTAGGCCGCAGTTATACCTCAGAGTCAGGGGTTTGTGGGGGCAATCGTGGGACCTCAGGGGGATTCCCTAGTCAATGGCCCTGCCGATCCCCCAATGATGGGGGGTGCTGATCGCTAACCCTGCTTGTCGTTGGGTGATCGCCATGCAATGGTGTTGCATCAAAGTCATGAAGGATTCATTGCTTGGCCTGCAGTGGCGCTTCGTATGGCAGCATCGTCAAGCGCCTTAGCGGCGCTTGATTCGTGACACTCATGGTCCGGCCGGTGGTGACATCGGCTGGGCCATTCTCATTTGCATTGGAAAGCAGCCATGTTGGTACTGAATAAACGTCGCGGGTGGTTGGTGTGGTTGGTGGGCGGTGCGCTGGCTCTGGCCGTGGCGGGCGGTGTTGTTTACGTCCAGCGTGCGCAGTCTTTGCCGACGAGTGGCCCCATCCCCAACCCGGTCGTGGCCATTGAATGGGCGCCGGCCAGCAACGGTGCGCTGGCGGCATCAGGTGCCGGTAGCCTGTCGATGAACGCGCAGGACCCGGTGCGCCCCGCCGACATCGCAGCGCAGGACTGGAAGCAACTGATCGAAGTCCTGCGCGACCACCCGCAGCGCGAGCAAGAGCTCAAACGCGTGGTGGCCTACATGCGTTTCAAAAACGACATGGACCGTTGGACGGCCTTGAAGGACCAGCCCAATGTGGCGGAGCGCCATGCAGCGGGTCAGCGGGTGCTGGACGCCTTGCCCGCGCACTTTGCCAATCAAGAGGTCACAGGGGCGGAGGCCTTGATGCTGCAGGCGGCCATTTACGCCGACCTGGTTCCCGATGAGGCGCAGCGCAAACCGATGCTGGAGTCGGCGCGCCAGGCCTTGCTGAAGGTGCAGGCACAGGACACGGTCATGCAAGAAAAAATGAGCCAGGATGAGGCCTTGACTCAGGACTACAAACACCGTGAGGCCGAGATCATGGCGCGGTACACCGCCAAGCAGATCGACTCACCGCAGCTTGAGAAAGAACTCAACGCGGCGCGTGTGGCTGTTTTCAAATAAGCGCCGGCGCCAGCTCCCTATGCGAATTTCTCCCATCAATTTGAAGATCCTGGTCTACACCCTGGACGTTGAAGGCTTCGACTCCAGCGGTGTGATGCGGCAATGCGGCATCGAGTCGATCGATGACCTGCAAGAGGACGGCGAGTGGCTGCCCGTGGACGTGTTCGATCGCATGATGGCCGCCGTCATTGAGGAAACCGGGGATTCGGGCTTTGGTCTGGTGGCCGGCAAGAGCATTGCACTGATGCGGTACGGCGCGATCACTCCTCTGATGCTGTCCTCATCCAGCCTGCGCCATATGCTGGATGACATCCGCCGTTTTGCACCGCTGGCGGTGGAGCGGTCCGAAATTGAACTCGTGGAGGGGCCATCAACCGCACGCCTCGTGGTGCAGCCGGTGGTGCGGGGCGGGTGATGGGTCCGTTCATCAACACGTTGCCGGTGCGGGGCGGCCTGAGCGGCCACTTTCGGATGGAGCAGGTGGCCACCGGCGCTGTGCAGATGCTGAGGTTTGCCAGCGGGGGGTCTATGGATATTCACCATGTCGAGTTCCCGTATCAGCCCCTTGCCGGACTGACTCAGCGCTACACGGCCGCTTTTGGGTCTTGCATCCACTTCGAACGCAAGGAGTGCGCGATCCATTTCAACCCGGCGCTGCTGGACCTCAGCTTTGCGGGCAACGACCCTGTCGCCTATATGGCGGCCAGAACGCGCGCGGAATCGCTGCTGGCCGCGATGCAATCGGGTTCCGACATGGCGGAGCAGGTGCGCCAATGGCTGTTGAGTGCGTTTCCGCGACTGCCAACGGTGTCGGAAACCGCGGCGCGCTTGGGAATGACTGAGCGCAGTTTTCGACGGCAGCTGGGCTCGCTGGGCATGACGCACGCCGAGTTGGCTCAGGAGTGTCAGCGCCTCATGGCCGAGCGGCTGTTGGCGCAGGGCCAGCAGCCACTCAAGCAAATTGCAGAAGCGCTCGGCTTCTCTTCGGTTCACAGCTTTCACCGGGCCTTTCGGCGATGGTCCGGCTTAACCCCGTCCGATTGGCGGGAGCGGCAGGGGCTCAGGCCATAGGGGAAAGCCTGCACCGTCAAGGTCAGTACGTTGGTTAATGCGGCTATTGGTGAATGTGTCCTGTATTCCTAGCATGGAGGCATCCGCGGTATTTTTATATCGCAACGTCAGGAGCCCCCATGGAAAACAAACGTCGTCAGTTGGGTCAACAGGTATTGAGCCTCGCTGCGGGTCTAGGTGTGGCGTTCTGGCGGGGTTTGCCCTTCCCTCGGTCCGGGGGGAGGGTGGGGGCGAAAGCCTGGTTCTAGGGGAAAGCCTGAGCATCCATTGCTCATAAGTTGGTCATTCTGACAACCTGGCTGATCAGTTGTTTATTTCTGCTGCAACGGCTTCCGAATTTCGCAAGACAAGCTGTACCCATCGATAGAACCCGCGGCAAGCGCGCCTTGTCCACAGCACTTCAATTTCACACGGAGACAACATGACCTCATCTTCAACCGTCACACGCCCCTTTGCGCTCCGCGGCATCGCTGCCGCTTTGCTGGCCCTGGGGGCGACGAGCCTGGCCATCGCACAAACCACCACGCTGGGCACTCGCGGCAGCACCAGTCAGTACAACGCTGCGATCACCACGAATGCGAACAGCACGTGGAAGGAATACACGCGGGCCGAGGACTACGCCAGCTCCGTCACGCTGCCACTGCAGTTCATCACGACAAGGTCCGGCCAGAAGCTGGGCGTGCTGGTGTCGGTTCCCGCCGATGCGAATGGCAACCCTGTTCCAGGCGCCTTCCCGGTCATTCTGACGCAGACGGCCTACCGCATTGACGTGGGCCAGTTGCTGGGCTCGGTGATCGGGACGGGCAACTCCTTGCTGGTCGGCGGTCAGGACAAGTTCATGAACCGGCGCGGCTACATTTCCGTGGCTGTGGACGTCCTCGGCTCAGGGGTGTCGAGCGACGAGGCCCAGTTGTTGGGTGCCGCCGAACAGGCGGCCTACGGTGAAGCGGTGGACTGGGTGACCAAGCAGTCATGGTTCAACGGTCAGCTCGGTCTGGCCGGCACCTCGTATCTGGGCATCACCAGTTTGTTGACCGCCAAGCAGCAGAATCCGGCGGTGAAGGCGGTCTTCGCACAGGTGCCGATGGGCGATGCCTATCGCGGCACGGTGGCGCCCGGTGGCTTGATGAATGCCAAGTTCATCAGCATCTGGTTGCCCTTGACCCAGTCGCTGAGCGTGAACAACAAAACCGCGATCAAGAACAACCCGGCCTATGCTGACCAGATCACGGCGGCCAATCAACAGCACATTGCCTCCATCGACAGCTGGTACCTGCCCACGGTCGGCAACTCATTGGCTGGCCAGGCCGGTTACGCGACGGATGACGGTGATTTCTGGGCGACGCGCTCTCCAGTGGAAGGCGCCTCCAAGATCAATGTGCCGACCTTCATCGTGGGCGCCAACAATGACATCTTCCAGCGCGATGAGCCGCTGCTGTATGAGCAAATCAAGAAGAACACCAACACCAAGCTGGTGATCCTCAAGGGCGCTCACATCCAGTCGGTCCTGGCTGCCTCCAGCGGGGACGACAATGCCACGTCCCGGGGCGCCCCTGGTGCGGCCTCGTTGATGCTGCAATGGTTTGACCAATACCTCAAGGGCGTCAACACGGGTGCCGCTAATCTGCCCAACGTCACGCAGTTTGTCGATGGTTACGGCCTCCTGGGCACCACCCGCTACGCCCGCGCCACCGACTGGCCGCATCCCCAGATGACCCCTCAGCGCATGTACTTGCGTGGTGACATGAGCCTGAGCGCGCAAAAGCCCACGCTCGCAGAGGCGTCGCACACCATCAGTGAACCCGCGGCACCAGTGATCACTTACGCGAAAAGCGATGACGGCACCACCGTGAAGTCCAGCATCACCATCAACGATGGCAGTGATTGCTCGAGCAGCTTTGTGCAGTGGTCGTTGGGCATGGCGGGCCTGTTGCCCAAGGCTTGCTACACGAACAGCGCGACCGTTGAGCGGTCGCAAAAAGCGCTGACCTACCAGACCGCGACGCTCACCAGCGACATGTACATCAACGGGCCGATTCAGGCCGACATCTGGATGTCCACCACGAAAACCGAAGCGGCTGTGGCGGTTCGCGTGGATGACGTTGACATGTTTGGCGTTGCCACGCCCATCAGCACAGGCTTGATGTCGGCCAGTCATCGTGCCGTCGACGCGAGTCGTTCGCGCTATGTCAAGGGGGTCATGATCCAGCCTTGGCACACCTTCACGGTGGCGTCAAAACTGGCGGTGATCCCTGGTCAGGCCATGCTGGTGCCTGTCGAGGTGTTCCCCGCTGCCGCGCTGATTCGCAAGGGTCACAAGCTGCGCATTGCCATCAGCTCGAGCAATCAGGCTGAAGGTGTGTGGCCTACGCCGCAGCAGGCCAATGCGAATGGCAACGTCAGCACCATTTACAACGACCCGAGTCGTCCTTCCAGCGTGGTGTTGCCACTGGTGCCCACCAGCGCTTTGAACTGATCAGGTTCGCCTGAGCACGCAACGCCCGCGTAGATCGCGGGCGTTTTTGTTTCCGCCTATAACCGGGTCATGCGTGCGCCGCATGGCCCATGACGCGCCGGGTGAGCGCGCTCCGAGGGGCTCAGGCCCCAAACAACTTGTTGGCCGTGGCCGCGATGAGCTGGCCTTGGTGGCGTGCGCCTTCCAGTTCGATCGCGCTGGGTTGGCGCTGTCCCTGACCCCCGGCGATGGTGGTGGCGCCATACGGGCTGCCGCCGACCACCTCATCGAGGGTCATCTGGCCTTGGTGGCTGTAGGGCAGTCCCACGATGGTCATGCCGAAGTGAAACAGGTTGGTGATGATCGAATACAGGGTGAGCTCCTGCCCGCCATGCTGCGTCGCGGTGGAGGTGAATGCGCCACCCACCTTGCCGTTCAGTGCCCCCTTGGCCCACAGGCTACCGGTCTGATCAAGGAAGGCGGCCATCTGCGAGGGCATGCGGCCATAACGGGTGGGGCAGCCGACGATGATGGCGTCGTAGTTGACCAGTTCCGCCACGGTGGCGATGGGCGCGGCTTGTTCGACTTTGAAATGGGCCGACTTGGCGATGTCGGCCGGCACGGTTTCGGGCACGCGTTTGACATCGACTTGGGCGCCAGCCGACAGGGCCCCTTCGGCCATGGCGATGGCCATGGTCTCAATGTGACCGTAGCTTGAGTAATACAGCACGAGGACTTTGGACATGAGGTTCTCCTTGACGTGCCCCCTTTGTAAGGGCCGCGCTCACGGCGTGAGCTGACGAGCATCAAGGCAGGGCGGTCCAGCGCACAGCGCGCGAGGGTTCCCCGGCTCGTGAGTCTGGCGGCCCAGGACCAGGCATGCACATTGCTTGTATACAAGTTGGTACATCAACGGTGCATCAAGTCGGTGCAAGGAGAATCACATGTCATTGGGTCAATGGAATCGTCGGTCCTGGATCAAGGGTGTCGGTGCAACGGGGGCCGGTGTGGCGCTCGGTGGTTTGTCCGACTTGGTGTGGGCGCAAAAGCCTTTGACGGTGGGCATGATTTATGTGGGCCCGAAGGACGACTTCGGCTACAACCAGTCGCATGCCGAGGCGGCGGCCGAACTCAAGAAAATGCCCGGCATCAAGATCGTGGCCGAGGAGAGCGTGCCTGAAACCCAGGCCGTGCAAAAGACCATGCAGGGCATGATCTCGCAAGACGGCGCCACGCTGTTGTTCCCCACCTCGTTTGGGTACTTCAACCCGCACATCCTGGCGGTGGCGGCCAAGAACCCCGACGTGCGTTTTGCGCACTGCGGAGGCATGTGGGATGCGGCCAAGCACCCCAAGTCGGTGGGCAGCTTCTTTGGTTATATCGACGAATGCCAGTACCTCAATGGTGTCATCGCCGCGCACATGACCAAGAGCAAGAAGCTGGGCTTCATTGCGGCCAAGCCGATCCCGCAGGTGCTGCGCAACATCAATGCCTTCACGCTGGGGGCGCGCTCGGTCAAGCCTGACATCACCTGCTCGGTCATCTTCACGGGCGACTGGTCCATGCCGGTCAAAGAGGCCGAGGCCACCAACAGCCTGGCCGATCAGGGTGTGGACGTGTTCACCATGCACGTCGATGGTCCCAAGGTCATTGTCGAGACGGCCGCCAAGCGCGGCAAGTACGTGTGCGGCTACCACGCCAGTCAGGCCAAGCTGGCGCCCCAGGCCTACCTCACGGGCGCAGAGTGGAACTGGATCACGCCCTACAAACAGATCCTGGACGCTGCCCGCACGGGCAAGCCGCACCCCAACTTCTTGCGCGGTGGGTTGAAGGAGGGCTTTGTGAAGACCTCACCCTATGGCGCCATGGTGCCCGAGGCGGCGCGCAAACAGGCCGATGCCATCAAGGCCGCGATGATGAAAGACAACTTTGAAATCTTCAAGGGCGAGCTCAAGGACAACACCGGCAAGGTCGTGATCCCTAAGGGGGCGGTGCAGTTGCAGACCGATGCCCTGCTGGAGCAGATGAACTACCTGGTTGAAGGGGTGATCGGCAAAGTCTGAGTCAACCCCAGAGATTCCACTCATGAGTACCTCTCAAACCGCGGCCGCCCTGGAGGGCGTGGGCCTGCCCTTGCTGGCCCTGGCCGGTGCTTTGCTGCTGTTTGGTGGCTTTGTCTGGCTGGGGGGCACCAACCCGGTCGATGTCTGGGTGTTGCTGTTCAAGGGGGCGTTTGGCGACGCGTTTTCTTGGCAAAACACCTTGCAGCGTTCGGCACCTTTGATGTTGACGGCCTTGTGCGTGGCGATTCCGCAGCGTGCTGGTTTGATGGTGATCGGCGGGGAGGGGGCGCTGGTGCTGGGCGGTCTGGCCTGTGCCGGTTTGCCGTATCTGTGGGCGCCACCCGCCTCCGCCGTGGGCACGGGGTGTGTGCTGTTGGCGGGGGCCTTGGCGGGGGGCGCCTGGATTGCGCTGGTGGGGGTGTTGCGCGAGTACCGCGGCGTGAACGAAACCATCAGCTCCCTGCTGATGGGCTACCTGGCCATGGCCTTGTTTCGCCATTTTGTCGAGGGGCCGATGCGTGACCCCAGCAGCTTGAACAAGCCCTCGACCCTGCCCTTGAATGAGGCCATGTTGCTGGGCCCCATTCCTGGCTACGACGTGCATTGGGGTCTGGTGTGGGGCGTGGCTTGCTGCCTGTTGGCGGGACTCTGGCTGTTTGGCAGCACCCATGGCTTTGCGACCCGCGTGGTGGGTGGCAATGCCCGCGCGGCGCGCCTGGTGGGCTTGCCCAGTCACCGACTGGTGATCACCGCCTGTGCCTTGGGGGGCGCGGGCGCGGGCTTGGCGGGCGCCATTGAGGTGGCGGCGGTGCACACCAATGCGAATGCGGCTTTGATCGGTGGCCTGGGCTACACGGGCATCCTGGTGTCCTTTGTGGCGCGCCACAACCCCTGGGCCGTGGTCCCCGTGGCCATCTTGTTTGGCGGCTTTGGATCGGCGGGCAGTTTGCTGCAACGCCGTCTGGACTTGCCCGATGCCTCGGTGCTGGTGCTGCAAGGCTTTGCCTTTGTGTTGATTCTGGCCAGCGAGGCTTGGCGCGGTCGCTTGGCCGCGTGGTGGGATCAGCGTGCATCACGCCAGGAGGTCGCATGAGCAGTGAGCTGTGGTTGGACGTGACCATCGCGGTGCTGGGCGGTGCCATCCGCGTGGGCACGCCCTTCTTGTTTGTCAGCCTGGGCGAATGTCTGACAGAGAAGTCGGGCCGCATCAACCTGGGCCTGGAGGGGGTGCTGGTGCTGTCGGCCATGGCCGGCTTTGGTGGCAGTTACCTGACGGGTTCGCCCTGGGCGGGCGTGCTGTTGGCCGGGGTCAGCGGTGCCTTGCTGGCCTTGCTGCATGGCCTGCTGTGCTCGCTCAATCGTGTCAATGACATCGCCACCGGCATTGCCTTGATGTTACTGGGCTCAGGCCTGGCCTTCTACTTGGGCAAGCCCTTGATCCAACCGCAGGCCTTGCAGATCCCGTCGATTGAGCTGGGCCTGTGGAGCAGCTCCGCGCAGGTGCAGGCGGCTTTGCGCATCAATGCCTTGTTCCCCTTGGGCGTGTTGCTGGCGGTGCTGATGGCCTGGGCCTTTGCCCATACCCGCTGGGGCCTGATCGTGCGCATGGCCGGCGATTCGAGCGATGCGGCGCGGGCGCTGGGTTACTCGGTCAACACCGTGCGGGTCTTGTCGACCATGGCGGGGGGCTTCATTGCGGGCCTGGGCGGCGCCTCGCTGTCCTTGTACTACCCCGGCGTCTGGAGTGAAGGCTTGTCCAGTGGGCAAGGGCTTATCGCGGTGGCCTTGGTGATTTACGCGCGCTGGCGTCCCGTGCACTGTCTGGGGGCCGCGTTGTTGTTTGGGGGGGCGGGCGCGTTGGGGCCGGCGTTGCAATCGGTGGGCATCAGTGCGGGCTACCACCTCTTCAATGCCATGCCCTATGCCTTGACCTTGCTGATTCTGGTGTGGACCTGTTCGCCCAAGCGGTCGCTGCAAGGCGCCCCGATGGAGCTGAACGTCTCGCGTTGAAAGGACAAAACCGCATGAGCACCACCATCGATTCCCAACCGTACCCCTGGCCCTTTGACGGGGACTTGAAGTCGTCCAACACGGCCTTGATCATCATCGACATGCAGACCGACTTCTGCGGCGTGGGGGGCTATGTCGACAAGATGGGCTACGACCTGTCGCTGACCCGCGCGCCCATTGAACCCATCAAGGCCTTGTTGACGGCCGCGCGCCAAGCGGGCCTGCTGGTGATCCACACCCGTGAAGGACACCGGCCCGACCTGACCGACCTGCCGGCCAACAAACGCTGGCGGTCGCGCCAGATCGGCACGAACGGCGTGGGCATCGGCGACCCCGGCCCTTGCGGGCGCATTTTGGTGCGGGGCGAGCCCGGCTGGGACATCATTCCCGAGTTGTACCCGCAAGCGGGTGAGCCCATCATCGACAAGCCGGGCAAGGGCTGCTTTTGCGCCACCGACCTGGAGATGCTGCTGCACACCCAGGGCATCAAAAACCTGATCCTGACCGGCATCACCACCGACGTGTGCGTGCACACCACCATGCGCGAGGCCAACGATCGGGGCTTTGAATGCGTGATCCTGACCGATTGCACTGGCGCCACCGACCCCGGCAACCACGCCGCCGCGTTCAACATGGTGTTGATGCAGGGCGGGGTGTTTGGCGCGGTGTCTGATTCGAAGGCGGTGATCACGGCCTTGAACGCCCTGTGATGCCATGACCGCGCCACTCGACCCCCGTCCAGCCAAAACCGGTGCGTTGGCGCTGGACACCTACCAGCTCACCAAGCGCTTTGGCAGTTTCACGGCGCTGGACCATGTCTCTATCAAGGTGCGGCCCGGCACCGTGCATGCCCTGCTGGGCGAGAACGGCGCGGGCAAGAGCACCTTGGTCAAGGCGGTGGTGGGCTATCACCAGGCCGATGAAGGCGCGGTGTTGATCGATGGACGCGAGCAGGCCATCACCTCCCCGGTGGTGGCGCGCCAGTTGGGCATCGGCATGGTCTACCAGCACTTCACCGTGGTGCCGGGCATGACCGTGGCCGAGAACTTGTTGCTGGCCCAGGGCGCGCTGCCCGCCATCATCCCCTGGCGCCAGGTGCGCCGTGAACTGCAAACCTTTTTGGACACCACGCCCTTCAAGCTGGACCTCGATGCCCGGCCCATGGACATGTCCGCCGGTGAAAAGCAAAAGCTGGAGATCCTCAAGCAGCTGTTTTTGAAACCGCGCCTGCTGATCCTGGACGAGCCCACCTCGGTGTTGACGCCGCAGGAGGCCGACGATGTGCTGGGCCTGTTGCGCCAGCGCGCTCATGCGGGTGAGGTGTCGGTCGTCATGATCACGCACAAGTTCCGCGAGGTCATGGAGATCGCCGACGACGTGAGCGTGCTGTACCGCGGTCGCCTGGTGGGCAGCCACCGCGTGTTCGATACCAACCCGACGCTGCTGGGCGCCGAGATGGTGGGCCAGTCGCTGCCGAGCGCGCCCAGCCAGGCGGGGGATGATGTGATCGAGCCAGACTCGGAGTCGCTGTTGGACGAGGTGGTGTCCAACGCGCCCTTGCATCGCGTGGCCGTGAACGATGCCGCCGAATTGCGC
The DNA here is from genome assembly GCA_040389805.1 of Pseudomonadota bacterium. GTDB lineage: Bacteria > Pseudomonadota > Gammaproteobacteria > Burkholderiales > Burkholderiaceae_C > Aquabacterium. The sequence continues at coordinate 12,825 of JAZJZP010000245.1, forward strand.
TTGCAAGTCAGGCAGCTGTGCGTGCAGGGCGACCGAGGCGAGCGGGCTGTGCATGACCTGAATCTGCAAGTGCGGCGCGGTGAGATCCTGGGCATTGCCGGGGTGTCGGGCAACGGCCAGCGCGAGCTGATGGAGGCCCTGGTGGGCCAACGCGAGCGCGAGTCGGGCGAGGTCTTGATTGCGGGTGAGCGCTACCAGGCCCGGCGTGAACAGAACCAGCGCCTGCACGTGCGCAGCCTGCCCGAAGAGCCCTTGCGCAATGCCTGTGTGGGCGACCTCAGTGTGGCCTTGAACATTGGCCTGCGACGCTTTGACCAAGCCCCTGCGGCGCGTGGGGGCTGGATCCGCACCAGCGTCTTGCGCGAGCAGGCCCGCGCCTTGATCGCCGACTACCGCGTCAAAACCCAAGGCGAGGACGCCCCGATTCGTTCCCTGTCCGGCGGCAATGTGCAGCGCGCCGTGCTGGCCCGTGAGCTCGATGGCCAGGTGGACGTGCTGCTGGTGTCCAACCCCGTGTTTGGGCTGGACTTTGCCGCCGTGGCCGAGATCCATGCCCGCATCCTGGACGTGCGCAACCGGGGCGGCGCCGTGCTGCTGGTCAGTGAGGACCTGGACGAGCTGCTCAAGCTGGCCGACCGCCTGGTGGTGATGAGCGAGGGCCGCGTGGTTCATGAATGCCTGGCCGCCAGCGCCGACCGCCGCGTCCTGGGCGCCTTCATGGGCGGCGCACACCACGACCGCACATCAATCGAGGAGGCCGCATGAACGTGTCCGCACAACCCTTTGACTACGAGTTCGATCTGGAGCACACCGCCTTGCTCATCATCGACATGCAGCGCGACTTCATCGAGCCCGGCGGCTTTGGTGCCAGCCTGGGCAACGACGTGTCCTTGCTCGCGGCCATCGTGCCCACGGTCCAGCGCGTGTTGCAGGCCTGGCGCCAGGCGGGCGGCCTGGTGGTGCACACCTGTGAAGGCCACCGGCCCGATTTGTCAGATTGCCCCAGCGCCAAGCTCACCCGCGGTTCACCCACCTTGCGCATCGGCGACCCAGGCCCCATGGGCCGCATCCTGATCCGAGGTGAACCGGGCCACGCCATCATTGCCTCACTGGCGCCGATCGAGGGCGAGCTGGTCATCGACAAACCCGGCAAGGGGGCGTTTTATGCGACCTCCCTGGGCGATGACCTCCAGGCGCGCCACATCACCCACCTGGTGGTGATGGGGGTGACCACCGAGGTGTGCGTGCAGACCACGATGCGCGAAGCCAACGACCGGGGCTACGACTGCCTGCTGCTCGAAGACGGCACCGAAAGCTACTTCCCGGCCTTCAAAGAAGCGACCCTGGCCATGATCCGCGCCCAAGGTGCCATCGTGGGCTGGACGGCCCCCAGTGCGGGCCTCCTGGCAGTTTTGCCCCATTGACCTTTCGATACCCTCCTATGCGTCACACCATCGCGGGCCTGCTGGCCGCCTATCGCCAGGGAGACCTCTCCCCTTCCGAGGTGCTGTCCCCGTTCATGAGCGATCCTCCAACGAGAGACGATCCTGCCTGGATCTGCCGCGCATCAACGGTGTGCATCCAGCAGCAACTGGACCGCCTGACGGGCCACAGCCCCGCGACCCTGCCCTTGTATGGCATCCCCTTTGCGGTCAAGGACAACATCGACGTGGCCGGGCTGCTCACCACCGCGGCATGCCCTGCTTACGCGTACACGCCGACCCGCTCGGCCACGGCCGTCGAGCGCTTGCTGGCCGCAGGCGCCATCGTGGTCGGCAAGACCAATCTGGACCAGTTCGCCACAGGCTTGGTGGGCACGCGCTCCCCCTACGGTGCGCCCAGTTGCACCTTCAGTGCGGACCATGTGAGCGGGGGCTCCAGCTCAGGCTCGGCCGTGCTGGTCGCCCGCGGCGAGGTGCCCTTTGCCCTGGGCACGGACACGGCTGGCTCAGGCCGCGTGCCGGCCGGGTTCAATAATCTGGTGGGGCTCAAACCCACCCCCGGCCTGGTGCCGACCACCGGGGTGGTGCCTGCGTGCAAGACGCTCGATTGCGTCTCGATCTTTGCCTTGACCGCCGCTGATGCGGGCCGTGTGCTGGCGGTCATGGAAGGCCCTGAGCCCGGCGCACCCGTGTTCAACGTGGTGAGCTTGCAACCGCCGCGCTTGCCCAACCGCTTGCGGGTGGGTGTGCCGATGGCCCCCGAGTTTTTTGGTGATGAGGCCTATGCCGCGGCGTTCGAACAATCCAAACCCAGCTGGAAGGACCTGCGTGATGTCGATGGTCAGCCCTGGCCCGTGCAGTTGGTGCCGGTGGACATGGGCCCGTTCATGGCCGTGGCCCGCCTGCTGTACGACGGGCCCTGGGTGGCCGAGCGCTATGCGGCCATCCGACCGTTCTTCGATGCCCAGTATGAGCAACTCAACCCCGTCGTGCGCAGCATCCTCGAAGGCGCGCATCAGTACGATGCGGCCGACGCTTTCGCGGGGCAATATCGCCTGCGCGAACTGGCGGCGACCACCCTACCGATCTGGTCCGACATCGATGTGTTGATGGTGCCGACCGCGCCAACCTTGCCGACACACGCCAGCGTGGCGGCCGACCCCATCGGGTGCAATGCGCAACTGGGCACGTACACCAACTTTGTCAACCTGCTGGGCTTGGCGGCGCTGGCCTTGCCCAGTGGCTTCACGCCCGCAGGCCTGCCCTTTGGCATCACCTTGATCGCCCCGGGCGGCAGCGATGCCGCGCTGGTTGACCTGGGCGCCCTGTGGCAGCAGATCTTGAACAGGTCGGGTCCATCCCCTTGGGACGCGGGGCTGGGTTCACCCAGTGCCTTTGATCTGAGTTGGCCGGTGGCCGCGCAGCCCCAGGCCGAGCCCATGCTGCTGCTGTCGGTGGTGGGGGCGCACCTGCGCGGCATGCCCTTGCACTGGCAGCTGACAGATCGGCGCGCCCGCCTGGTGGCCAGCACCCGCACGGCCCCGCGCTACCGCTTGTTGGCCTTGCCGGGCACCGTGCCGCCCAAACCGGGGCTGGTCCGCATCAGTGCCGATGCGCCGCCGCAGGATGGCCATGCGATTGAGGTCGAGGTCTACGCCGTGCCTCAATCCAGCGTGGGGTCGTTCCTGGCCATGATCCCGCCTCCCTTGGGGCTGGGCTCGGTCGAGCTGGAAGACGGCTCGTGGGTCAAGGGCTTCATCTGCGAGCCCTGCGGCCTGGACGGCGCCCAGGAGATCAGTCACTTTGCAGGCTGGAGAGCCTACATGTCCAGTCGGAGCCCCTCATGAGCATGACCAGTCCCGACATCAACCGGAGTGAGGTGGTGCGCGAAGTCACCGGCATCTTCCTGGACTATGAAGCGGCCTTGATGCGCAACGATGCCGAGGCGCTCAATGGCTATTTTTGGGCGCATCCCTGCGTCACCCGCTATGGCATCAACGACCGCCAGTTGGGGCATGACGCCCTGGTGGCTTATCGCCAGAGCGTGTCGGCTCCCAACTTCACGCGCACCCTGCATGACGTTCGCATCACCGCGTTTGGCCCCGACATGGCGGTGGCCATGACCGAGTTTGAGCGCAGCGACACGACCTTGCGTGGGTTTCAGACCCAGACCTGGGTGCGTTTTGGCGCAGGGTGGAGAATCGTGGCTGCTCATGTGAGCATGGTTCCCTTGAATGCCCCATGAAATCGGTTGCTCCCGCCGTCAGTACCCACTCGCCCGCCACCCTGGCCGAGCGCGCCTATGCCCAGATCAAACAGCTGATTTTTGACTTTGTGCTGCTGCCCGGGGACCGCTTCTCCGAGAGCGAGCTGACGGGCCGCATTGCGGTCAGCCGCACCCCCTTGCGTCAAGCCCTGCAATGCTTGCAGCGAGAAGGCTTCTTGCAGGTGTTTCCCAAAAGTGGCTGGCAGGTTTCGCCGCTGGACTTCGAGGTGTTTGACCAGCTGTACGACTTTCGGGTGCTGCTGGAGACCCATGCGGTGGCCAAGCTGTGTGAGGCCGAAGTGCGCCCCGTCCTCAAAGCGCTGGCCGAGGTCTGGCTGGTCAAGGCGGAGGAGCGCCACACGGTCGGGTCCACAGTCGATGGGCTGGACGAGGCCTTTCATTCATCGCTGGTGCACGCGGTGGGCAATCAGGAGATGTCACGGGTCCACGATGACATCACCGAGCGCATCCGCATCATCCGTCGTCTGGACTTCACCAAACCGGCACGGGTCGAGGCAACCTACCAGGAGCACGCCAAGATCTTGCGTGCCATCACGCAGCGGCGCGTGGATGAAGCCCAGCGCATGCTGCGTGCGCACATCGAACACAGCAAGCTGGAGGTGCGCATGATCACGCTGGACATGCTTTACAAGGCGCGGCGGGTTTAGCGCTTTAGCGCTTCACAGACGCGGCAGGGTGCTCAGCGCTTCGTTCAAGGCGCGGCTCTTGACCACGCCGCGCAGCTCGCCGCAGCGTGCCAGCATCGGGATGGCCTTGCCGGGGTTGAGCAAGCCCAAGGGGTCGAACGCGGCCTTGAAGGCCAGCATCTGCGCGCGCTCGGCATCGCTGAACTGCACGCACATCGCGTCGAGCTTTTCAACGCCCACGCCATGCTCGCCGGTGATGCTGCCACCCAGGCGCACCGCGGTGCGCAAGATGTCGTTGCCAAAGGCCTCGGCGCGTTGGAGTTGCGCCGGGTTGTTGGCGTCAAACAGGATCAAGGGGTGCAGGTTTCCATCCCCGGCATGGAAGACGTTGACGCAGCGCAGCTCGTAAGTGGTCTGCATGTCGTTGATGGCGTGCAGCATCTCGGCCAGTCGTTTGCGCGGGATCGAGGCGTCCATGCACAGGTAGTCGGGGCTGATGCGTCCGGTGGCCGGGAAGGCATTCTTGCGGCCGCTCCAAAAGCGCAGCCGCTGGGCCTCGTCTTCGCTGATGTTGAGGCGGGTGGCGCCGGCGTATTGCAGCACCGCGGTCAGCCGCGAGATCTCTTCTTCGACTTCTTCAGGGGTGCCGTCGCTTTCGACCAGCAAGATGGCCTGGGCCTCCAGGTCGTAGCCCGCATGCACAAAGTCTTCCACGGCCAGGGTCATGGGCTTGTCCATCATCTCCAGGCCCGCGGGGATCAAGCCTGCGGCAATGATGGCGGCCACGGCATCCCCGGCTTTGCCGAGGTCATCGAAACTGGCCAGCACGCAACGCGCCACCTGCGGTTTGGGCAGCAGCCGCACGGTGATCTCGGTGGCCACGCCCAACAGGCCTTCGCTGCCGATGAAGGCGGCCAGCAGGTCCAGTCCGGCGGCGTCGAGGGCTTCACTGCCCAGCTCCAGCGGCTCGCCTTCGATGGTGAAGCCGCGCACCCGCAAGACGTTGTGCACGGTCAGGCCGTACTTGAGGCAATGCACGCCGCCGGCGTTCTCTGCCACATTGCCGCCGATGGTGCAGGCGATCTGGCTGCTGGGGTCGGGCGCGTAATACAGGCCATGGGGGGCGGCGGCTTCGCTGATGGCCAGGTTGCGCACCCCGCATTGCACGATGGCGGTGCGGGCCAGGGGGTCGACCTGCACAATGTGGTTCAGGCGGGCCAGCGACAAGGTCACGCCCAGGGCGTCGGGCAGGGCACCGCCTGACAGGCCGGTGCCGGCGCCTCGGGCCACCACGGGCACCTTCAGGGCATGGCAGGCTTGCAGCACGGCGCCAACTTCTTCGTGGGTCTCGGGCAGGGCCAGGGCCAGGGGGCGTTGCCGGTAGGCGCTCAGGCCATCGCATTCATAAGGGGTGACCGATTCGGCCTGCCACAGCACGCTGCGCGCGGGCAGCACGCGGTGCAAGGCAGCGACCACGTCGCGTTGGCGTTGGGTGACTGTGGTGTCCATCGCGTCACTGTAAGCGCAAGCGCACCGCGGTCCAAGCGACGGGGTCGCCAACTTTCAAACAATCTGCAGATCGGGGATGCGCAGCAGCATCAGGTGGTCGCGACGGTCGATGACGAGGGTGTCGCCATGGCCGTTGAAACGGTAGTGGCGGCCGGTCACGGACGAGCGCACGCTCAGGGCGCCGTGTCCAAAGTATTTGGCGCGGGGCCCCAACGGGCTGGCGGTGCTGCTCGTGGTGCTGGTGGCGGGGGAGGGGGCCAGCGAGGCGCATCGGTGGGTGGTCACCATCGCCGGTGTCAGGGCCACGGGCCGCAGGGTGCTGTGGGGTTTTTTCAAGGCGGCCCAGGCTGGCGCGCCTGTGGGGTGTGGCATGGCGTTGTCGGCTGAAAACGCAATGGGCTGCGGTGTTCGAAAGGTGGCTCGGGCAATCATTGAGGCGTCCTGCAGTGCGTGGCCCAGGGTGGGCGACGGAGCGCAGTGTGCGCGCAGGGGCTGAGCATGCCTATCCCCTTGGGGAGGGAGCCCAAATGGGGGTGTTCGATCAGGTCGGTGGACTCAAGCCCAGACCGTCAGAACCCCGGTGTAGCCATAGACATGGTGGCGGGCGATCTCGCCCCCGGCAAACATGCCCACCAGCGGGATCTCGCCCAAGGCGTGCGCGATGATTTGCATCTCGGCGTTGGGGCCACCAAAGTGGGCGCCGCCCCGGCCAGCACAACTGATGTACAGCGCGCCTGCCGGCATCCGGCTGGGGCCGTCGGGCGGGTCGAATTCTTCGCGAATCTCGGCGCAGATGCGCACCAGGTCTTGGCGCGCCGCCGCCGCGTTGCGTTGGCAAAAGGCCAGTTGCATGCCCACTTCGACCAGCTCGCTGACGGCCACCCCTTGCCGTTGCGGGTCCAGCCCCACCAGGTGGCGCACGCGGGTGTCGGCCCCAAAGGTTTGGCGGTGTCCTACCAGGTCGCTGGCCGCATCGGTCAGTCCCACCAGGGTGGCGCGCACCTTGGGCAGGGCATCGCGTTGCAGGCCGGCTGCGGTAACGGCGGTTTCAAGGTGCAGATCGCGCAGCAGGCAGTGCAGGGCGGGTTCGCCATCCAGCTCGTACACCACGTTGCGGCTGGCCGCGGTGATCTGGCGGGCGATGCCGATGGGCTGGCAGCCTTGGGTGACGCGAGACACCAGATGTACCTGGTCGGAGAACGCCACGCCCGAGACCCCGCCCGACCAGATGCCCGGCGCTTCTTCACCATGTTCGGCCAAGGGGTCCAGGGCCAGGTGGACACTGCGCGAGCGCCCCGTGCTCAAGCCGCCAAACAGGTAGCCGGTGCGCGTGCGGGTGGCCAGCTCCGCGATCAGGTCTTGCAAGTCAGGGGTGGCGGCGTCGGCATGGACCAGCGCCGTGTGCGGCACAAAGCCGATGCTGGCGTGCAGGGCCACGGCGCTCATGCCGTCCCGGGGCAAGGGGGGCAGGGGTTGTCGACCCGAGAACACCCGAAAGTCTTGGCTCGGCAGGGTTGAAATCATCACGGCCAAGGCAGGCTCGTTGATGTATTCAACGCCGCTGGCCAGCACTCCCACGCCGACCCCACCCACCCAGGCCACGTCGGGCAGGTGTTCGCGCAGCCCTTGCAGGATGGTTTCCAGCTGGGGTGCAAGCAGGTCTGTGACATAGCACCAGCCCAGCGTTGCACCCATGGTGGTGGCGCCTTGCGATTGCAGTTGCGCCCATACCAGCGACAAAGCCAGATCGGCCTGCGGATGCGTGGCATGTGCCTGCAAAAATCGCAGGGCGACGGGCGGGGAGGCTGGGCGGGCCATGTCGCTCAGTCGGCGTCGCCCGTGTTGGATGAGCGGCGTCGGACGCCGGCGGCTTTGGACGCCGGGGTTTTTGCCGCAGTCGCCTTGCGTGCCGGGGCGGCTGCCTTGGCTTGCGTAGCGGTCGCCGCTTTCTTGGCGGGCGGGCTGGCAGGGGCCGCTGCGGCGGAGGACGCCTTGTTGCTGGCGCTGGCACTGGCCTGCGCCGCCTGCACGGTTTGTTCGGCCAGGTTTTTGAATTGCTCCGTCAGGGTGTCCCACCAGCGCAAGGGGTTGACGATGGGCTCGCCGGCGACGCCGGCTGGCGACGGTTCGGCTGCCGCCGCGGTGGGCTCAGCCGCAGGGGGCGGGCTGGTGGGAGCGGTGGGCTTGGCCTTGAGGGATTCACGCAAGGAGTCCATCGATACGTTCATGCCTTGCAGGGTGCTCAGCGTCATGCGTTGAACTTCCAGCCCCTGGATCGTGATGCTGATCAGGCGGGCGTTTTGCTCCAGCCAAAATTGCACGGTGCGCAGATCCTGAATGCGTTTTTCCAGCTCTTCAGGGTCCAGGCTGGGCATGCTCCAGGCGCCTGAGCCCCCGCCAGCGGCGCCCGTTGCTCCCGGCATATTGGGCAAGGCACTGCCGGCGGCTTTGATCCAGTCTTGAAAAAACGACAGCCCGGCGCCCATGCCGCCAAAGGCAGAGGCGCTGTCGGAGGGGTTGCTGCCAGAGGCGTTGGCAGGATCGGGGCTGGGGGGGCGAGTGGGCATGGGCAAGCTCCAATAAGTCAGCGGTCATTGTGCTCCCAAGCCGACGCATAATCCGCAGCTACATGCAACGCCGAGACCTCCTTCGCCACCTTAGTCGCGCCGCCGCTGCACTGGCCTGGCAGCAGATGTTCGCGCCGGTGGCGCAAGCACAAGCGCCGATCCTGCACAGCTGGCGTGAGTCCGCCGAGATATTCACACTGGGGGTAGCCAGCGGTGAGCCTCGTCCGACCACTGTGGTGCTCTGGACACGCCTGGCCCCCAAACCGCAGCAGGTCGATGGCGGCATGCCGATCCAGTCGGTGTCGGTGCGGTGGCAGGTGGCCAGCGATGCCCGTTTCACCCAGATGGTGCGTGTCGGGTTTGAGGTCGCTGACGCGGCGCGGGCCCATAGCGTCCATGTCGAGGTGACGGGGTTGCAGCCGGGGCGCGAGTATTTCTACCGATTCGATGCGGGTGGGCAACTCAGCCCTGTGGGCCGAACCCGAACCGCACCCGCCCCTGAGGACATGCCCTCTCGACTGCGTGTGGCCCTGGCCTCTTGCCAGCATCTGGAGGCCGGCTACTTCAGCGTGCACCGCGAGATCGCTGCCAGCGATGTCGACCTGGTCTTGTTCGCGGGTGATTACATCTACGAGACCGAGTTAAAGGGCTACCAGCGCGTGCGTCAGCACCCGCATGTGTTTCCGCGCGACGTGGTCAAGTCCACGCTCAGCGACTACCGCCTGCACCATGCCTCGTACAAGCTGGATGCTGATTTGCGGGCTTGCCACGCGGCACACCCTTGGCTGATGGTGTGGGACGACCACGAAGTCCTGAACGACTACGCCGGACTGACCGAACCGGATGGGATGGCGCCAGCGGAGTTTGTGAAACTGCGCGCGGCGGCCTATCAAGCCTATTTTGAGCATCTGCCGGTCTCGCCCAATCGTGCGCCGGTGGCGGCCCACATGCGCATGAACGACCGCTACGAGTGGGGGCAACTGGCTGAGTTGTGGACCCTGGACACCCGCCAATTCCGTGATCAACATGTGTGCGATGGCTGGCGAGGCCCGGACAAGGGACGCATGCTGTTGCAGTGTCCGCAGGCGGCCGCGCCTGAACGCAGCATGCTCGGTCAAGAGCAAGAGTACTGGCTGGCCGAAGGTTTGGCCTCCAGTACTCGGGCCTGGAAGCTCATCGTGCAGTCCACCCAGCTCAGCCCCAGTGGCTTGAAGCTGCCCTTGGGGCGCTTGTTGTATGGCGATGGCTGGGATGCCTTCCCGGCGGCGCGCGAGCGCCTGCTGTCGGCCATCGCTCAGCCCCGAGTCCCCGATGTGGTCTGCCTTGGTGGCGATGCCCATCGCCATGTGGCGGCCAACTTGCGCGTGATACCGGGCGACTTGCAGTCCCCGATCGTGGCCAGCGAGATTGTCACGTCGTCCGTCACCAGTGCCGGTTTGAGCGAGGCGCTCACCCAATGGATGAAGGCCACCAATCCTGATGTGCTGCATGCGCGCAGTGACCAGCGCGGCTTTGTGTTGCTCGACATCACGCCTCAGCAGATGGCTTGCGAGTTCCGGGCCACGGCCCACCCCGTTCGCGCCGATGCGCGCTTGCACACCCAGTCACGCTATGTGATTGATCGCGGCGTGCCGGGCTTGCGCAAAGCCTGAACGCCACCACTCACTGCGGCATGGTCACCAAGCTTTCATTCAAACAGCAGGTTCTCAAGGCGCGCGAGGAGGCCATCGTGGCGTCGGTCAACCGCTTGTTGGCCGAAAAGGGTTTTGACCTGATGACGGTCGACGAGGTCGCGGCGGACGTCGGGATTGCCAAGGCCAGTCTCTACAAGCACTTCGCGTCCAAAGAAGCCCTGGCGGCGGCGGCGATGAACCGCATCCTGGCACGGTCCATGGCCTATCTGCAGGAGGTCGAGCAGCACGGCCCGACCGAACCGCTGGCACGACTCAAAGCCGTGGCCCGCTGGACCATGGAAGTGCAGCTGGCCGGTGAAATGCCGTCCTTGCCGTCGCAAAACTCCAGTCTGCGTGCGGCCTTGATGGCCGATGTCCATTACATGGGCCTGTTGATGGCCGTGAGTGAACAACTCGGCGGGTGGATTGTGCAAGCGCAGGCCGACGGCCAGCTCAGCCGTCATGTGCCGCCCGAAGTGATCCTCTACACCTTGTTTGCGCGTGCCTGTGATCCGGTGCTGGGCGTGCTCAAGGCCGGTGGCCACGCCCATGAGCAGATCATCGAGTGGCTGCTGGACACGTGCTTCTCGGGTCTGGCGAGCCGCTGAGGGTTCAAGCCCGTGTCATGGCGTGGTCACTGGTCGCAGCTGCAGCGACTTCAGCTCCTCAAGCGACTGGACGCCGGCACACTGGCCAGCAAGAACTCCATCTGATCGGCCAGGATGCGGCGCCCGCGCAAGATCATGTCTTCGTGCAGGCTGGGGACATAGGGCAGGTAATAGAGCTGCCAGCGCAGTTCATGGAGTGTGCGGTTGCCCTTGCGGCCATTGCAGTTGCGGCAGGCAGTGATGCAGTTCATCCAGGTGTCCAAGCCGCCCCGCGAGGTGGGCACGATGTGCTCGCGGGTCAGGTCATCCAGGTGAAAATGATCGCCGCAGTAGGCGCACACCTGCCGGTCACGCGCAAACAGTTTGGGGTTGGACAAGGCCGGTTGTTGTCGCCAGGCCCGGCTCGGAACGCACCCGTGCACCGCGATGATGGGATGCAAGTCAAGACGCGACTGCAGGCCCGTGCGGCGCTGGATACCGCCGCGCATCACCATGCACGGCTCACCCAGGGTCCAGGCGACTCCGTCATTGGCCACCAAAACCGCCGCGTCCTTGGCCGTCAGCCAAGCCTGCGGACGGCCTGACACGTCAAGTTGCAGCACGTCCATGCAGCCTCTCCAAAAAAAGATTGCTGACCACAAGGATAGATCACCTTGTGTGACTTTCTCAACAGCAAGGGGAATGATCACGCCACTTTGGCGACAGAACCGTGCGTTTGGGGGTTAATACCCCCTGAGAACCCAGGGGTGAACGCGTGTGGTCGCCCCATGTGCCTAGAAATCCACAAAAAAAAGTTGAACAGGATCAACACACGGGGGCTACTTTTCTGCAAAATAGCACGACCGT
>JAZJZP010000246.1:0-5573 GCA_040389805.1 Pseudomonadota bacterium
CGCGCTGGTCTGGTCGGATGAAGGGGGCTGCTATCGCTGCGGTTTGCTGGTGGACCCCGACCGCGTGGTGGGCTGGCGCTGGCTGCACTGGAGGCCAGTGCGCTGGCTCTGGCTGCGCTGGGCGCGGCGTGTGATTGCGGCTGGCAAAGGCTGTGACGCCACGGTGGAGATTGAGCTGGAACAAAAACCCGAACATGAATAGCCCCTCTTAAGGGGGCTTTGTCGGGGCATGCGGGGGCGCGATGCTTCTCTACGATGGCTCCATCCAGTCGATCTCTTGCCGACGCCCTCTCAGGAGCACCTCATGCGCAAAAAATTGCTGCAAAACACGCTGTTCGCTGCCATGACGGCTTGGGCGCTGTACGGCGTTCAGGCCCAGATGGACACCGAGATGGCGGACGCTGCTGGCGCTCCCGTCGTGGTGGCCTGGCAACGCTGAGGTCAGCGCAGGCCGAACATCATCGTGCGCGCCAAGGCGCGTTTGAGCGGGCTCAGGGCCTGCATGGCGCCCAGGCCCAAGCCGCGTGCGGTGGCCAAAATGGGCGCGGGCCACGTGAAGCTGCGGGCCAAAAAGTCCGTCCCCGCGATCAAGGTCCAACGGTCCGGTTGACGCCGGCGCTCGAAGCGACGCAACGCGCCCGCCACATCCACCGAGTCCCCCACGCTGGCGCTCCTCAGGGCCGCCAGCAACTCATGCACATCCCGCAGGCCCAGGTTCAGTCCCTGGCCCGCCACCGGGTGCAAGGTCTGGGCGGCATTGCCGATGCGCACCACGGCGCCATTGCTCACCAACCGACGGTGGGCATTCAGGCCCAGCGGAAAGGATTTGAGGGGCGACATTTGCTGAATTTTGCCCACCCGCGCATGGAAGATGCTGTTGAGCACCACCAGCCGTTGGGCGTCGGTCAGGTCGCGCACGGGGTCATCGGCCTGCTGGACGCACCACACCAGGGCGGCGCGGCGGCCGCTGGGGCCTCCGGTCACGACCGCGCCTCTGGGTAGCGGCAGCAACGCGGCGGGGCCTGACGGGGTGAAACGCTCATAGGCGACGCCCTCGTGGTCCACGCCCTCGCCGCTGTCGTCCAGCAGCACTTGTCCAACCCAGGCGGTTTGCTGGTAGTCGCGGCTGACCCCTTGTGGCCAGTTCAGCGCGGCCTGGTCCGAGAACACGCCGCCTTCGGCCACCACGGCCAGGTCAAAGCGCTCGGCGATTTCGGCATCGACCTCCACCCCGTTGTCCAGCGGCTTGAAACCGCGCACGGGGGTGCCAAAGCGCATCAGCAGGCGCTGTGGTTCGCGCTCAATGGCGGCGAGCCAGGCGGTCTGCATGGGGGCCACCAGGGCGCCATAGCTGGCCACGGCGCCCAGTTGGGGCACGCCTTGTTCGGCGGCACTGATGAACACCTGGGGCTGCTCCTGACCGGGCCACAGCACGGTGGGTTGCTGTTGCGACACATGCACGGCCCGGATGGCGGCAATTTGCTGGCTGGCCTGCATGGCCGTCCACAACCCCATGCGGTGCAGCTCTTGCACGCTGCCCAGTGACAGCGCCAGGGTGCGGGGGTCTTGCGAGACGTCTTTGTCGGCGGGGCGGGCATCGAACACGGTGATGCGCGCGGTGGGCAAGGCTTGAGCGGCTTGCAGCGCCAGTGCCAGGCCCGCCGGACCCGCGCCAATGATGGCCAGGGACAGGCTGGGAGCGGGGGCATTCACGTCGTTGGCGGTATTCATGGTCAGGTTCCTATAATCGGAAGGTTACCGCAGTCCTAACCTCCTTCTTCAGTACCCCTATAGCGTGTCTGCCACTTCTACCCCCATCGCCGACTACCGCACCCTCATCGCCCCCGACATGGCCGAGGTCGATCAGGTCATCCATCGTCGGCTGGCCTCAGAGGTGCCGCTGGTCAACCAGATCTCGCACTACATCGTGAGTGCGGGCGGCAAGCGGGTGCGGCCCATGCTGCTGTTGCTGGTGTCGGGCGCGCTGGGGTGTCAGCATGCCGAGCGGCATGAGCTGGCTGCGGTGGTCGAGTTGATCCACACCGCCACGTTGTTGCATGACGATGTGGTGGATGAGTCCAACCTGCGCCGAGGCCGTCAGACGGCCAATGCCATGTTCGGCAATGCGGCCAGCGTGCTGGTGGGTGATTTTCTGTACTCGCGTGCGTTCCAGATGATGGTGTCCACCAACCGGCTGCGGGTGATGGACGTGCTGGCCGGGGCGGCCAATGTGATCGCCGAGGGCGAGGTGTTGCAGTTGATGAACATGCACGACCCCGATATCTCGGTGGACGACTACCTGCGCGTGATCGAGTACAAAACGGCCAAGCTGTTTGAAGCCAGTGCCCGCCTGGGCGCCGTCATCATGGAGGCCCCCACGGACCTGGAAGAAACCTGCGCCACCTATGGCCGCACCTTGGGCACGGCCTTTCAGCTCGTCGATGATTTGCTGGACTACGAAGGCAGCACGGCGGAGCTGGGCAAAAACATTGGCGATGACCTGCGCGAAGGCAAGCCCACCTTGCCTTTGCTGGTGGCGATGCAGCGCGGGACCGAGGCACAGCGTGCCCTGATCCGCCAGGCCATCATCGGCGGCGAGGTGGAGCGCATGGCCGAGATCGTGGAGATCGTCAAAGTCACGGGCGCCTTGGAGGCCACCCGTGAGGCGGCACAGGCGCAAGTCAAGCTGGCCCAGGCGTGTCTGGAGGCTTTGCCGGTATCGCCTTATCGGGACGCGTTGCTACAATTGTCGGTCGATGCTGTGATCAGGTCTTCATGATTTTCGGGGTGTAGCTCAGTCTGGTGGAGCGCTACGTTCGGGACGTAGAGGCCGGAGGTTCGAATCCTCTCACCCCGACCAGTTTTGCTGGTCGGACCACCCACTTGCCTAGGGATCGTGTACAGCATGCCCCATGACGTCAGTCTGATCTCCACCCTGGCCGCCGGCTTCGCGTTGGCCTTGTTCCTGGGTTTTTTCGCGACGCGCCTGCGCATGCCGCCCCTAGTGGGTTATCTCCTGGCCGGCGTGGTGATCGGACCGACCACCCCTGGTTTCGTGGCCGACGTGCACCTGTCGGGTCAATTGGCCGAGATCGGCGTGATGCTGCTGATGTTTGGCGTCGGGCTGCATTTTTCCTTGTCCGATCTGCTGGCGGTGCGCCGCATCGCCATCCCGGGGGCCATTGTTCAAATCCTGGTGGCGGTGGGTTTGGGCATGGCCACGGCCAGTTACTGGGGGTGGGGGCTGGGCGCATCGCTGGTCTTTGGCTTGTGCCTGTCGGTGGCCAGTACGGTGGTGCTGATGAAGGCGCTCGAATCCAAAGGCCTGCTGGACACGGTCAATGGCCGCATTGCCGTGGGCTGGTTGGTGGTGGAGGATCTGGTCATGGTGCTGGTCCTCGTGCTGCTGCCTGCGTTTGCGGGCCTGCTCGATCCGGCATCCCCCCACGCCGACGCGGGGAGTCACTCGATTTGGGTCACCGTGGGCTGGACGCTGGCCAAGGTCACGGCCTTCATCGCTACGATGCTGATCGTGGGCCGGCGCGTGTTCCCGAAAATACTGTGGTGGGTGGCTCGCACGGGCTCACGTGAGTTGTTCACCCTGTGCGTGGTGGCCGCTGCGGTGGGCGTGGCGTATGGCGCGGCCAGGCTGTTCGACGTGTCGTTCGCGCTGGGGGCATTTTTTGCCGGCATGATGATGCAGGAGTCGGAGTTCAGCCACCGGGCGGCCGATGAGTCACTGCCGCTTCGCGATGCCTTCGCGGTGCTGTTTTTTGTCTCCGTGGGCATGCTGTTCGATCCGGCCGTGCTTTGGCAGGCGCCGGGCAAGCTGCTGGCCGTGGTCGCCATCATTTTGGTGGGCAAGACATTGGCTGCGGTGGCGCTGGTGCTGCTGTTTCGATACCCGCTCAACACCGCCTTGATTGTGGGCGCCAGTCTGGCGCAGATCGGCGAGTTCTCGTTCATTTTGGCGGGCTTGGGCGCTTCATTGGGTTTGCTGCACAAAGAGGGGCAGGATCTGATCTTGGCGGGCGCCTTGGTCTCGATCGCGGTCAACTCGATGTTGTTCGGGGCCATGCAGCCTTTGCTGACCTGGATCCGAGCGAAATCTGAATTTGCGCGCAAGCTTGATGAGCGCGATGACCCCTTGGCACAGTTGCCCATGAGCGTGGATCAATCCAAACTGAGTGGCCAAGTGGTGCTGGTGGGGTACGGGTCGATTGGCGCACAAATTGCGGCGGGCTTGCGGGCCGAGCACATCCATTTTGTGGTGGCCGAAGAAAACCGCGCCATCGTGGAAGGCCTGCGTCAGGCTGACATACCGGCCGTCAGCGGCGATGTGAGCGACCCCGCGGTGTTGATACAGGCCCACATTGCGCGCGCTGCGGTGCTGGTGATCACCTTGCCCGACAGCCTGCGGATCAGGCAAATCGTGGCGACCGCCCGTTCGCTCAATGCCGGGGTGCGGGTCGTGGTGTGCAGTGCGAACGAAGAAGAAGCGCGCCTGCTGCGTGAAGACATCGATGCCGAAGTGTTCGTTCAGGAGCAAGAGTTGGTGCGGGGCATGTCAGGGCATGTGCTGGCGTTGTTGCGTCCGTTGCCCGGCGCTGAAGTGGGCGCCACCCCCTCGCATTGACCCTGCATGGACCACACGACCTCCTTCCCCTTCCTGCGTGAAACGCTGCTGTTCCTGACGCTGACGGGCATCCTCATCCCCTTGTTGCAGCGCTTTCGCATCAACCAGGTGATTGGCTTTCTGATCATTGGCGTGGCGGTCGGTCCTTACGGAGCCGGTAGTTTTGTCGACACCTGGCCCTGGCTGTCCTGGATCACCATCCCCCGGCGGCAGGGAGTGCAGGCCTTGGCCGAACTGGGCGTGATCTTCCTGATGTTTGTCATCGGACTGGACTTGTCGCTGCAACGCGTGTGGTCGATGCGCCGCTGGGTGTTTGGCGCGGGGACGGCACAAGTCGTGCTCAGCGCCTTGGGCATCGGTGGCTTGGCCTATGCGTTTGGCAACAGCCTGGACGTGTCGGTGGTGTTGGGTTTGGTGTTGTCCTTGTCGTCGACCGCCGTGGTGATGCAGTTGCTGACCCAGGAGCGAACCTTGGCCACCCCCCTGGGGCAAGCCAGCTTTTCGATCCTGATGTTGCAGGACTTTGCCGTGGTGCCGCTGTTGATCATCGTGGACTTGCTGACCAAGCATTCATCGGACGGTGTGGCCACTCAAATTGCCACGACGGTGTTGGTGTCCGTCGGGGTGGTGACCTTTATCCTCATGGCCGGGCGCAAGGTGGTGGCGCCGTTGTTCAGGATGTTTGCGCAGCAGCGCCAGTCCGAAGTGTTCATGGCGCTGACCTTGTTGGTGACGTTGAGCATCGCTGGGGCCACGGCGGCGGCCGGCTTGTCCATGGCCTTGGGGGCCTTCTTGGCCGGGCTGCTGCTGGCCGAGACCGAATACCGTCACGAGGTGGAAATCACCATCGAGCCCTTCAAGGGTTTGTTGATGGGCTTGTTTTTCATGTCGGTTGGCATGGGCATCGACCTGTATGACGCCATGCCCTCGGTGGGAC
>JAZJZP010000247.1:0-3313 GCA_040389805.1 Pseudomonadota bacterium
CAGTTTTTGTACAGCAAAGCGGCGGATGGGGCGGGGTCGGCGGGAGATAAGAAGTGAAACCCAAGCTGGTTCGTGGTGTCGGTGTGGCCGTGTTGTTGGCCAGCGGTTTGCTGCAAGGGTGTGCCACTCGGCAGAATCCTGATCCTCTGGAGTCCTATAACCGCAAAATATTTGCGTTCAACGAAACGCTGGATGATGCGGTACTCAAACCCACAGCCACGGGCTATAAGGCCGTGACCCCACAGCCGGTGCGCACCGGCATCAGTAATTTTGTGGGTAATTTGCGGGATGTCTGGTCGGCCATCAATTTGTTTTTGCAAGGCCGTCCTGGCGAGGGCGCCACGCAATTGATGCGGGTCAGCGTCAACACCACGTTTGGCTTGGCGGGGTTCATCGACATCGCGACCCCGATGCGCCTGGAACGCCAGAATGAAGATTTTGGCCAGACCCTGGGAACCTGGGGTGTCAAACCAGGGGCCTACATCGTGTGGCCTTTGCTGGGCCCCTCGACGGCACGCGATTCGGTGGGTTTGCCCGCCGAAGTGTATTATTTTTCGGCCTCGACGGTGATGAGCACGACGGCGGGGGCCAATGCGGCCACGGTGGTGCAGTTGATCAATACCCGGGCCGCGCTGCTGGATGCCACCAATTTGCTGGACGACGTCGCACTGGATAAATACTCCTTTGTGCGGGACGGGTTTTTGCAGCGCCGCCAAAATCAGGTTTACAACGGTGAGCCCCCGGAAGACGACGAGGATGAGTATGTGCCTGAGCCTGAGGCTCCACCTCCGTCCGACAGCTCTCCGCCTCACTCCAAAGCACCGGTCACCGGCGATGATTGGGCTCAAATCACGGTGGCTGAGTTGCAAGGTCTACGCGCAGACAACCTCGTGCGTTAAAGATTCATGCGCAACCCTCATAGGATGACGATTTTGAAAATCTCGACCCCTTCCAAGCACTCAACCCTTCGCATGGTGGCTGTTGCCGTCGTCATGCTGTCTGCGGGCGCTCCGGTGTGGGCCGCCGATGCAAACACTTCGGCTTCCGGCACATCGGTGTCGCTCGCGGGGGTGCAAACGGCCGACGTGTTCGTCAAGGTCATCACGGCTGATTTGATCGCCACGGTGCGCCAGGACAAGGCCATTCAGTCGGGCGATTTGCACAAAGCCATTGCGGTGATCGAGGTCAAGGTCCTGCCTTACATCGATTTTCAGCGCATGACCGCCTCGGCCGTCGGGCGCAATTGGCGTCAGGCCAGCCCTGAGCAGCAAAAGCGTTTGCAAGAAGAGTTCAAGGTCTTGCTGACCTACACCTATGCGGGTGCGGTGGCTCAGATCAAGGATCAGCAGGTGGACTTCAAGCCGGTTCGTGCTCGCCCGGAGGACACCGAAGTCATCGTGCGCTCGGTGGTGCGTGGCAAGGGAGATCCGA
Organism: Pseudomonadota bacterium; assembly: GCA_040389805.1. Taxonomy (GTDB): domain Bacteria; phylum Pseudomonadota; class Gammaproteobacteria; order Burkholderiales; family Burkholderiaceae_C; genus Aquabacterium. Next base: position 1,432 of record JAZJZP010000247.1, read on the forward strand.
TTCAGATCGATTACCGGGTCTCCAAGGCCGGCGAGAACTGGAAGATCTATGACGTGAATGTGCTGGGCGCCTGGTTGGTGGAAACCTACAAGAGCAGCTTTGCGCAAGAGATCACCGCCTCGGGCATTGATGGCCTGATCGCCAAGCTGGCCGAGCGCAACAAGCAGCTGGCGGCCAAGAAAGCGACCTGACGCCATGTTGATGCTGCCCCCGGTGCTGACGCACGCCCAGGTGGGTGCCACCCTGCGCCTGTTCCGTGAAACCTTGGACCAGGCCGCCGTGGCCAGCGCGGGTGCCGCCGGCATGTTGATCGTGGACGGTTCCACCTTGCAGCAGTTCGATTCCAGTGCGCTGGCCGTGCTGCTGGAGTGCCAGCGCATGGCGCGCGCCAAGGGCCGCGCCTTTGCGGTCGAGTCCTTGCCCATCAAGCTGCAAGAACTGGCCAAGCTGTACGGGGTCGACGGGCTGCTGCAGTCGGCCTGAGGCCAACGGCCCGCCCTACCTCAGGACTCTTCTGCCCAGACAAACCCATCGCGTGCCACCAGGGCACTGGCGGCGGGGGGGCCCCAGGTGCCTGCGGCGTAGGGCCTCACCCCGTTGGGGTCGTGCCGCCAAGCCTCCAAAATGGGCTCGACCCATCGCCAGGCCTGTTCTTGCTCATCCGAGCGCACGAACAGGTTCAAGCGGCCCGCCAGGGCGTCCAGCAGCATGCGTTCATACGCCCCTACGCGCTCGGTTGCAAAGGCCTTGTCAAAGTCCAGGTCCAACGACACGGGGGACAGCACCTCGTGCTCTTCGCCCGACAAGACACTGGCCACGGTGCCTTTGGCCGCCAGCAGTTGCAGCTCCAGGCCGTCTTCCGGTTGCAGTTTGATCACCAGTTTGTTGGTGGTGTTCGGGCCCGGAAAGATGGAGTGGGGGGTGGGGCGGAAGTTGATGACGATTTCAGCATGGCGCTTTGCCAAGCGCTTGCCGGTGCGCAGGTAAAACGGCACGCCCGCCCAACGCCAGTTCTGGATCTCGCAGCGCAGGGCCACGAAGGTTTCGGTGTGGCTGGCCAGCGGCACCTTGTCTTCTTCAACGTAGCCTTTGGCGGCCTGGCCATCGACGGTGCCGGCCCGGTATTGACCGCGCACCACGTCGCGCACCACCGAGTTGGCGTCAAAGGGCTTGAGCGAGCGCAGCACCTTGAGTTTTTCGTCCCGGATGGCATCGGCGTCGGCGCTGGAGGGGGGCTCCATGGCGATCATGGTCAGCAGTTGCAGGGCATGGTTTTGAATCATGTCGCGCAACGCGCCGGTGCGGTCGTAAAAATCGCCGCGGGTGCCCACGCCCATGCTCTCGGCCAGGGTGATCTGGATGTTGGCGATGCTTTCGCGGCGCCACAGGGGCTCAAACAACACATTGCCAAAGCGCAAGGCCATCAGGTTCTGAACCGATGGCTTGCCCAGGTAGTGGTCAATGCGCAGGGCCTGGCGCTCTGAAAACACCGAGCTCACCACCCGGTTGATTTCTCGGGCGCTGGCCAAGTCATGGCCCAGGGGCTTTTCAAGCACGACACGCACCCGGTCGTGGTTGAGGCCGCTTTGGCCGAGTTGTTCGCAGATGAGCGGAAACAGGTGCGGGCTGGTGGCCAGGTAGATCACCACGGTCTCGGCGCTGCGGGTGTCCAGCCAGGCCTTGAGGCTCAAATAGTCCTGCGCCTGTGACAGGTCCATGCGCAGGTAGTGGATCAGGCTGGAGAACTTGCTGAACTCGTCCTCGGTGGGGCGCTTGGCGCTGTCGGCCTCTTGCAGGCGCGCGTGCAGCCAGGCGCGGTAGTTGGCGTCGTCGCGGTCATCGCGGGCCACGGCCAGAATCCGGCCATTGGCGGGCAATTTGC
>JAZJZP010000247.1:3323-9356 GCA_040389805.1 Pseudomonadota bacterium
ATGAGTTTGCGCCAGGTCAGATCGCCGGTGCCGCCAAAGAAAACAAGGTCAAATGACATGGGTAAGGAGGCTCAAAATAGGGTGCTGCAGTGGTTTGTCATCAAAAACCATTCAAAATCAGGCCCACGATAAAACAATTTAAGACCAAGAGCGCACTTCATGGCTTCGCAACTCGAACAGCTCAAGCAATTCACCACAGTGGTGGCCGATACCGGCGACTTTAAGCAACTGGCGCAGTTCACCCCGCAGGATGCCACCACCAACCCGTCGCTCATCTTGAAGGCGGTGCAAAAGCCCGACTATGCCCCCTTGCTGGCGGACACGGTGGCGGCGCACCGAGGCGAAGCGCTGGACGCCATCGTGGATCAGGTGCTGGTGCGATTTGGGCTGGAGATCCTCAAGGTTGTGCCCGGTCGCGTGTCGACCGAGGTCGATGCGCGCTTGAGTTTTGACACCGAGGCCACGGTGGCCCGGGCGCGCCGCATCATGGCCTTGTACGAGGCCGCAGGCATTGGGCGTGACCGCGTGCTGATCAAGATCGCCGCCACCTGGGAAGGCATCCAGGCCGCCCGCCTGCTGGAGCGCGAAGGCATCCATTGCAATCTGACCTTGCTGTTTGCGTTTTGCCAGGCACAGGCCTGTGGTGATGCCGGCGTGCAGTTGATCTCGCCCTTTGTCGGTCGCATCTACGACTGGTACAAGAAGACGGCTGGCAGCACATGGGACGAGGCCGCGAATGCCGGGTTGAACGATCCGGGCGTGAAGTCGGTGGCGCGTATCCAGGGCTATTACAAGCAACATGGCATCCGCACCGAGGTGATGGGCGCGAGTTTCCGCAACGTCGGGCAGATCCTGGCGTTGGCCGGTTGCGATCTGCTGACCATCAGCCCGGATCTGCTGGCTCAACTGCAAGCGGCCGATGGCGATGTTCAGCCGGTGGTGCGCCAGTTGACCTTGCCCGCCTCGATCACGCCGGTGGGATCGCCCTTGAGCGAGGCGGCCTTCCGCTACGCCCTCAACGAGGATGCGATGGGCACTGAAAAGTTGGCCGAAGGCATCCGCCAGTTTGCGGTGGATGCTGGCAAGCTGGATGTCTTGATCGAAGCTCAGCGGTGAGTGCGGCGTGGGCATGAAGCATCCCCGCTGCGATCAAACCGTGGCCTGGGCGGCCTTGTCGGGCCACCTGGAGGCCCACGGCCGTGAGCTGCAATTGCGCGAGCTGTTCACGCAGGACCCGACGCGGGTCGAGCGCTTCAACATCCAGGCGCCTGGCGTGCATGCGGACCTGTCGCGCGCGCATTGGGACGTGGCCACCACCCGGCATTTGTTCGATCTGGCGCGCGAGTGCGGCATCGAGGCGCGCCGTGATGCGCTGATGGCCGGTGAGTCGATCAACCACACGGAAGGGCGGGCGGCCTTGCACACGGCCTTGCGTGCACCACGTGGACAGGGCCCGCACAGCGAGGTGGTCCATGGCAACCTCGACCGCATGTTGGCCTACGTGGAGGGCATCCGTGCCACGGCTGGGGGGCACGAGGCTGGCCAGATTCGCGATGTGGTCAACATCGGCATCGGGGGCTCGGACCTGGGGCCGCAGATGGTGGTGCCGGCGCTGGACGCCTTTGGTCACCCCGGGTTGAACTTTCATTTCGTCTCGAACGTGGATGGCCATGATCTGGCCGCGGTATTGCGCCGCATCCGGCCCGAGCACACGCTGTTCATCATCGCGTCCAAGACCTTCACGACGCAAGAGACCATGGCCAATGCGCAAGCGGCGCGCCAGTGGTTTGTGGACCAGGGAGGGCAGGATGTGGCCCGCCACTTTGTGGCCACCACCACCAACGTAGAGGGCGCGGCCGAGTTCGGCATCACCACCACCTTTGGTTTTTGGGATTGGGTGGGTGGGCGCTTTTCGCTGTGGTCGTCGATCGGGCTGCCCATTGCACTGGCCCTGGGGCGCGTGCATTTCACCGCCTTGCTGGCGGGGGCGCATGCCATGGACACGCACTTTGCGCAGGCGCCGCTCACGTCCAATTTGCCGGTGTGGCTGGGGCTGCTGGACCTGTGGTACCGCAACTTCAAGGGCTACACCAGCCGTTGTGTGTCGCCCTACCACCATGGCCTGCGCCGGTTGCCTGCCTATTTGCAGCAACTGGTGATGGAGAGCAATGGCAAGCGCGTGGATGACGAGGGCCAGCCCTTGCCCTACTCGACCAGTGATGTGGTGTGGGGTGAGCCGGGCACCAATGGCCAGCACGCGTTTTTCCAGATGCTGCACCAGGGCACCGAGGTCATCCCGGTGGAATTCATCCTGGTGCGCGAGCCTTCACACCGCGACGAGGACCGTTGGTCGCCTGCCTTGCGAGCGTTGATGGCGCAACAGCATCGGGTCTTGCTGAGCAACGGTTTGGCGCAGGCCCAGGCGCTGATGTGGGGCAAGACCGCGGCCGAGGCGGCACAAGAGTCGGCGCCCACGGCCTGCCCGTCGGTGCCGGCCGAGGTCATGGCGCGGCACCGCACCTTCCCTGGCAACCGGCCCAGCCTGACGCTGGTGCTGGACCAACTCACCCCGCACTCGCTGGGGGCCTTGGTGGCACTGTACGAGCACCGCACCTTCGTCACAGGGGCGCTGTGGGGCATCAACTCCTTCGACCAATGGGGGGTGGAGTTGGGCAAGGCCTTGTGCAAGACCTTGCTGCCGCGCCTGGAGTCGGGCGATGTGAGTGGCCTGGATGTGGCCACGGCCGCCATGATCAGGCGTCTGCGTTGAGTGCGCCTGCAGTGACGGTAGAGACCACCGCCGCGGTGGTGTTCGACTTCGGTGGCGTGGTGTTCAACTGGCGTCCCGTGGACTTGATCCAGTCGCTGTTGCCGCATTTGGCCAGTACGCTAGAGGCCGCAGCGGACTTGGCGCAGCGCGTGTTTCAGTCCTTTGTGCCGGGCAGCGACTGGTCGGAGTTTGACCGGGGCGCTTTGCATGCGGACGAGGTGACGGCGCGCATCGCCTTGCGCACGGGGTTGCCGCAGGACGATCTGTTTGCTTTGCTGGAGGCCATTCCAGCGCATCTGGCCCCGGTGCCGGGTACCGTTGAGTGGTTGAACCGGCTGGCCGATGCGGGCGTGCGGCTGCATTTTTTGTCGAACATGCCACGGCCCTACGCCGACTACCTGATGCGTGAGCACGCCTTTTTGGCGAGGTTCCAAAGTGGGGTGTTTTCGTGCGAGGTGGGGCAGGTCAAGCCCCATGCGGCGATTTTTGAGACCGCCGCCCAACGCTTTGGTCTGCCGCCGCAGCACTGTGTGTTCATTGACGACCACCCGAGCAATGTCGAGGTGGCCCGTCAATTGGGCTGGCGTGCGGTGCAGTTTGTGGACGCCCCGCAGTGCGAGCAGGCCTTGCAGGAGCGCGGCTGGTTGCCCAGCACGTGAGACGCACCTGCGAAGGCGGGAGCCGGTCCTGGATCAGGCGCTGGCGTCTTCGCTCAAGGCCTTGCGCATCTTCTTCATGGCGGCCACTTCGATCTGACGGATGCGTTCGGCGCTGACGCCGTAGGTCGCGGCCAGATCGTGCAGCGTCATGCCGCCCGAACCGTTGTCGTTGACCTTGAGCCAGCGCTCTTCCACGATGCGGCGGCTGCGCTCATCCAACTGGTTCAACGCATGGGTGATGCCATCGCTGGCCAACCAGTCACGGTGATGGGCCTCAATGACCCGGGTGGGCTCATTGGCGTCGTCTGACAGGTAGGCCATCGGGGCCGCGGGGCCGTCGTAGTCTTCGTCGGCCGGGGCTTCGAGGGCCACATCGCCACCCGACATGCGGGTTTCCATTTCGATCACGTCTTCGGGGCGCACGTCCAGATCGGCGGCCACGCGCTGAATCTCGGATTCGCTGAAACCCATGCGACCCACGTGGGCATCATCGGCATCGCCCTTGTACTGGTGCTTGAGCGAGCGCAGGTTGAAGAACAACTTGCGCTGGGCCTTGGTGGTGGCCACTTTGACCATGCGCCAGTTTTTCAGCACGTATTCGTGAATCTCGGCCTTGATCCAGTGCATGGCGTAGCTCACCAAGCGCACACCCTGGTCGGGGTCGAAACGCTTGACGGCCTTCATGAGGCCCACATTGCCTTCCTGGATCAGGTCGCCCTGGGGCAGGCCGTAACCCACGTATTGGCGTGAAATCGAGACCACCAGCCGCAGGTGGGACAAGACCAGCCGTCCGGCGGCTTGCACGTCACCAGCATCGCGCAGGCTGCGCGCCAAGGCTTGCTCCTCTTCGGGCTGGAGCATCGGAATGTCTTGCACCGCGCGAATGTAGGCATCCAAGTTGCCCAGGGAGGGCACCATGGTCCAGGGATCACGGGTGGTCAAGGCAGTCGCTGCAATCATGGTCGGAAATCCTTTCAGAGCCATTCCTCTTTGAAATATTAGCACTCTATTGCTTGGAGTGCTAATGGTGGAAAAGTTCCGAGGCGTGTGGCGAAAGCTTCTTGATGAGCTCCAGAACGGAGGCCCGAGGCGCGGTGATTTGCATTTGCTTGAGACAGGTCTCAAGCCAGCCTTCGCGCTCCTGTACTCTTGCAATGGCTTTGGCCAGGTTGGGCTCGAAACTGTTCTTGTAGATGGTCTGGCGAACCTTTGCTGCTGCCTTGGCCATGACTGCCTTGCTTGGTTGCATCATCGCCATGTCGATCAGGTCGCGATTGCGCGTATCGTCCGCAAAGAGTCGGTCCGAGTTGGCCATGAGCTTGGTGGCTAGCATGTCGACGGGCCCCAGGGTACGGATGCCGCAGATGTGGGTGCTTGAAGGGTCCAGTTGAATGTGCCCTTCCAGGACGATTTCGAACTTGATGGGCATGCCGTCGACCTTGAGCATGGTTTCGACCTTGTATTGGCTGGATCGAACCTCCCTGGCCAGCTCGATGTGTGCGCCAGGCTTGAGTAGGGGTGCCAGGCCATTCGGGCCGGTCATCAGCTCTCGAATCTCCCGGAACCCATCCAGGTCAGACACAAGAAAGTCGATGTCGACCGATTCACGGAATTCTCCGAACGCCAAGGCAATGGCGGTGCCGCCGCCGAAAAAGCATCCGCATCGATCAAGCACCTGCGGGTTAAAGGCCAGCAGCACCTGCGCGATTCGGTTGTGATGTGGACGTTTAAACGAAGAGGCAGCCATTACCGTACTCCTTGACCAGTCGATTCAACAGGGCCTGCTCTTGGGGTGTGATGGCCGCTTGGTCGACATAGCGCCAGTTTCGTTCGTACAGGCCCAAGGCCGATTGGGGGTCGATTTCCTGGATGCCAGGCATGCTCCACGCGATCAATTTGAGCTGAGGGTACTGGTCGATGGGGATGGCCTTGAGTGAGTCTGCTGGGGCATCTGCGCGCGCACCATGGGCTTGATCGTCATCCGTGGGTGTCAGGCGCAAATCTAGCCCGAGCGCATCTGCCATGCGCAGATACGCCCCCATATTGACGGAGGTGTCGCCGCGCTCTACGCGATGAAGGGTGACGCGCGAGATCGCCGCAGCCTGGGCGGCCGTGGTGGCCGATACCTTCAGCGCCTTGCGCCTGGCTTTGAAAGTCGCGCCAATTTGCTGACTGACGCTCAGGCCTGCTTGGTCGTGGCTGGGGAGTTCGATTGCATTCATGTTTCTGATTATATTCAATCAGGATGAATTGTATATAATAAGAAACAAGTGCAGCTTAGCCTCGTCGGCCAGTTCGTCCATGCTCAGGGGCTGCCCAAGCGAGATGCGGGTTGTGCTGTGACCAGCCTGAGCACGTCTCCGTAGCTTGGCGGCGGTGGCACCACACCGCGCTCACGCAGCACGCGGTGCAGTTCGGGCAGGCGAAAGTAGGGTACCGAGGCCATGAAGTGGTGCTCGATGTGAAAGTTGACGCGGATTGGCGCCACGGTCATGCGGGCCAGCCAGCCTGCGCGCGTGGTGCGGGTGTTGTGCCGCCAATCACTGCTGTTCGCGGTGCAGGCATGTTCCGCCATGGAGCGCAAGCGCATGTACGCGCCAAAGG
>JAZJZP010000248.1:0-10209 GCA_040389805.1 Pseudomonadota bacterium
AGCCAGTCCACCAGGTGGGCGGTCCAGGGTGGGGGGCGGTCAGCCATGGCGGGTGTCGGCACGGCTTAGTCCATGGAGGAGGACAGCACGCGGTCGCGGCCACGCGACTTGGCCTGGTAGAGGGCCTTGTCGGCATGTTCCAGGGTCAGCATGACCTTGACCCCCGGGCGGTGTTGGCACACCCCGCCTGAAAAGCGCACGCTCAAGGGGGCCGCATGGTGGGCCCAGTCGTGCTGGTGAACCGCCTGTCTGAGGTGTTCCAGCGTGTGCAGGGCGTCAGGCAAACTGGTTTCAGGCATCAAGATTAAAAATTCTTCGCCACCCCAGCGGGCCAGCGCGTGTCCGGGGGCCAGGCTGGACTGCGCCCGCGCGGCGAAGTCGCGCAGCACGGCATCACCGACGGCATGGCCGAATTGGTCATTCACCTGCTTGAAGAAGTCGATGTCCAGGATGGCCACGCAGAACGCACCCTGGCTGCGTTGTTGTCGGCGGGCCTCTTCTTCTAGAAGTTCCAGCATGTGGCCACGGGTGAGGAGACCGGTGAGGCCGTCTCGGATGGACAGGGCTTTGAGGTGAGCCAGCGTCTGCGTCAACTCGGCGCGTTGCTGCACGTTTTGATGGTGATAACGACGCCCGACACTGGACACAAAAACCAGCATGGGCAGGATCACAATGGCCAGGCCGGCATTGGCCAGTTCAGCGATGAGGTGGGCTGGGTCGTGGGCGTCGCCCACCTTGATGCCTGCCGTGGTCAGCAGCAGGCCCATGGCCACACCTGTGGCAATTTGCACCTGGCGCCGGCTCAAGCGACGCATGTCGAACACCAGGATCAGACACAGCCATTGCAAGGCCGGTCCTTTGGCCGCATCAATGAGTGCATAGGCAAGTGCCACGGCCCCGATGCCGAACAGCACCTGCGGGAACACAAGGCCGACGTCGTTGTCCAGGGTGGAGGCGCGCCGGCGCAGCAGCGCATAGAACGTGCTCAGGCCCATCACGAAGTAGGCCGTCAGGACGCCGGCCTGCCAGGCCTCCACGCGGCCCAAACGGACTCCAAGCAGCAGCATCGCCACGCCCACGGCATAGGCCGGCAGCGTCAACAGCAAGCGTTTGATGCTTTTGCGGGCGGGGCCTTCGGCACCCATCACCACGCGCCAAAGGGGCGATTCGCGGTCATGGCCAATGGCGGGGGTTGATAGAGTGCGCATGGATTCCCATGGGAGGTCTGTTTCGGTATCGGCGGATCCGGATACAACTGTAGGCAGGGGCCGCGGGGATTCACGCGAGCCGTTAATTAGAATGCAACCTTGTCCTCCAAACCCGCTCTTGAGAAGGCTTCCCATGTCGCGCACCTACCGCATTGCTCCCAGCATCCTTTCGGCCGACTTTGCCCGCCTGGGCGAAGAGGTTCGCCACGTGATCGATGCGGGTGCCGACTGGATCCACTTTGACGTGATGGACAACCATTACGTGCCCAACCTGACCTTCGGGCCGATGGTCTGCCAGGCCTTGCGCCAGCACGCGGTCAAGGCCGATGGCACCAAGGTGCCGATCGACGTCCACCTGATGGTGCAACCCGTCGATGCGCTGGCCCAGGCCTTTGCCAAGTCGGGGGCCGACATCATCACCTTCCACCCCGATGCCAGCGCCCACGTGGACCGCACCTTGCAATTGATCAAGGCCGAAGGCTGCCAGGCGGGGCTGGTGTTCAACCCGGCCATGCCGCTGGACGTGCTGGAGTGGGTCATCGACAAGGTCGACGTGATCCTGCTGATGAGCGTCAACCCCGGCTTTGGTGGCCAGAGCTTCATCGACAGCACGCTGCGCAAATGCGAGCAGGTGCGCAAGCTCATTGACGCCTCGGGTCGCGACATCCGCCTGGAGATCGACGGCGGCGTCAAGGTCGACAACATCCGCCGCATTGCCGACGCCGGTGCCGATGCCTTCGTGGCGGGCAGCGCCATCTTTGGCCAGAAGGACTACAAGGCCGTGATCGATGCGATGCGCGCGCAACTGGCGGCCTGAATGCTTTCGTGATATAAGAAATCACACCAACCCTCGAAGGAGGTCATCATGTCTGTAGCCAAGGTCATTGAGATCATTTCTGGCAGCAAGAAGAGCTTTGAAGATGCGGTGAATGAAGGGCTGGCGCGCGCCACCGACTCCGTCAGTGACGTCACTGGCGCCTGGATCAAGGACCAGCGCGTCATCGTTGCCAACGGCAAGGTGGTTGAGTACCGGGTGGTGATGAAGGTGACCTTCGTGGTCAAGCCCTCGGCGCCATCCAAGGCCACCAAGAAGCGTTGATGACGGGTATCTTTGAACCGCTTCCGCCCTTCAAGACAAACAGGAGCACACCATGAACAATCCCGTGGTTTGGTTCGAGATTTATGTCCAAGACATGGAGCGTGCCAAAACGTTCTATGAGGCTGTCTTTGGTAATCCACTGTCCAAACTTGACAGCCCGGAGATCGAGATGTGGGCCTTCCCCATGCAGCCTCAAGGCTCCGGGGCCTCCGGGGCTTGCGGCGCCTTGGTCAAGATACCGGGCGTGCCTTCGGGCGCCGCCAGCGTCCTGATCTACTTCAGTTGCGTTGACTGCGCGGTCGAGGCCGCGAAAGTGGCCGCAGCGGGAGGTCGTGTCCACAAGGAAAAAATGTCGATTGGTCAATATGGCTACATCGCGCTGGTCAGCGACTCCGAAGGCAATATGATCGGCCTGCATTCAACCGTGTAAGCACGCACGCAGCGTTGACGATCTGGATCCATGCCCGCACATTCCCTGGCCATTTCATCCAGACTACCCGAGGTCGGCACCACCATTTTTTCGGTGATGTCGGCCTTGGCGCAGCAGCACGGGGCCATCAATCTGGCGCAGGGCTTTCCTGATTTTGAGGCGCCGGCCGATCTGTTGAGCCTGCTGGACAAGTACGCCCGCGCGGGCCACAACCAGTACGCGCCGATGCCGGGCGTGCCGGTGCTGCGCGAAGCCATCGCCGCCAAGGTACAGGCCCTGTATGGCGCCTGCTACGACCCCGCCACCGAGGTGACCGTGACGGCGGGGGCCACGCAGGCCCTCTACACCGCCGTGACTGCGCTGGTGCGCCAGGGTGACGAGGTCATCGTCTTTGAGCCGGTGTACGACAGCTACGGCCCGGCCATCGAGCTCAACGGCGGCACGCCCGTCTACGCTCGCTTAAGCCTGCCTGACTACCGGCCCGACTGGGCTCAGGTGCAGGCCCTGATCAGCCCGCGCACGCGCCTGATCATCCTCAATACGCCGCACAATCCGACCGGCGCGGTGTGGTCGGCGCAGGACATGATGGCATTGGAGGCCTTGCTCAAGGACACCAACATCGTCGTGCTGAGCGATGAGGTCTACGAGCACATGGTGTTTGACGGCGAGCGCCACGAGAGTGTGTTGCGCTACCCCGGCTTGGCCGAGCGCAGCTTGGTGGTGTCCAGCTTTGGCAAGACCTATCACATCACGGGCTGGAAGGTGGCGTACTGCCTGGCCCCGCGCGAGCTGATGGCGGAGTTTCGCAAGGTGCACCAGTTCCTGGTGTTCACGGTGCACTCGCCCTCGCAATACGCGCTGGCCGAGTTCATGCAGCGTGGCAGTTGGTACGCCGAGCTGAACGCCTTGTACCAAGGCAAGCGCGACATTTTTCGGCAGGCCTTGTCGGGGTCACGCTTTGAGCTGCTGCCTTGCCAGGGCACCTACTTCCAGTGTGTGAAGTACGCGGCCATCTCCGAGGAAGGCGACCGTGCTTTTGTCGAACGCCTGACGCTGGAGCACGGTGTGGCGGCCATTCCGGTGTCGGCTTTTTACAAGCAGCAGGATGACTTCGGGGTGATCCGGTTTTGCTTTGCCAAGTCGGCCACGACGCTGGGGCAGGCGCTCGACAAGCTGGTGAAGCTGTGAGTCACGATCCGACGTAGAGCGTCTCCCAGGGGACGCGCACCATCACATTCGCTTCGGGGGTCACCGAGACCACGGCATGTTCTTTCACCGAGGTGTCGCGCAGCTGAGGTTTGGACAGGGCTTCGCCTTTGCTGTTGGTCAGGCAGGCCACTTGCGGCCCTGTCACCGTGCTGCCACGTCGCACCACGATCGCGGTTTCTCCAGAGCTCAACTTGACGAAGCAACCCGGCGGGTAGACGCCGAACTCCTTGATCAGTGCGGCGGCCAGTGGGTGCCCCTGGTTCTCGGTGAAAACCTCGCGCGCGGCCTGGTTGGGGAACACCGCAGGGCGTGAGGCACGGGCACAGATCTTGGCCGAAAAGATATCGACATGGCGCAGCATCTGGGCGGCTTCGACGATGTCGGTGAGCTTGGCAGGATAGCCTGCGCCATCAGGATTTTCGTGGTGTTGTTCGACTGCTTGGAGCCATTCGGGATCGGTGATGCCACCGTCGCGAAGCATCTTGGTACTGCGGGTGGGGTGGCTTTCAATCTCTGTGCGTTGCTCGGGGGTGGGCGGCCGCGATTGCAAGGCCAGTTGCCCTTGCAACTCGATCATCGCGATGTTCATGGTGAGGGCGGCGCCGACCAGGCTACGTCGCCGTTGTTCTGTCCAGCCCATGCGCTTGGCCGTCAGGCAGCACACGGCCCCACAGTGCAATGAATGTGCTGCGCCGTACAACTGCAGGCGTGCCTGGTCGTGTCGCAGGATCAGAAACAGGATCTGGTCAGGGTCGGTGTCGGCCAAGGTGATCAGCATGCCGATCACTTCGTCCATCAAGCGACGCAAGTCGGCCGGTGGGCTGATCAGTAGGGTGTTCAAGCGCCGTTGCAACAAAGCCCAGCGACCAGCAAACCCTTCTTTGGGCGTGGACACGGCCCCGCTGCCTGAAGCACCGGCTCCTGTGGTGCGCGCCTCGACCGCGTCGACAAACATGCCTCGCTCAACCAAGTTCTGGAGCATTTGCGCGTCAGCGATCAGATGGCCCCGAGCCAGCAGCAGTTTGCCGGTGGCGTCGCGCACGCCCCAAGGCAGTTGCATTCCCGGCTTGATCTGGTTGATGACATCCGATAAAGGGAGTAACTGCATGAGACCTTGAATGGCTTGGCTGACGGGGAATACTCGCCTGTGTATGTGAACTATGTCGGTATTTAACCCGCTGAGCTGAGGCCTGACGTACGTTTAACCGGACACTGCGGCAATTTATCACGGTGCAGCCCCTCAGCGCCGTGGCTGGAGCGGCTCATTCCTTGGCGGCGTGGCTGACGGCTTCGGGGGCGGTGGGCAGCCAACGGCCCAGCACGCGCCAGAGTTCGTCCAGCAAAATGGGCTTGGAGAGGTAGTCGTTCATGCCGCTGTCCAGGCAGCGCTGGCTGTCTTGCGGCATCGCATTGGCCGTCATGGCGATGATGGGCAGCGTGGTCTGGTCGGGCAGCTTGCGGATCTCTTGCGTGGCCGTGATGCCGTCCATCACCGGCATTTGCATGTCCATGAGGACCAGGTCGTAAGCGGTGGTCTTGACTTTCTCGACGCCAATGGCGCCGTTCTCGGCAAACTCCACGACGACGCCGGCCGGGCGGAGAATCTCCTCCATCAGCAGCCGGTTGAGCGCCGTGTCTTCGACGACGAGGATGCGTGCGCCTCGAAACGGCTCTGTCGATGCGGGCTCCGGCGACGCGGCCGGGCTCATCAAGCTGGATGGGTGTCCAGGGTCGCCCAGCAACTGCAAGGTGGTGTCATACAGCAAGGACGCATGGATCGGTTTGACCAGAACCTTCCCGATGCCTTCGGCGTGTGCCTGGTCCATGGTGTGTTCGTCGCCGTAGGTCGCGAGCATCACGAGCTTGGGCGGCGCCGCCAGACCCAGCGTGCGGATCTGGCGGGCGGTGTCCAGGCCATCCAGGCCCGGCATCTGGGCATCAATGAGCACGATCGAGAAGGTTTGTCCGGTCGCCGCGGCGTGCTCCACCGCAGCCACGGCCGCCTCCCCCGATGCGGCGTCGACGACCCTGAAGCCCTCGCGAGCGAGCAGCCCATGCAGCACCTGGCGCGCATGCGCGTTGTCGTCCACCACGAGGGCCTGCTGGCCCTGCCATTCGGGCGGTAGCCGCCGGGCGGGCGCTCCGGCGGGGTCGACCTCCAGGGCGACCGTGAACCAGAAGGTGCTGCCCAGGCCGACTTGGCTGCTCAGGCCGACCTCGCCCCCCATTTGCTCCGCCAGCCGTTTGGACAGGACCAGGCCCAGCCCCGTGCCACCATATTTGCGGGTCGTCGAGCTGTCGGCCTGCTGGAAGCTTTGAAACAGGAGTGCCTGCTGCTCTGGGGTGATGCCAATGCCGGTGTCCCGCACGGCGCAGGACAGCACCAACCGATCCTCCGTGCGCTGCTGGACGCGCACCGTGATGTCGATCTCGCCCTGTTCGGTGAACTTGACCGCGTTGGCGCCGAAGTTGAGCAGCACCTGCCCGATGCGCCGCGCGTCTCCGACCAGTTGTGTGGGGACATCGGCCGCCACGTCCAGGACGAGCTCCAGGTCTTTTCTGCTCGCGCCATCGACGAGTTGGGCGCAGGTGTTGACGAGCAGCTCCTCCAGGTTGAAGGCGCGGTGCTCGATGTCCAGCTTGCCTGCTTCGAGCTTGGAGATGTCCAGGATGTCGTTGATGATCTCCATCAGGTGCGCACTGGCGCCGCTGATTTTCGTCAGGTAATCGCGCTGGTGCGGCGTCATCTCGGTGCGCAGGGCCAGCTGTGTCAGGCCGATGATGGCGTTCATGGGGGTGCGGATTTCGTGGCTCATGTTGGCCAGGAATTCCGCCTTGACCCGAACCGCCGTTTCTGCCACTTCTTTGGCTTGGCGCAGCCCCTGCATGGCTTCGCGCTCGGTGGTGATGTCTTCGACGGTGCCCAGGGCGCCCTGCTCCGGATGCGCCTTGTCGAGCAGGCGGGCGGTGATGCGGCCCCAAAACAGCGTGCCATCTCGGCGCAGAAGCTGTTGCTCTCGGGTATGGGCCTCGCCCCGCATCAGATGGGCGTAGACCTCCGCACCGCCGGCGGCGTGGCTCGCTTCGTCAGGATAGAGCAGGCGCGTGGGCTGGCCTTCGAGTTCGCTGGGGTCGTAACCGAACATCTCTCCCAGCTTGCGGTTGGCGCGCACGATCACGCGGTCTCGAATGAGCCCGACTCCCACGGCCACCGAGTCGAAGATGGCACGCTGATCGAGGTTGGCCTTGCGCAGCGACTCCACGGCCTCGGCCAGTTGCGCCGTTCGTTCGTCGACCATTTCCTGCAGGTGGTGCCGGTAGTGCTCGCGCTCCTGCGTGGCCTGCCGGCGGTCGGTGATGTCGCGGGCCACGCCCAACACGCCGGTCACCTGACCTTGCGCGTTGAGCAGCGGCGTTTTGACGGTCTCGAACAAACGGCGCTCGCCGTTGTCGCTGAAGGTGAGCCATTCCTCGTTGCTCTGGGGGCTGCCGGCATCCAGGGCGCATTGGTCGCGGGCTCGGAAAAAATCGGCCTGCGCCTGGTCCACGAAGTCGTGATCACGTTTGCCGATGATGCCGGCCTCGGGTTGGCCATAGAGGCGCTCAAAGCCTCGATTGCACGCCAGATAGAACCCGTTGACATCCTTGAGCCAGACCAGGTCGGGGATGCTGTGCACCAGCGTTCGCCACTGGCTGCGCTGCCCCTCCAGCTCCGCCGTGCGCCGTCGGACCACCCTGCGCAAGGTCCAGACCCAGGCTAGCAGTATCACGCCGCCGACCGACAGTGATGCGAGAATGACAGGGATCCTTGACACAAACCCTCCGGGCGCGGTGTTGTCGGTTCAGATATCAGGTGGTCCAGTGTGACGCAGTGTCAGCGTCCGAACAAGCGTCCCGCGTGTAACCCCAGTCCCGTGGCCACGCTGGCCATGCGGTCGCCGCGGACCGCGCGCGATTGGGGAAACGCCGCTTCCAGTTGATCGGTCAGCAGCTTCAAGCCGGTCGAGCCGCCGGTGAAATACAGCGCGTGGATGTCCGACGGTTGGAGTCCGGCCATGCGCACGGTCTCCAGGGCGCTGGCCACGATGCGGCTCAGGTCGTCCTTGAAGGCCGCGGCCGCCTGAGCTTCGTGCAGCGGCACATGCAGGCCTGCTTCGATCAATCCCAGTTCAATGTCGAAGTCGCCACCCGAGGCCACCGCGATCTTGGCGGCCTCGGCGCGGCCCACCAGGGCGTGGCCCAGGCGGTCGTTGATCACCTTCATCAGGCGGCGGTACTGCACCGGGTCGGCATAAAAGCCGCTCATGGTCTTGAGTTCGGCCACGCGGGGCGACTGGTACACGTTGTTGATCAGGTGCCAGGTGGCCAGGTCAAAGTAGACGCGGCTGGGCACGGGGCGCGGTGGCTGGCCGCCAATGCTGGGGCCCACGCCGCCATGGCCCAGGGGGGGCATCACACAGGCCAGCGAGACGCGGCGGTCAAAGTCGGTGCCGGCCACATGCACGCCATGGCTGGCCAGGATGTCGCTGCGGCGGTCCAGCATCGCCGCACGCTGCGGCCCCACGCGCACCACGGAGAAGTCGGAGGTGCCGCCGCCGATGTCGGCCACCAGGGCCAGCTCCTCGCGGGTGGCTTGTTGTTCGTAGTCAAAGGCCGCGGCGATGGGCTCGTACTGAAACGCCACGTCTTTGAAGCCCACGGCGTGGGCGGCGGCGGCCAGCGAGGCTTGCGCCTGCGTATCACGCTCGGTGTCGTCGTCGACAAAAAACACCGGGCGACCCATGACCACGCGGGTCAAGGGCTGGCCGCCGGCGACTTCGGCCTGGTGGCGCAGGTGGCGCAGGTAGCCCGTGATGATGTCCAGGTACTTCACGCCAAAGCCGTGACCGACTTCGGTGGTCTGGTCCACCAGGGGCGTGCCCAGGATGCTTTTCATGGAGCGCATCAGGCGGCCGTCGTAGCCATCGACATAGGCTTGCACGGCGGCGCGGCCAAAGGTGCGCGGCAACTCGGGTTGCGCGGCGCTGTCGGGGGGACGGTGCACGCCGGGGGGCAGGTCATCGGCGTCGGTGCAATAAAACACCGCGGTGGGCATGGTCAGACTGTCGCCCTCCAGAGGCACCAGGCGCATGCCGGGTTGCCCATCAGCAGCAGGAATGGCAATGGCCGAGTTGGAGGTGCCGAAGTCGATCGCGCAATAGGTCATGAGGGCAGGCAGCAGTCTCTGGGGAAGGGCGCGCGATTGTAGAGGTTTCAATCGCCCGATGGTCGTCAATGGCACTGTCGATACGCACGCGGACTTTGTCCCGCCCAGCGCCTGAAGGCGTGGATGAATGCGGCCGATTCGGCATAGCCGATCTGGGTGGCGATCGCCTCGATCGGCAGGTTGGTCTGGCGCAGCAAGTCTCGGGCCTTGGTGTAGCGGGCCTCGGCCAGCAGGTCCCTGAAGCTTTGGCCATTGTCACTGAGCTGGCGGCGCAGGCTGCGTTCGGACATGTCAAAAGAGCGCGCGACCTCTTCGGCCGAGGGGAAATGCGCGTTGAACATGCCCAGGTGAGCGAGCACCCGGTCGGCCAGCGTTTCGGTGCTGATTTCCTGGGCCTTGAGCTGGTGATCGCACAGGGTGCGGTACATCGCCTGCGCATTGGCGTCGGCCGTGGGCAGCTTGAGCTGCAGGTACTCGTTGCGCAGCCAGAAGCGCGCTTCACGCTCGCCAAAACGAACGGGGCAGCCAAAGTGAGCCTCGTAGGCGGCCGCTTCTGGGGGTTTCGGGTAGGGCATGTCCACCCGCTCGGGCTTGAGGCTCAAGCCCATGGTGGCTTGCATGTCCTTGACCATTTTGAAGGTGCCTGCCACCTCACCATCGACCCGAAAGCGAAAGGCTTTGTGGCCCATGGTCATGGGATCCAGGATCAGGGCGCTCATGTGCTCGCCGGGTTCCAGGCGCAGGGTGCCGTACAGGTAGGTCAGTCGCTGGTACTTCACGCCGACCTGCAGGGCTTCGTAGGCGGTGGCGCAGGTCATCAGCAGCATGACCAGGGGGCCGTAGCCAGCCAGGCCATAAAAGCCGCCCAGTTTCAGCCCGATCAGCGGGTCCTGCATGCTGTCGGATATGTCGGCGTAGATGCGCAACTCGCGTGAACGCTCCATCCGCGTGGTCGGGTCCAGCTGGGCCAGGCTCAGGCCGTGTCGCTGCAGGATGGGCTCGGGGTCATGGCCCAGTTGCTGCAGGCCTTGAACCATGTAGATCAGACCGAGGATCG
>JAZJZP010000249.1:0-2108 GCA_040389805.1 Pseudomonadota bacterium
CAACAGACTTTTACGCTCAAGGTGATGACATGGTTGTCATAAACCCCAATCCAAACGGACTATCGTTGCCAAGACACAACAGGCCGCGCCTTGGATAATGCAGACATGAGCATTCAAACCGACGACTTCGGTGGTTCGAGCAAGCCCCGGCCTGCATCGACCCCCACCTTCGAGGCCCCTCGCATGGTGGCCTCGGCGCCCACTTCGCCTCATGAAGAGGCGTTGGAGCGAGCCTTGCGTCCCAAAGGGATGGACGAGTACGTGGGCCAAGTCAAAGCGCGCGAGCAGTTGGAGATTTTCATTGGCGCGGCCAAACAGCGGGGCGAGGCGCTGGACCATGTGCTGTTATTCGGCCCACCGGGGCTGGGCAAGACGACGTTAAGTCACATCATTGCGGCCGAACTGGGCGTGAACTTGCGTCAAACCTCGGGCCCTGTGCTTGAAAAGCCCAAGGACTTGGCCGCGATCCTGACCAATCTGGAGCGGCACGATGTGCTGTTCATTGACGAAATTCACCGCCTCAGCCCGGTGGTGGAGGAGATCCTCTACCCCGCGCTGGAGGACTATCAGATCGACATCATGATTGGCGATGGCCCTGCCGCGCGCTCCATCAAGCTGGACTTGCAGCCGTTCACCTTGGTAGGGGCCACGACGCGGGCGGGCATGTTGACCAACCCGTTGCGAGATCGATTTGGCATCGTGGCGCGGCTGGAGTTTTATACGGCCGCCGAGTTGCAGCGCATCGTGACGCGCTCGGCGGGTTTGCTGAATGCGCCCATTGACGCGGAGGGTGCCCTGGAGGTGGCGCGTCGTTCGCGCGGCACGCCACGGATTGCCAATCGGCTGCTGCGCCGGGTGCGGGACTACGCCCAGGTCAAGGGCGACGGGCGCATCACCAGTGGCGTGGCCGATAAGGCGCTGGCGATGCTGGATGTGGATCCGCTGGGCTTTGACGTGATGGACCGCAAGTTGCTGGAGGCGATCATTCATCGCTTCGATGGCGGGCCGGTGGGTCTGGACAATCTGGCCGCCGCCATCGGCGAGGAACGCGAAACCATTGAGGATGTGATCGAGCCTTATCTGATCCAGCAAGGTTTCTTGCAACGCACGCCGCGTGGGCGCATGGCCACGGCATCGGCCTTCAAGCACCTGGGGCTGACGCCGCCACAGCAGGGCGACGATTTGCTGCTCTGAGCCCCGCGGGGTCAGCGGCGACGCAGGCAGTGGATGAATTCGTCTTGCTCGCCGTTGCGCTGCACGTGTTGATCAACCAAGTCGTTGCCGGTTTGCCGGGCAAAGGCTTGAAAGTCGCGAACGGAGCCGGGGTCGGTGGCCAAAACTTTGAGGATGTCACCGCTGTGCATGTCGGACAGGGCTTTTTTTGCCTTGAGGATGGGCAGGGGGCAGGTCAGGCCTCGGGCGTCGAGTTCCTTTTGGATGTCCATGGGTGAGGCTCTCTTGATGATCAGGCGGGGAACACCCCGGTAGACAAATAACGGTCGCCACGATCGCAAACGATGAAGACGATGGTGGCGTTGCTGACAGTTTGCGCCAGTTGCAGGGCCGCCCAGCATGCGCCTGCCGCTGAGATGCCCACAAAGAGGCCTTCTTCACGGGCGAGGCGCCGGGCCATGTCTTCGGCGTCACTTTGGCTGACGAGAATGATGTCGTCCACACGGCTGGCGTCGTAGATTTTGGGCATGTAGGCTTCGGGCCATTTGCGGATGCCTGGGATGCGCGAGCCCTCACTGGGCTGCGCCCCGATGATGCGCACGTCGGGGTTCTGCTCTTTCAAGAACTGCGAGGTGCCGGTGATGGTGCCGGTGGTGCCCATGGCACTGACGAAATGGGTGACACGGCCTTGGGTGTCGGACCAAATTTCGGGGCCGGTGGTCTCGTAGTGAATGCGGGGGTTGTCGGCGTTGGCGAATTGGTCGAGCACGGTGCCTTTGCCGTCGCGCACCATTTGGTCGGCCAGGTCACGGGCGTATTCCATGCCGCCGCTTTTGGGCGTGAGGATGAGCTCGGCGCCAAAGGCCTTCATGGTCTGGGCACGCTCAATGCTGAGGTCCTCGGGCATGATCAAAATCATGCGGTAGCCGCGAATG
>JAZJZP010000250.1:0-999 GCA_040389805.1 Pseudomonadota bacterium
CGGCCTGGGGGGCTCAGGACAAGCGCTACTGGTCGCAGTATTCGGCTGATGGCCGTGTGCGGCACTGCATGTGCCGCGCACCGGTGCCCATGGATAACACGGGGCGGCGCTCCATTCGCATCTTTGGGGGGCGCAAGACGGTTCTGCGCGAAGACAACGGCGGCATTTGCGAGCCCGAGTCCTGCGCCGACTACCAGCAGCGGCGCTGCAACCTGACTGGGCGATTCCTGTTCTTCATCCCGGGCATCCGCTCCATCAGTGCATTCGAGTTGCCCACCAACAGCTTTTACGCCATGAACGCGGCCATCCAGAAGTTCGAAACCATCGGCTTTCTGCGTGGCGGTCGCATCTCCGGTTTTCTGGATCGCCAACGCACCCCGTTTTACCTGACCAAGCGCTTGATGGAGGTCGCCCACATCGACGAGACGGGCCTGCCCACGCGTGTGCAGCAATGGATCATCGAACTGGAAGCGCCTGTGGATGTGACCGCCTTGTTGCGCGACCGGGAGGACGAAGACACAGCCATCGTTCAGGCGCAACTGGCCACCCAGGTCCTGGATGGGGTGGCAACGTGGGAAGGTGCTGGTGCTGATGTGGATGCCGTTGAGGCGTCGGTGATCGCCGATGCACCCAAGGACATCCCGGTCCATGACGGGGCTCTCACCTTGGAACACCTCCTGGCGCGTGCCCTTGCCTATGGCATTGCTGCGGAGCAATACCAGGCCTACGCCGACCGACGGTGGGGCCGAGGGTGGCGGCTTAACCCGCATGGTCGCCGCCGTGCGTGGGATGAACTGGATCGCTATCGCAACGACCCGCAGGGCTACCTCGACAAGATCGAGAGCGAACTGCACCGGGTGTCATGAAGGAGATACGGCATGGTTCGCATTGCTCATTTTTCTGACCTTCACTACGGCCCCAAGAACCTGATCGAGGCCGACCGCTGTTTCGGGGCGGCCATCGACATGGCCATGGCCTCAGGTGTGCAGGCTGCAGTGC
>JAZJZP010000250.1:1009-9525 GCA_040389805.1 Pseudomonadota bacterium
TGCTGTCTGGGGATTCAACCGATCACGCCCTGGACCTGCATTCGCCCGCTGCCGAACGCCTGGTGGCGCAGGTGCGTCGCCTGGCCGACCATTGCCCGGTGTTGATGCTGCAAGGCACGTTCTCTCATGAGCCACCGGGCACCCTGTCCATCTTCAAATCCTTGGGCGGGCGTTACCCTGTCCATGTGGCCGACCAGATTGGACAAGTGGCGCTCATGCCGAGCGGCTGCTGGCAGGTTTCTGCAAGCTGGCGTTTCGATGTGCTGCCAGATGGGCTCATGGCCCTGTTCAGCTGCGTGCCCACGGTCAACAAGGCTGCTGTGGCGGCCACGGTGGGGGCTGGGGCAGTTGCCGAGGCAGTGGGCGAGCACCTGGCCGTCTTGCTGGCCGGGTTTGCCGAGAGCCACCGACGCGCACAGACCTTGGCGGTGCCGTCCATCGGCGTATCGCATGGCACCGTCTTTGGCTGCATGAGCGAGCACGGCGTGCCCATGGCCGGATTCGACCACGAGTTCACCACGGGCGCATTGTTCGGTGCTGAGGCCCAGGCTTTCATGCTGGGGCACATCCACCGACATCAGGCATGGGACTGTGAGGGACGACATGGGCAGCAGCGCATCGCCTATGCGGGCTCCATCGGGCGTTTCCACTATGGGGAGGATGGCGACAAAGGCTGGGTGCTGTGGGAGGTGGATGCCGTGTCAGCGGTCTGCACGCTGCAGCCCGCACCGGCTCGGCGGACTGTGGACATTGTGTTTGACGGCAAGCCAGACCTCGACACCTTGCGGGATGCCGTGGCGCAACAGGACGTTGCCGGGGCGTTCGTGCGTGTCCGGTGGACGGTGGCGGACGAAGATCGCCATGAGGTCAATCGCCAGGCCATTCAGGAGGCGTTGGGTGCGGCAGCCGAAGTCAAGTTAGAAGGGCGCATCGTGCCGGTGGTGCGCACCAGGGCGGCAGGCATTTCGCAGTTGACCAGCCTGGAACAGAAGGTTGTGGCTTGGGCGCAGGCAACGGGTGTGACGGCTGCGCCGATGTTGGCTTGCCTGGCGGACCTGGCAGGCGAACAGCCCTGCGTGATTGCGGATCGGGTGCTGAGTACCATGAGCAGTGAGCCATGCACGGACCAGTACAAAGACGCGGCGTGTGTGGCAGGCTGATTGAATGCCTGGCTCATGCCAATGACGCTAGATGCTGGACCAAAGACATGTGCTGATGTTTTGGCCATTCACGCCAAATCTGGCCAGAAGCGCGGCTTTTGATGGCGTCTCGCTTTCATCGCGGCAGACCATCAACCATTGGGCCGCCGCGATGGCTGGCACCGCGACAAGTGCTTCGAAGTAAGGTGCATCCACGGCTGACAGTGAGTGCCCAAGCACACACACCATGTCAACATCAAGCTGCTCTGTCCAGAAGGATTGATGCTCTTGGATGAGGCGTGAAGAAGGCTTGAACGTCTTGGAAAAATAGCCATCCAGGATGTCGTGCGCTTCCATCAACCGCACGTCCAGGTCTTCGATGTCATGGCGGTCGTTGAGCGACGGGCGCGTTGAAGGATTCCACGCGTGCCCCAAGACAAGGTCACTGTCTGGACGGTCGGCGCTGCCGTGAATGTGCAGAACATGCTCGCCAGGGACACCATACAACTGCTGCAGCGTCGGTGTGTAGTTGAAGCTCAGGAAGCGTGATGTGGGGTCCAGGGTAGACAGGCGCCGCTGCGCCGTCGCGGGGGAGGGGATCGGGAGTTGGTGCACCCATGCTGAAAACTGCTGCCTGAGCCCCTTTGACAAGCTCTGCACCACACGATCGACTTCATACTGAAAATCGTGATGGCCCGCGTCGCTCCAATCATCGGCTCCGTAAGACGGCATGAACTGGCTCAAATCGTCGATGATGCTGTCGATGTCAAGATCAGCCAGCGCCGACTCAAGATCGCTCCAGTCTTCGCCTGCGGGCAAGTAGTCATCAACGGTTTGAAGCAATTCCCTGTCGTGTTGGCGAACGTATGCCTTGAAGTCGGCATATTTGGATGGGATGCCATGCCAGAGATCAAACCCGTTGCCGATGATGTAAAGCTTGCGGTTACCCATGTGATCTGTGCCTCTTGATATTGAGCATCTGCGCGATCAGGTGCGTGGTTCTTTGTTGCTAAGTGGCCGAGGTCGGACGCAAGTTCAAAATGGCGTGCTCAAATTCTCCGTAGTGGTCGCGAACCAGGGGGTTCAGTTCAACTCGTCCTTCAGGGGAGAACCACAGCAATCCACGGTCATACAAGGCGTGCAGGTCGCGGCGCATCAGCAGGCCGTCATTGGCGGTGTTGTGACCCTGGCGCCAATCGCGGCCAGTGAGGTGGGCGGCTTCAAGGGCCTCCGGGATCGCGCATCCGCTGATCGCGCAGCGGCCACCGCATGCACGAAAGACGGCTTCTCTGAATGACGCTTGCTGTGGCCGCACTTCGACTTGGGCGAAGCGCTGAACGCATTGCTCAAAATCGTTTCCATCCGGTGATGCTTCACTTGAGGTTTCTGCCAGCGCTTGCTTTGGCGTCAAGTCAGGCCCCCAATGGGCATAGCAGCGTTCTCGCTCGATGATGTCGTCGTCAACGCCAAACTCCGCTTGCAGGCCCTCTGAGCAGCGTCGGCTGTCCTTGTCCACGATCAGCGCCGTGATGATGGGCTCACCAGCATCCAGGCAATCGTGGCCCAGGCGACTCATGGCGTTGCGCAAGGGATAGAACGTCAAGCCAAAGCGGTTCATGACGTCGGAGTAGGTGACCGTGCCACGTGTTTGGCAGATGTCGATCAGCCATGCGCGGATCGCCGGGATTTTTTGCTGGTAGCTGTCCGTTGACAGACCGGAGCGGATGGCCTCATCAACCGGAAATGGACCTTCTCCAGCCTGGGTGCGATGGGTCAAGGCATGTTGCGCCAACTGGGCCAAGGGCACGGGTTCGATCAGAACGGCTGCGATACCGCCATCGGGTTTCAATTCCAGTTGCTTGATGGCAAAGACGGCGTCGTCGCGGTATTCCTTGATTTCACGGGGACGGGCATCCTTGTCCTTCACGGTTGCGATGACGGTGTATCCGGCCAAGCCGCCTTCCCACAACCCCTTGAGTTGCACGATGCGCTCATCCAGGCCGAAAGAATCGGACAACTGGTGTGCTGAGGTTTCCCGCAGAACGGTCACCTTTCGTTCCTTGCCCGAATATTCGTCCGCCCAGGTTCTCAGCAGCAGCACCTCGCCATTGCGGGCACCCCATGACCACCGGACGTTTCGCAAGGGAAATCCCAGATCTGCGAAGAATTGACTGATTGCTTTGGCCATGTGCCTCCGGTGCATCGCTTGAGGAATATCCGAAGTTGCATTTTGCAGGGCTTTGGCGCGCCATCGTGGATGGACCTTGGCGAGCAACGTGCGGTCTGCTGGCGTCTGGGTTGACACCGGGTTTTCACGCCGGAAACTGGTTTCAGCAAACCGCTGGAGCCAACCATGCAACCACTCAAACTCACCCTCAAAGGCTTTCGTGGCATCCGTGATGGCTTGGGGCAAGACGTGTTGACCCTGGATTTCGAGCGCCTGGCCGATGGCGCTGAACTCGTCGCCATTGCCGGGGCAAACGGGCGGGGCAAGACCACGTTGATGGACAACATGCACCCCTATCTGACGATGCCGTCACGCGCGGCCTTGAGCGGCCCCGGCGGCTTTTCCTACTACGACCATGTCTGCCTGCCGGAAAACGAGAAGGATCTGACCTGGTCATATGAGGGCCGGTGCTATCGATCCCAAGTGGTGATCCGGCTCAACGGGCGCCGCAAGACCGAGGCCTATTTGCATGCGCTCAGTGATGAGGGCCAATGGCGCCCCGTCTGTCTCGACGATGGTCTGGTGTCCGATGGCAAGGTCGAGACCTACAGCCGCTGTGTGGAAGCCATTTGTGGCAGCGCTGATACCTTCTTCACCTCCGCGTTCTCAGCGCAGGGCAAGCGCCAACTCAGCACCTACCGCAATGCCGAGATCAAGAGCTTGCTGTCCGACTTGCTCGGCCAGGAAGAAATCCGAGCGTTGGGGCAAAAGGCCAATGACACCGCCAAACTGATCAAGGCCGGGCTGTCGGCCATCAGGCAGGAGTTGGCCGGCCTGGATGCGGAGCAGGCTCGCCTGGATGCGGGGCTGCATCGCTTGCAAGGTGCATCCGACCGAGTTGCGCAGACCTTGATTGAGCGACAACAAGCGCAGCATGCATTGGATGGGCATCGGGTTGGCCATGCCCGCTTGCAGGCCCAACGGGATCAGTCACAGAGCACCGAGGCGCGTCGTGCGCAGTTGCTTGAGGAGCGCAAGGCGTTGATCGTTGCCGGCACGCGAGCCATCGAGGGGCTCAAGGCTCAAGAGCAGGATGCCTTGCAGGGCTTGGAGCGCTTGGCGCAACGCATCAACAGTAGGCGCGCGCTAGCGCAGTCTCGGCAAAGCGCGCTCATGCAATCACGTCGCCAGTGCCTGACCGTGCTCGAAGAGGCTGGCGCTGTCCAGCGTGCGGCACATCGCCTGCCTCTGGCCGAACAGGTGCTGAGTGCAAGGCAGCAGGGGATCGTTGTGTGCCGACAGCAGGTGCAGGCGATGAGGGATGCACAGGCCACGGAACGACTGCTGGTGCAGAAGCTAGCCAGCATCGAACTGGAGGCAGGCAGGGCGGCTTTGAAGGCCCAGGAGTTGGCGCACCGCTTTGGCTTGGTCGGTGAGGTGCCTTGTGCGGGCACCGATCTGCAAGGGCAATGCAAGCTGCTGGGGGATGCGCATGAAGCCCAGACCTTGATGCCCAGCGCACAAGGCCAGATCAGCCGCCTGGCGCAGGACAAGGCCCTGGCAGAACAGGAACTGTCCCTGATCCGCCATCGGTACGAGGAGCTGGCCCAGGCGCCTCAAGCGCTGGCGCTGGCCGAACGCTTGGGTGACATGGCTCGAACACGGGTGTCCCGCATGTCGCTGCTGGCGACCAGGGCGGGCCAGATTACCCAAGCCCGAGCCGCCTTGCAGACCATTGAGCTTGAACTGTCCTCATTGGAGCCAGAGCTTGGCCGGACCCAAGACAACGAGACGACTGAAGAGCACGCCGAGCGCCAACAGATCGAGGCCACACGCCAGCGGATCGCGCAGGCCCTGGTGCAACAGGCGCAGCATTTCCGGGAGGCGCTCAATCGCCTGGACGCGGTGCTTCATGGTTTGCCAACGCCCTTTGACCATCAGATGCTGGCCGCTGCCGCCCAGGCTGAGGCCCAAGCGCGCCTGGCCTTGTCCACCGCAGAGCAAGCCCACCTGGCCGCCGAGCGCGATGCCCAGTCCAGGATTGAATTGACGGCTCAGGCGCGGGCCCTGGCTGATCGGCGTGTGCAGCTGCAGTCCCGCATGGCCCGGGCGGAGGGCAGCTTGGGAAATTGGAACCTGTTTGCCCGATGTATGAGCAACGATGGCCTGATCGCCCTGGCCATTGACGATGCCGGCCCGGCTTTGTCTGGCTTGGCCAATGACCTGCTGCTGGCCTGTTATGGCCCACGCTTCACCGTGTCCATTCTCACGCTGGTGGAGACAGGCAAGGGCGAGCAACGCGAGGGCTTTGACATCGTTGTGCATGACGGCGAGTCGGGCGACAGCAAGAGCCTGGGGCTGATGAGCGGAGGGGAGCGCGTGTGGGTCAACGAGTGCCTGACGCGGGCGGTGGCGCTGTACCTGGCGCAGCATGCAGGTCGGCGCTACGACGCCTTGTTTTCTGACGAAGCCGATGGGGCGCTGGACCCGGAACGCAAACGCATGTTCATGGCCATGAAGCGCGAGGTGCTGCGCGTGGGCGGCTACCAGCGGGAGTTTTTTGTGTCGCAAACGCCGGAGTTGACCGCCATGGCCGACGCCGTGATCGACCTGGATGCGAGGCGTGATCACGGGGTGATCGTGGAAGGCGCAAAAAAATGGGCGTCGGCCTGATGGCGCGACGCCCGGTGGGGGGTTAAAGGGGATCGGTGTCTTCGAATATGGGCAGGCCGTCTACGATGGCTGCATCGCTGTCGAACTTGAGCCAGACGATGCCAGCCAATCTGGCTGCTTCAAAGATCATGGCCATGTCGCTCTCAGCGGGCACCGTGTAGGGCGGGGAGCCCACGTAGACGAAGCCACCATAGTCGTTCGGGTACACGTTGACCGACAAGTCGTCATTGGCCAGCTTCTGGCGTGTGGTGGCCGTCAGGTGGCAGATCGACAGCGCGGCCAGAGGCTCGACCAGTTCCAACAACCTGGTCACGATGGTCTTATCCAAGGCGTACTCCTTCTTGGCAAGAATGAGGCTGTGCCATGCGCGGTGGAGTGGCTAACCAGTTCACAGCAAACCCTGTTCCGCAAAAGACAGGACGCGGTCGCCTCCCACGATGAAGTGGTCGAGCACGCGCACGTCCACCATCATCAAAGAAGATTTCAGCGTCTGGGTCAAGAGCTCGTCTGCACTGCTTGGCGACAGTTGACCGCTCGGGTGGTTGTGCGCCAACAAAACGGATGCGGCGTTGTGGGCCAGGGCGCTTTTGACAACCTCGCGTGGATAGACGGAGGTCTGGGTCAGCGTGCCTCGGAACATCTCTTCGGCTTCGATCAGAACATGCTGGGCGTCAAGGTATAGCACCAGGAACACCTCGTGCTCCAAACCGGCGCAGTACATGCACAACCAGTCCTTGACCACCTTGGGTGACGCCATGACTGGGCCTTCCAGCATCTTGGCGCGCATGTCGCGCAGCAGCAGTTCACGTGCGATGCTGAGTTTGTGGGTCAACTCAGGGGGAGTGTGCTCAACGGCCTGGTATGTGGCTGCTGCATCGCAGGCGCGGGGCAAAGGGAGGGGGGCTTGGCGAACAGGTGCAGCGAGCAACTCGCTGACCAGTTCGGCACTGGACAAGTGGGTGACATTCACGGATTTCTCCTTCACAAAAAGGAAAAGCGGGAACGTCCAGTCCCGAGGGGATGGAGGTTCCCGCTCGGGATGTGCTGACGCGAGGCCAGCACGGTCAATGAGGCAGGTGACGACTGCGACGCCGACGCAAGGTCGGGAGCGCATTCCGCGATGGAATGCAGGTAGCAGTGGGCAGTGTGTCGTGATGGTCGGAAGCGCTCAAGCCTTGACCTCTGCATGCCATGGACAAGGGCCCACAGAACCGGGGAGTTGTGGAATGCACGCCCGGGTGACAGCTGAATATCACTTGAAGTTAAGTACAGAAATCTTGTTTCAGTGGGTAGCCAAAGCCGTGACACGGGCCTGAAATTTCGCCAAGATGGCGACTCGAACCCATGCAACGAGCACGACCATGATCCGTTTTGGCCCCCACATCCGGCTCACTCGGCGAGAGACTGAGCGCTTCAAGCTGATCACCGATCTGGAGCCAGTCGGCATCCGCACGCTGGCTGACCTGGATGCCTACATCGCGCGATGCAAGGCCCATTACTGGGGCGTCTCCAGGGACACCCAGTTTCTGCATTGGCTGATCGACCGCGAGTACCAGCAATGCCGTTCTGCGGCGTAGCAATGCGCACGCCGCCTGGCGGTTCATCAAGCAAAGACACGTGGCTCGATGGTGGCGCCGCGCATGAAGGCCAGGTAGGCAGCGGCCTTGCCGATGTCCGCGAAACAAGCGATGGCATCACTGCCTCGCTTCACGGCCCATGGCAGGTCCGGGCATTCATTGGGCGACAGGCTCAAGTTGGCCTCGCGATAGACAGGATGTCGATAAGGAGCTTTGCCGGTCTGCCAGTCCACCAGGCACAGGATGCAGTCGGTCAAGATGGCGCCTCCACCTGACTCACCAGGCTCGACCAGCAGGGGGATTTTGAGCATGCCGCCAGATCGGCCAATGCGGCCGACCACGCCATGCTCATCAAGCCACGGTTCACCCGTGGC
Organism: Pseudomonadota bacterium; assembly: GCA_040389805.1. Classification (GTDB taxonomy): domain Bacteria; phylum Pseudomonadota; class Gammaproteobacteria; order Burkholderiales; family Burkholderiaceae_C; genus Aquabacterium. The sequence goes on from JAZJZP010000250.1 coordinate 8,940, forward strand.
GAGGTCGCCAAGTATCAGGCGGATCTTCTCGCCAGTTCGGCGATAGGACTCCAGCACCTTGGCCGCTTTGGGATCGGTCCCGGGCGCAAAGTAGGTGCGTTGGTTCAGTGGGGATCGGCCCCATGCGGCTGTGGCCGTCAGGTATTTCTGATAGCCCGCCAGCGTGGCGTAGTCGCCTGGCGCAAAGGCCAGGTGGCTTTGGTCGAGTTGCTGTGCGATCTAGTTGGCATGATCGCGAGCATTGTGAAAGCCAAAGCAACTGTGGCCTGATCGCTCCGTGATGACATAGAGCTTTTGCTCCAGGTTGAGTGTGACGGTGGTCATGAGGATTCCTTGTGTGTAAGCCTGGGGACGCACCGCCGCTCGGGCCGTGGCCCCGCAGGCGCGTTGTGATGGTGTCTTGTCGGTATCAGGTCGGTATCAGCCTTGCGCGGCCAACCGGATGGGGGGCTGATCGCAGACGCTGTCCACCACTTGGCTTTGTCGGAGGTGCTCCAGCTTCAGCAGCAGTGCATGGGCATGTGCGCTCTCGCGGGCGCGGCGGTCCTCGACCACGACGGTCAAGGTCAAGGGACTCCTGAAGCGG
>JAZJZP010000251.1:0-8562 GCA_040389805.1 Pseudomonadota bacterium
GCCGGTGGCGGCGGCCCTCACCGCCCAGGCGGGCAGCACGGTGGGTTTTCAGGCGGGCTTGGCCGGGTCCAGTCAAGCGGGTGGACTGACCGCGACGTGGTGGGTGGATGGCGTGCAGGTGAAGGCGGTCGCGGCTGCGCACGGGCAGTCGCCGGCGTTCAATTACGCGGTCACCGACGGCTTGCTCCACAAGGTCGAACTCAAGGTGCGAGACAACACCCGGTTGGTTCTGGAGACCCCTGTGGCGTCCAAAGTCTGGATGGTTCAAGGGGTGGCCAGCGTGCCTGGGACTCCCACGATCACGGCGTTGACCTCCAGTTGGTCGGCCATCACGATGACTTTTGCGGCGCCTGCCTCCACCGGTGGATCGCCTCTCACGGGCTATGCGTCCTTGTGCACGTCACCGGGTCGGGTCAACGTCATGGCATCGGCCAAAGCGTCACCGATCGTCATGAAGCGGCTGCCCATTGGGGTCACCTATGCCTGCACCGTGGCGGCGAGCAATGCGCTTGGCAAAGGCCCGTCCTCGGCGCCTCGCAGCGTCAAAACGCGCTTGTTTTTTTGAGCGGGTTGGCGGCGGAGTTGAGTGCGGCCATCATGGGTGTCCATCACGTGAATTTGATCGTGTGCGGCGCTAGACCGCATCAACGAAGCTGCGAACATGCCCGGCAAACAACGCCGGCTGCTGAATGCTCACCCAGTGTCCCGCATCGATCTCGACCCGTGTCAACTGAGGCACCCAGCGTGACAGGTCGCGGGTCAGTGCGGGGTTGATGAAACGGTCCTTCATCGGCACCAAGACCTGCACGGGCGCGTGGGCGTAGCGCAGGCGCGGGCTCAGCATGCGCTGAAACACATTGGCCCGGTAGAGGTTCACGCCGTGGGCGCCGTCAGAGGTCTGGGTCGCGCGCGGCAAGATGTTGACGGACTCCAGCCAGTGCATTACACGGGGCCAGTTCCGGCCCATGCCCAGGTGCCAAATGGCCTCGGGCACCCAGGGCAGTTGAAACAAGTACACATACCAGGACTTGAGCATCTGGTGTCCGGCTTGAGCCAGCTTGGACCAGGTGGGGCGGCGCAGCCGGTCTTGCAGCCAGTGTCCAAAGTGATCCAGGCTGGGGCCTGAGCACGAGGTGAACGAGGCAATGCGGCCTTTCAGTGCGGGCTCGGTCACGAACTCCCAGCTTTGCACCGAGCCCCAATCGTGGCCCACCAGATGAACGGGGTGCCTCGGGCTGATGGCGTTGATCACGGCCGTGAAGTCTTCGGTGAGCTTGTCCAGCCGGTAGCTGGCCCGCCCGGTGGGTTTGAACGAGTCGCCCGCGCCGCGCACGTCGTAGGCGATGACCTGGTACTGGTCGCTCAGGAGTTGTGCCACCGCGTCCCATTTACTGCGGTTGTCCGGGTAGCCATGCACCAGCACGATGACGGGTTGGTCAGGCTGACCCCACCGTTGCACCGCCAGCGGACCGCCGGGGGCTTGAACCAAAAAATGCGGTGCGGGGGCGTGACTCATGCGGGACTCCAAGGGCGGAACCCTGCATCGTATCGAAGTGCAGGGCGGGCCATGGCCGTTGGCGCGACAAAGTGGGGTGTCACGCGACAAGGCGGAGCTCTGCGGTGGTGCATCCGGCTCAGGTCGCGCAGACCTGCCGCACGGCGCGTTCCCAGTTCGCCATCAAGGCGTCGGCGCGCTCGCGAGACAGGGTGGGGTAGAAGGTGCGCTCGGCCTGCCACAAGCGGGCGATGGCCCGGGTGTCGGCATAGACACCGGTGGCCAGGCCCGCGAGGTAGGCGGCCCCCAAGGCGGTGGTTTCAATCACCTTGGGTCGCACCACGGGGATGCCCAACAGGTCGGCCTGGAACTGCATCAGCAGGTTGTTGACGCAGGCGCCACCATCGACGCGCAACTCGCTCACGGGCAGGCCACCGGCCGCCACCGCGTCACGGCTCATGGCCTGCAACAAGGCGGCGCTTTGAAACGCGATCGATTCGAGCGCGGCGCGGGCGATGTGGGCGACGGTGCTGCCGCGTGTCAGCCCGACGATGGCGCCGCGGGCGTCGCTGTCCCAATAGGGGGCGCCCAGGCCGGTGAAGGCGGGTACGAACACCACGCCGCCGGCATCCGGCACGCTCTCGGCCAGCCCTTGCACTTCGCCAGCAGCGCGGATGGCGTTCAGCCCGTCGCGCAGCCACTGCACCACGGCGCCACCAATGAACACGCTGCCTTCGAGGGCATAGGCGCGTTCGCCGTTGAGCTGCGCGGCCGCGGTATTGAGCAGCCCGTTGGTGGAGGGCTGGGCGACGGCGCCCGTGTGCATCAGCATGAAGCAGCCAGTGCCATAGGTGTTTTTGGCCAGGCCGGCCTCAAAGCCTGCCTGGCCGAACAGGGCCGCCTGTTGGTCACCGGCCATGCCGCCAATCGGCAAGGCGGGCAAGCCTGGCAAGGCGGCGTGTGGGCCCCAGATGCTGGGCTCGGCCTCACCAAACAGGTGGCTGGAGGGGCGCACTTGCGGCAGCACCTCGCGGGGGATGTTCATCAGGCGCAGCAGGTCCTCATCCCAACCGTTGGTGTGGATGTTGAACAGCATGGTGCGCGAGGCGTTGCTGACATCGGTGGCGTGCACGCGCCCGCCGGTGAGGTTCCACAGCAACCAGCTGTCGACGGTGCCAAACGCCAGTTCACCGCGTTGCGCGGCGGCGCGCGCGCCGTCCACGTGGTCCAGCAGCCATTGCAGTTTGCTGCCCGAAAAATAGGGGTCGATGACCAGGCCGGTCTTGGCGCGGATGGTGTCGCCCAGGCCTTGGGCGCGCCACTGGGCGCACTGCGGTTCGGTGCGGCGGTCTTGCCAGACGATGGCGCGGGCCACGGGCTGGCCGGTGTCTCGGCGCCACAGCACCGTGGTCTCGCGCTGGTTGGTGATGCCGATGCCGTGTACTTCGCGCAGGTCGCGTCCCTGGGCATGCAATTGGGCCAGGGCGGCATGGGCCGTGTCGCGTTGCGAAGTCCACAGCTCCAGCGGGTCGTGCTCGACCCAGCCCGGTTGCGGGTAGTGCTGGCGGATCTCTACCTGGGCGCTGGCCAACAGTTGGCCATGTTCGTCAAAGACGACGCTGCGTGAGCTGGAGGTGCCTTGGTCTAAGGCAAGGATCAGGGCCATGGGTGTGCACCAGCGCAGAGCGCGTCAAGAGGCGATGGTCAGGGCCACGCCGGCTTCTTGCAGCAGTTGTGGGAAGGGGGCGGGGGGCAGGGCTTCGGTGAAGATGCGCTTGAACTTGATCAACTGGCCGACCTCGGCCAGCGCCGTGTGGTTGAACTTGCTCACGTCCACCGCCAGCCAGCTTTCGCGGGCGTGCGAGATCATGGTTTGGGCCACCGGCATTTCGCGCAGGTCCATGTCGCGGATCGAGCCATCGGGGTCGATGCCCATGGCGCTGTGGATCGAGATGTCGACCTTGAACTGCTGCAAGAAGGCCACGGTGGTTTCGCCTTCCAGGACGCTGTCGCGGTGGCGCAGCAAACCGCCCGCCACGTGCAGCTTGCAGTCGGGGTGGTCGCTCAGCATATTGGCCGCGGGCAGGCTGTGGGTGATGACGCGCAGGCCCGTCTTGCCGCGCAGCTCTCGGGCGACGGCCTCGACCGTGGTGCCATTGCCCAGCATCAGGGTGCTGCCGTCGGCAATGGCGGCGGCGATGGAGCGGGCAATGCGCGTTTTGGCGTCAGCGCGCAAGGCCTGACGCTCGCGCCAGGGGCCCACTTTGGGCACGACCCGGGGCAGGCTGACGCCGCCGTGAAAGCGCAGCAACAAACCGGCGTCCGCCAGCCGCTGCACATCGCGGCGCACCGTCTGCATCGTCACGTTCAGGCGCAAGGCCAGTCGCTCGACCGACACGGCGCCCCGCGACTTGACCTCATCGAGCAGCGCAATCTGCCGCGGGTTGGGCGTCCAGTTGGGGTCGATGGATGGCGCAGCGGCCTCCTGAGGAGGGGGAATACTTGTCATAATCATCAGGATAAACGAAAACAAAAGAACGCAAGTGAATAAAAGCGCGCCTGTTAAGCTGTGTCAATTCGGCGAGGAGAAGTTTTTGGCACCCATCAGCACAGAGGCACCGACCGTTGAGCACACCTGTGATGTGCTGGTGGTGGGGGGCGGCATCAATGGCGTCGGCATCGCGCGCGATCTGGCGGGGCGGGGCTGGAAGGTGGTCTTGTGCGAGCAAGACGACTTGGCCAGCCACACCTCCTCGGCCTCGACCAAGTTGATCCATGGCGGGCTGCGCTACCTGGAGTACGGCGAGTTCTCCCTGGTGCGCAAGGCGCTGGCCGAGCGTGAGCTGTTGCTGCGCTCCGCGCCGCACATCATGCGGCCCCTGCGTTTTGTGCTGCCGCACGATGCGTCCATGCGCCCGGCCTGGATGATCCGGATGGGGCTGTGGCTGTACGACCACCTGGCACCGCGCGAATTTCTGCCTGGCTGTGAAACCATCGCTCTGCAAGGCAACCCTCTGGGCGCGCCCTTGCTGCCGCAATGGTCCAAGGCCTTTGTCTATTCCGATGGCTGGGTGGACGATGCCCGTCTGGTGGCGCTGTGCGCCATGGACGCGGCCGAGCGCGGCGCGATGATCCTGACGCGCACGCGTTGTGAGCAGTTGAAGGCGGTCGCGGGAGGCTGGGAGGCGGTGCTGGCTCACCGTGACCCCGCCACGCAGGCCGTGAAACACCAGATGACGGTCAAAGCGCGTGCCGTGGTCAACGCGGGTGGACCGTGGGCCGAGCAGTTGCTGCGCCAGGTGATGGGCGTGTCGTCCAAGCCCACCGGCGCGGCCGCTCGGCGAGACGCCAGCGTCCCCCATCTGCGCTTGGTCAAGGGCAGCCACATCGTGGTGCCGCGTTGCTTCACCCATGACCACGCCTACATCTTTCAGGGACAAGACCGGCGCATCATTTTCGCCATCCCCTACGAGGGCAAGTTCACCCTGATCGGCACCACCGATGTCGAGTACACCGAGTCGCCTGGGGCCGTCAGCGTCGACCCTGACGAGGTGATGTACCTGTGCCAACAAGCCAGCCGTTATTTGCGCCAGCCCGTGCTGCCGGGCGACGTGGTCTGGACGTTCGCGGGCGTGCGTCCTTTGCTCGACGATGCCAAAGGCAATGCCGCAGCCGTGACGCGTGACTACCGCCTGGAAGCGCACGCGCTGCCGGCACCTTGGTTGACGGTGTGGGGCGGCAAGCTCACCACCTTCCGATTGCTGTCCGAAGAGGCGGCCAACCTGGTGGGCCGCCAGTTGGGCGATGCGCGCCAGAACTGGACCTCGGATGCCGTGTTGCCGGGGGGGCAGTTGACCGACCTCATCGACGAGTGTGTGCACCCCGAGCAGGACATGGCCGAGTTCCAGTCACTGCTGCGTCGCCGTCACCCCTGGTTGGACTTGGGCTTGATGCGCCGCTGGACCCGTGCGTATGGCAGTCGTGTGCTGAGCTTGCTGGATGGCGTCTCCAGTCGGGCGGACCTGGGTGATGAAGTGGCCCCCGACCTGTACGAGGTTGAGTTGTTCTACCTGCGGCGCCACGAGTGGGCGCTGACCGCGGACGACATCTTGTGGCGGCGCAGCAAGCTGGGGCTGCACTACAACGCCGAGCAGCGTCAGGCGGTGGCCGACTGGCTGCTCAAGCAGGACGCGCCTGGCCGGACGCGGGCGTTCCACCGCAGCGACATGAGTCGGGGCTGATCCCTGCTTATTCCGACGCGTTCTGGGGCAGCAGGAAGTGACCGCGCGCAGTCGCCACAGGGCGCTGCGGGTCGTCCTGCCACAAGGTGACCTGCACCAGCGCGGCACGGCTGCCTTGTCGCACCGTGGTGGCTTGCGCGAAGGTGTCCAGCGGCTTGGCCGAACGCAGGTAGTCGATCGAGAAGTCGACGCTGCGCGGTGAGGCGCCCCCTTGCAGGCGCATGGTGTCGATCAAGTGCAGCACCATGGCGGTTTCTGCAAAGCCCGCCAGCACGCCGCCGTGCAAAGCGGGCAGCATCGGATTGCCAATCAGCTCCGGCTTGAACGGCATGCGAAACAGTGGCGCGGCCTGGTCGCGGGTGCTGTGGCACACGCCCAGAAAATCCACATAGGGCGACAGCCCTGCGGCGAGCGCCGGGGTCGTCACCAGGGGCGGTGCGGCTGGTGCCGTGGCGGGCTCGGTGGTGCGGGGTTTGCCCGACGGATCGCGGCTGCCTGCGGCGGTGGCCCGCATGAACGCGGCGCTGACGGTGGCCAGCACCTCCTCTTGACCGGGTTGGCGCACTTCACCCCGCACAAAGGCCACGCTGCGCGAGAGGCGATGGCATTCGGCATGGCACACCAGCGCGCGGTCGGCCACGGCGGGGCGCAGGTAGTCCATGCGCAGGTCCAGCGTGGCAAAAGGCTCCAGCACCTCAAGCGCCGTGCCGACGGCCACGCCGCAGGCGGTGTCGGCCAGTGTCGTCAGCACACCGGGGTGGGTCAGTTGGCGCAAGGTGTCGCCCGTCCACTCGGCGCGTGCGGGCATGGCCAGGGTGGCGTGGTTCTTGGAGGCGTTCGTGACGTGCATCCCGGACACCTGGGCAAACGGGATGCCGTTCACGAAAGCGGTCATCCACTGGAAGCGATCGGTCGGTGCGGTGTTGGTCATGGGGTGTCGATTCAGGGTTTGGGGGTCAGCCCGACGGTCAGGCCTTGGGCGGTGACGCGCAACTCGCTGACCTGATAGCCCAGGCGGTCGGCCGAGCGCAGGTCGTCGGGTTTGAAGCGGTGGATGGGGTAATTTTGCAGGCCGTCTTCAGCCAGCCAGGCGCCGAGCCTGGAGAGCTGGCGCTGGGCCACGGCGGGCAGGCCGTCGATGTGGACGTCGTCAACCTTGACCCCCGCCAGGCGGATGGTTTGGTCCGTGCTTTCGTAGCGCAGGCCAAAGCTGACACCGATGGCGCCTTGGTAGCGGCGGCCAAACAGGCGGTCTTGGGCGATCACGTCAAACGCCGCGGCCACGCGGTTGGTGTCGGGCTGCAGCGTCAGCCGAGGGGTGTTGGCTTCCACCTCGAAGACCTCCGCCAACTGTTTGCGCATCGGGAACTGCATTGCCAGCTTGCGCAGCAGTTCCTCACGCGAGATGTCAACGTGGCGCGGGCCCAGCAGGCTGGCGCAAGCCGCCAGGGTCGCCAGGGTGATCACCGTCAAGGCGGTGCGGAGCGACCTCCACATGGTCAGGCGTGCTCCAGGGTGGCCCATTGCTGCAAGGTCATCACGGCCACGCCTTGTAGCTTGGCTTTGCGGGCCAGTTTCAGCAGGGCGGCGTCCTTGCTCAACAGCCAGCGCGCGCCCACGTGCAAGGCCAGGTCGATGAAGACCTGGTCGTCCGGATCCTTGCAGCGCAAGGGACCGCGTGGGGGCTCGTCCACCATGTGCGCATGTGCGTACACAGTGGTGGTCAGCGCCGGGTCGGCTTGCCAGCGCGCCAAGGCGCTGCGCGGCCAGACATGACCCCACTCGGTCTGCATGGCCGGACTGGCCAACCAACGCAGGCGGCCCGCTTCAATGGCCGCGGCCAAGGGCAGGGAGGCGGGGTCTTTGAACACGCGCCAGTCCAGCAAGGCATTGGTGTCCAAAATGATGATGGGGGCGGTCATTGCGCGCTGTGAATCACGCCACCACCCAGGCACACGTCGCCGGCGTACAGCACCGCCGATTGGCCAGGCGTCACGGCCCACTGCGCTTGGGCAAAGCTCAGGCGCACCTGATGCGCATCGGCCGACTCGACCGTGCAGGGGGCGTCGGCCTGGCGGTAGCGGGTCTTGGCGGCGCAGGGCCCCAGGGGCGGCGCCTCGCCGGCCACCCAGCTCAAGTCATCGGCCGTGAGGGTGTGGCTTTGCAGCCAGGGGTGGTCATGGCCTTGCACGATGTAGAGCGTGTTCTCGGCCATGTCTTTGCGCGCCACAAACCAGGGCGTGTGTTCGCCGCCGCCGCGGGGGGCGCCTTTTTCTTTCACGCCGCCAATGCCGATGCCCTTGCGCTGGCCCAGCGTGTAAAAACTCAAGCCCACATGCTCGCCCAGCACGCGGCCCCGGTCGTCCTTGATCAGGCCCGGTTGGTTGGACAGGTAGCGGTTGAGGAACTCGCGGAACGGTCGCTCACCAATGAAGCAGATGCCGGTGGAGTCCTTCTTCTTGGCATTGGGCAGCTGGATCTCGGCCGCGATGCGCCGCACCTCGGTCTTGGGTAGCTCGCCCACCGGGAACAAGGTCTTGCTGATCTGCGCTTGGTTGAGCCGGTGCAGAAAGTAGCTTTGGTCCTTCAGCGGGTCCAGGCCTTTGAGCAGCTCAAAGCGCGAGGCGGTGGCAGCGTCGGCGCCCGGCACCTCGCGCACCCGGGCGTAATGGCCGGTGGCGATCTTCTCGGCGCCCAGGCGCATGGCGTGGTCCAAAAAGGCCTTGAACTTGATCTCGGCGTTGCACAGCACGTCCGGGTTGGGCGTGCGCCCGGCCTGGTATTCGCGCAGGAAGTCGGCGAACACGCGGTCCTTGTATTCGGCGG
>JAZJZP010000252.1:0-4233 GCA_040389805.1 Pseudomonadota bacterium
GACTGGACACGTCGCGCAACATGGCGATGTGGAGGCTCTTGGCTCCCTTTTGAGCGAGTACGCCGTTGGCATTGCGGTCTTTCTCTGGCAGATACAACGCCACGGCATAGACCTTGACAATCATCTTGGATCGTAGCCCGGCACCATTGAGTACCAGCGGCTGGCCGCCCAAGACATAACCATCGTCAAACTTGACGCCAGCAACCTCTGCTGAAGCGCTGGCAGTCATCGGCAAGCTGGACAAAACCACCAAACCCAAGGCCAACGCAAGCGATTTCAATAACTTCATGAACATCCTTGAGGTGACACAGTTGTACACCGCTCCATGCGGTTTTTTCCATGCTACATCCTCAAGGCGGCCTCACAAAGGGATCATCCCTAACACGCTACTCTTTGGTCAAACGCTGTCGCGTCTTCTGCCAATAATTCACGCCCTCACAAAAAGATCAACCCATCCCTGAACAAGCACCGGATGCCATTCAGTCATCACTTCACAGTGAACTGAACGCGAGTGGTCGGGCCTTTGTCATTGACCAAACCCTCGACGCCCACCTTGGAGGCGGTGAGCAATACACGCTCCGCCGGCAACTTGCTCACCAAATAGGCTTTGACCTGATCACCACGGTGGTTGGCCAAGGTCATCAATGCGGTGGCATCCGCGGCCGCCGACGCCTTCAGCAAGGCCTCCATCTCTGTGGGCGGCAGTGTTTTAGCCAAACCGAGTACGTTGCGAGGTTTCTTGATGTCGGCCGCCTTGTAGGCCGCCGCCAGCCATTGCGCCCGCTCCTCAGGCGCCACGGTCACTTCACTGGAGGTTTGCCCGGTCGCTTTCGCCTTGGCGGCCTGAACCAAGCGCTCCACATGGCGCTGACGCAAACCCTCCACGTCCACGGCCGGATCAGCACGGCCCGTGGCTTCCAACTTGAGTTGCGGCCGATCCATCAGCTTGCTCGCCAGGGTGTCCAGGCGCTGCCGCGTCTGAGCACTCAGCTCCTCACTGCCCGCATCGAACGAAACAAACCCCAACTCGTCGTGACTTCCGCCAAACAACAAGGAAAACGGTGCCGTGACGGCCTTGCCAATGAGGTTCAACACCACCCGCCAGATGATGCCACCCACCGAAAACTTCGGGTCGTCCAGCGACCCTGAAATCGGCAGATTGACATCAATCTCACCGCGGCTGTTTTTGAGCAAGGACACCGCCAACAGCACGGGCAGCTTGGTGGCATCAGGGCTTTCCACCCTCTGACCAAAGGTCAACTGGTCCAGGAATACTTTGTTCTCCGCTTCCAGCTTGCCTTGGTTGACCTTGTAGTGCACGTTGACCGACAAGGAGCCCTTCTCGATCGCGTAGCCAGCGTAGCGGCCGGCATAGGGGCTCAAGCGTGTCAGCTCAATGCCTTTGGCCGAGCCTTGAATATCGGTGTACAGCTGGGCGCCGAGCGGGTGGAGTTGCCCTGAAATCTGCAGCGGCGCACTGTCATCCACCATACCCGAGACCTTGACCGTGGCGGGCTCTGGCTTGCTGGATGAGACGGCCGACACCACGCCTTGAATCTGCGTCAAGCGCGCCGAGTAGTTAGGCTTGATGAAGTTATCGGTGAAGTCAACCCGGCCCTTGGTCAAGGCCACGTTTTGCCAGCGCAGATTCATCGGCGGCTTGCTGGCCGCGTCAACAGGCGCGCGGGTCGCGTCAGCCACCGCCGTCGCAGGCTGAGGTGTGGTCAGTGACTTGGGCTGGGCGCCCGCCTCGTGGCGCAAGATTTCGGACAGGTTGAGTCGCCCATCGGGGTTGATGATGACGCGGCCATAGAAGTCGTTCAACGAGATGCGACCCAGATCGGCCGTGAGTGCCCCGCCTTGCCAGGACGCATCAACCCCGTCCAGACTCAAAGCGCCCCAACTCAGAAAATCAGCCTCGGTGAGGCTGTCCTGAGTCCTCAAGGCGGAGAGCCCCACTCGGCCTTGATAGCGCGCCTTCAAGCTTGCGGCAGATACCTGCGCATCAGATGCAAGGTTGAGCGTGCCTTGGGCATGCGCCTGGGCCGCCACCAGCACCAGGTTGACGTGGGGCGCCATGTAAGGTTGCAAGGCCCGCAAGTCCAGCCCAGCGACGACAAGCTTGGTGCGCAGAGACAAAGGCTGAGGCCGAACCTCACCGGACAGCGTCAAGCGACCACGCTCTTGCCCCAGTCCGTTGAACTCAAACCCCACGACCCGGCTCAGGTCACTGGACACGCCCTTGAGCTTCAGCTCGGCCTTTGCCAGCGAGAAACGGGCCGCCGGGTTCACGGAGGCATCGTTAACCAGCACCTTGCAATCGGTGCAGCGCAGGTCTGTCAGATTGATCACCGGACTGACCGCCGTGCTGGCTGACGCCACGGCGGCCGCTGAGGGCGAAGCCGCTGGCTGCAAGGCCCAACGCCCATCCGCCTGGCGCGTGGCCTGGGCATCCAACTGATCCATGGCGACCGAGGCTACCGTCAGCATGTTCAAGCCCTTTGACAGCGTGGGGTCCGCCCAATTCAACCGGGCCCGCACGCCCTGCACATCCAGACGAGTCAGGTTGACATGGTCATGGAGGCCCGCGGCCCGGGCGCTTGTTTTAACGCCCGAACACTGCAAGTTGGCGTCCACCACACTCAAACCCTCTGGGCTCACCTTGAGCTGCCCCGCCGCAGACACATCGCCTTCGGACCACGTCAAAGGCAATGGCACGGCCTGCCGCAAAGGCGCCAACCAGGGCGCTGCCTGCCACTTGCTCAGCACCACAGTCAAGGTGGCTTGCCCCGACGCCACCTTGGCGGTGCCATCGACGGACAATTGCCCGCCCGTCGCTGCCGTGGCATCCAGATGCACCTTGGCGGGCGCCGCCGCCGCACGAGAGTCCAGGCCATCGAGTCCCAGATGGACCGGCCCCAGCATTGGAAGCGCCTCACCACCCGGAGCTTGCGCCTGCACACGTGAGGCCGCCACACGCACACGCCCCACGGACCAGCCCCACGGCGGTGATGATGCGGTCGCTGACGAGGCCGCAGAAACCACCGGGGCCGGCTTGCCAGACTTGCCAGCACGCCGCTCGGGCACCGCCGTCGTCTGCAGTTGAAGCCCTCCCAAGGTGACGCCTGCGATCTTGACCTGCCGCTCCAGTGGCAAAGCATCCACCCCTTCCACCACCAACGAAGACCACTGGCCAGCCACGCCCCCCTCGGGCCAGTTGACCGCCAGATCCGACACCGTCATGCGACCTTGCACCACCAGTTTGGCCACCGCGGGCGACTGGCGCTCCTCAAAGCTCAGCGTCAAGGCCGTGTCCAAGCGCCCGCGCTCCACCGCGACCTGAACCTCTGGCGGCAAAAATGGTTTCACCGCGGGCATCCAGCGGGCCAAATCCACCTCGGCCCAATTGAGCTCGACCGTGGAGCGCTCACCCGAGGCAAACGGATGCGATCGACCACTGATGCGCACCGCACTGCCATCGACCCGAGCCTCCAGCAAAGGCTTGACGTCAACCTCCATGAAGCTGGGCAGGTTCGAGACAAAAGGCACCCCGATGTTCAGCGCCTCCACGCGATGCTCCTGCTGCAGGACACGGTCGGTATAACGCACCACCCCCTGTTGGACCTGGATGTTGTAGAGCGCAAACCGAGCCGGTTCGCTACGGGGAGTGGCCGGGCCCGATTGCAAGCGCTCGACCATGGCGGTGAAATTAAAGCGCTGCGCGGCCTGCCGCTCGATCCACACCTGGGGCTGAGTAAGGGTGATCCGGCGAATCACAGGCGCCCAGCGCCACAGCGATTCAATGGACAAGCGCACCTGCGCCTGTGGCAGCTGCAACAAGGCCGATGGGCGCGCCCCCACAGTCAAACCGTTCAGAGTGACCGTCAACGTCCAGGGCTGCACCTCGATCTTGTCCAACGTGACCGGCATCCCCAGGGCCTGCGTGGCCGCGACCTCGACGCGTGGCTTGGCCCAATGGGGCAAGGCCCAGCCCAGCAACACCGTCCACAACAAAGACACCACCGCCAGCCACAGGACCACCTTCGCGGCTCTGGACTGGATGAACGAACGGGGCAAAACGGCAGATGACGGGTCGGTGGGCATGAATAGGCTCCTGAACGCCAATTGTCCATGCAAGCGCCCATCACCACCCCCACAAACCCTCATTTCGGCAGACAACAAGGGGGTCGCCTAAAATAGCGCCCACATGACAGACCACTACGCCACCCTAGG
>JAZJZP010000253.1:0-7212 GCA_040389805.1 Pseudomonadota bacterium
ACCCCAGTTCACGCAATGGCTGGATGCGTTGCCCGATGCCACAGTGCGCGGGGGTTGTTCTTGCCCGCATCAAGCGCCTTTCGTTAGGCTTGATGGGTGATGTAGCACCAGTGGGTGAGGGTGTCTCGGAGCTACGTATCCATGTAGGTGCAGGTTGGCGGGTGTATTTGTGCAACGTGGAAAAGAAGTGATTGTGTTGTCGGACTAACCGAAGGAAAAGATCATGACACAACGTATCAAAGTTGCCGATCTGCCCGAGTTCGACGCTGAGCCGTATCTCGACAGTGAGGCTGCGATAGCAGCCTACTTGACTTATATTTTAGAAGCTAACGATTCCGCCTTATTAGCGTCCGCCCTTGTCGATATTGCACGTGCGCGTGGAATGAGTGAAATTGCCAAAGCATCTGGTATTACGCGCGAGGCTTTGTACAAAGCACTGCGCCCTGATGCGCAGCCTCGTTTTGACACGATCAGTCGTGTTTGCACTGCGCTCGGTGTTCGGCTTGTGGTACAACCTATTAACGCTTGAGTTAATGATATTTCTGAGTAGCCAAAAAAGCACATTGAAGTGCTTTGAAAATCGGCGGCCTACCATTTAAAATAACCAGCTAGCGCTAGTTTTATCGCGCCAGTCCGTGTCGATGCATGGGTTAAGCGCGGTTGGCACGATGGATCCTTCTGTTCTGCTCACTTTGCGCTCGAATCTGGTTGCATAAGACCAAGCGTGTTTCCGTCAGTGTCTATCACGTAGGCAAGCCACCCGACGCCAGGTATGGGCGTTTTAGGCAAGGCAACAGTGCCACCCAGCGACTGAGCCTTCAAGACGTACTCGTCTAGCGCGTCAACCTCAACGGTGCAGATATACGCATTGACACCCTGAGCGTCGAGCGGTGACGCGCCGCGCCTCAGAACAAGCCCACCGTTGATGCCGGGTTCATCCGGCGGCCCCGTCTCGATCTGCCAATACTCGACAGCGCCCCATTGCTGAAACTTCCAGTTAAAAAGCGACGAATAAAAGGCAATGAGCACTTCCGGTTTGGAAGCATGAATCTCGAAGTGGATGACCCGTGACATAGTCTCTCCTCGCGCTTGACAAGACTTTTCCGTCCAGAAAAGGTAGTCCATGGGTATTGTTGCAGCGGTCATTGACCTTGCCAAGAGGTGTGGGACTTCTGCTCCGTCTGCTGTCCTGTATTTGCTTTAAAATTCGACGATGGCTGCAGGGTATCGCTATCCGATGAAATCCCAAAGAGAGCGCTAGAGAACAGATTCGCGGCACAAAGGAGTAAGCATGGGCGCACAGTGGAAAGCTAAACACAAGGACTTGGCATCAAACGCCAAGGGCCGCGTTTTCGGAAAGTTGTCAAAGGAGCTCATGATCGCTGCGCGCAATGGCGCCGATCCTGACATGAATCCACGCCTGCGCCTGGTGGTGGAGCAGGCTAAAAAGGCCTCCATGCCGCGTGAAACATTGGAGCGCGCCATCAAAAAGGGGGCCGGTCTGCTGGGTGACGCGGTGCATTTCGAGCGGGTGACCTATGAGGGCTTTGCCCCGCACCGAGTGCCTCTGATCGTTGAGTGCCTGACAGACAACGTCAATCGCACGGTGTCAGAAATTCGCGTGCTGTTCCGCAAGGGGCAGCTTGGTGCGGCAGGTTCAGTGGCTTGGGATTTCAACCACGTGGGGATGATTGAGGCGACGCCGTTGGTGGCGGGTGCAGATCCTGAATTGGCCGCAATCGAATCTGGTGCTCAGGATTTTGAACCTGAGGAAGAGGGCGCTACGCTGTTCCTCACCGATCCGACTGACCTGGATTTGGTGTGCCGTGCCTTGCCGACTCATGGCTTCAATGTCGTGTCGGCGCAGTTGGGCTACCGTCCCAAAAGTACGGTCAGCCTCACTGAGGCCGAGATGGAAGAGGTGGAGGCGTTTTTGGCGGCCATCGATGCCCATGACGATGTGCGTAACGTCTACGCTGGACTGGCCGGCTAGCGTTTGCGCTTTGCCTGGCCTTGCTCCCACGCTTGTAGCGTTTGGCTCCACGCGCTGACCTGTGCCGATTGCGCTGGTCCGTTGGCGCGTGATGAGCTGGCCACGAGTTGGTCGAGCAAGATCTCTTGATCCGTGCTGAGTCGCTCGGGAAATAGGGGCTGGATTGTGATGATTTGGTCGCCGCGCGAGCTGCGGCGTTCTATCGGGAAGCCTTGCCCGCTCAAGCGATAAGACAACTGCTCTCGGCTCAATGGCAGGCTGTGCAGGCCGGTCAGCGTGGGCACGTCGATGGTTCTGTTGGCGATCCATGCAAAGCCATCGACGGGGATCTCGCACCGGATGGTGCCGTCATCGTCGAGCTTGAAAAATGGGTGGGGCATCACACTGATCCGCAGATCGAGGTTGATGGCCGGAGCGCCGCGGCGCAGAAGGCGTCCATCGACGTGGAGGAGGTCGTTATCTCGCACGCCATGGGGGATGCGCACAGGGATTTTGTAGCTGCCGCTGCTGGCCTTGCCGGTGCCCTCGCAGGCCGCGCAGACTTGTCTGGCGATGCCTGTGCCTTGGCAATCTTCGCAGTCATCGGTGGTGGCCAACCAGCCGTACCACGTTCGTTTTCGTTGCGTGCCTGACCCATCGCAGGTGGGGCAGACGCCGCCAAGTATTTGATATCCAGCCCCCGCACAGGGTGTGCAGGTTTCGGTCACTTTGCCCTGCATCGTCTTGATGCAACCGGCGGCCGCTTCCTCCAGGGTCAATTTGACCTTGCGGTGGATCGTGCGGCGCTGAGCCTCTGCCTCGGCGCGGTGACCTTGCGCCTGATCGTGGGCATCTGCGTGGCCCTGATGGTGAGGCGCACTTGATTCTTGCTGCGGCGCCGTTGTTGTCGGTTTGGCCTGCGTGCGGTCGATATGGTCTGGGCGAGCGTGGAGGCGGATTTGCTCCAGCGCATGGTTGAGGCGCTGCATTTTGTGGACGGCACTGGCGCTGTTGTTGCGGTCGGGATGCCACTGCGAGACCAGTCGGCGCCAGGCGGCTTTGACTTCAGCCTGAGTGGCGTCGGGAGCCAAACCCAGTTCTGCGTACGCGTTGTCGGTGCCCAATTTCATGCCTTCGGTCTGACAGATCGTCGGGGACAGGGTTCTCCGAATTCGATGGCCAGCGTACCGAAATGGTACCTGAGCACTCCAGGCTTCTTTGGCATGAAGGCCAAGTTATCCCCTGATCCTGTGGATAACCTTGTTGGCAAGCCCATGGAAACTCGGGTTCCCCCTATGGGCACCCATAGACTGCTGCGAAATGAGGCAGTTGTGTGACGAAGTGCACATGCCCCCCTAGAACATGTGTTGTCCGCCGTTGATGGACAGGTTGGCGCCCGTGATGAACGCGGCGCGCTCTGAGGCGAGGTAGGTCACTAAATTGGCCACCTCATCGGGATCGCCCAGTCGACCCAGGGGAATTTCGGGGAGGATGCGCTCTTTCATGATCGTTGGGGATATCTTCTCGACCATGCTCGTGTTGAGGTAGCCGGGGGATATGGTGTTGACGGTGATGTTGCTCTTGGCGAACTCCAGCGCCAGCGATTTGGTAAAGCCGTGGATACCCGCTTTGGAGGCGGCGTAGTTGGCTTGACCAAAGGCCCCGCGCTGGCCGTTGACGGACGAGATGTTGACGATGCGGCCCCAGCCGAGCGCGATCATGTCGTTGATGACTTGCTTGGTCATGTTGAACATGGAGTCCAGGTTGGTGCGCAGCACCGTGTCCCAGTCGAGCGGCGTCATCTTGCGAAAGGTGGCATCGCGGGTGACGCCTGCGTTGTTGATCAGGACGGAGATCTGGCCGTGGCGTTGGCGGATGTCGTTTGCTGCCGCCTCGCAAGAGGAAAAGCTGGCCACATCGACTTCTGCCGATCCGATCTGAAAACCCAGTTCGGCCTGCTTGGCCAGCCAGGTCGGCACCCGGGCGTTCCCGGGTGAGTGGAGTGCCACGACGTTGAAATCGGCCTCGGCCAGGCGTCGGCAGATGTGTTCGCCCAGTCCGCCCATGCCACCGGTGACCGCTGCGATGCGCCGAGTCGTTGCCATGTGTCGCTCCTGAGGGGTGCTGATGGTGTCAGCCTAGGTTTTTTTGCTGCGGTGGGTTTGCGCCCGCGCAATTGGTGGAGCGCTGCGGCCCATGGTGGCGTCCAACCGAGTGCGCAGATTGGCGAGCGAGCGGGTGTTGAGAACATCACCAGCTTGCAGCCACCCACGGCGGGCCTGGCCAATGCCGAAGCGCAGGTTGTCGAACTCCTGGGTGTTGTGCGCATCGGAGTTGATGCTGACGAGCACGCCGGCGTCTCGGGCCATGCGGCAAACGATTTCGGTGATGTCGAGTCGGGCGGGGTGCGCGTTGAGCTCCAGAAAGCAGCCGCGCTCGCGGACCTTTCGGAGGACACGTTCAAAATCGATGTCGCTGGCCGCGCGCTCGCCGATCAATCGTCCGGATGGATGGGCCAGGATGCTGAAGTAGGGGTGGTCCATGGCGCGTAGCAATCGGTCGGTCTGTTGTTCACGCGGCAGATCGAAGCGGTGATGAATGGCGCCGACCACGAGGTCCAGGCGTTGCAGCAGGGTGTCGGGCAGGTCGAGTGCGCCGTCCTGCAGGATGTCGACTTCAACGCCTTTGAGCAGCACGATGCCCTTGAGTTGGCTGTTCAGTTGGTCGATGTCATCCATCTGCTTGGCGAGCCGGTTTGGGTCCAGTCCGTGGGCAACCGTCAGGCGCTGCGAGTGGTCGGTGATGGCCAGGTAGTGCAGACCGTGGGCGCGTGCGGCCTCAGCCATGGACGCCAGGCTGTCATGCCCATCGCTGTCGCTGGTGTGGGCATGCAGGTCGCCTTGGATGTCGGCCAGCTGCACGAGGCGGGGTAGACGGTGGTGCAGGGCTGCGTCGATCTCTCCGCTGTCTTCTCGCAGCTCTGGCTCGATGAAGGGCAGGCCCAGCGCTTGATAGACCTCGAGTTCGCTCTCGCTCGCGATGCGCTGGTCGCCTCGGTAGACGCCGTACTCGTTCAGCTTGAGGCCGGCCTCTTGGGCGCGTTTGCGCAAGGCGATGTTGTGCGTCTTTGATCCGGTGAAGTAGATCCAGGCCGCGCCCAGGCTCGCTGGCGCCACGGCACGCAGGTCAACTTGCAGGCCATTTTTCAGGATCACGCTGGCACGGGTGCTGCCTTTGGAGAGCACTTCTCGCACGTCGTTGCTGGTCGTGAAGCGTTCCATGACGGGGCTGCCGCGCTTGACGGTCACGAGCAAGTCCAGGTCACCGACGGTGTCGCGCATGCGGCGCAGGCTGCCCGCTGCCACGGCTTTCTGTACCCCGGAGACGGTGGACAGTTCGGCCAGCAGTGCCTCAGCCACCTGCGTTGCGGTGCTCAGTTTGACGCGGGGCTGCTTTTTCAGTCGCTCGCTCGTGGCTTGGAGAATCTCCTGCTCCAATTTGGGGCCGAATCCAGGCACTTCATGGACATGACCTTGCTCGGCAGCAAGGTGCAGCTGTTCCAGCGTTTCAATGCCGAGCTGTTGGTACAAGGAGCGCACGCGTTTAGGACCCAGGCGATGGATTTTCAGCAACTCTGTGACCGCTGGGGGCACTTCTTTGCGCAGACGCTCTAGCTGTTCGCATTTGCCGGTGGTCACAAATTCCACAATCTTGCCCGCCAGGTCAGGGCCGATGCCAGGCAGCGCATCCAGGTCTTCATCCTGGTCGACCATCTCTTTCACGCTGCGACTGAGTTCGCTCAACATGCGCGCCGCTTTGCGGTAGGCACGCACACGAAAGGGATTGACGCCTTGCACGTCAAGCAGATCAGCGATCTGGTCGAAGGCGGCAGCCACGTCGGCATTCACGATGGGCATGGGATCCTTGGCTCGCAGTATTCCAGCGGTGGTCTTGAGGGACCACTGTATGAAGCACGCTCGAACCTGCTTTGCGCTCTGTCAACGCGTGGCATCCAAGCGCAACACGGAGGCCCGGTTGCGCAAAATCAAGGGACACAAGAGGAGTTCGGCGAAGCTGTTCAGATCGCTTTGACTCAGGAGTTGGACATGAGGATCTCTGAAATATGCCGACATTCGGTGGTGACTTGCCACCGTGAAACGAGTGCCGTCGAAGTCGCTCAATTGATGCGCGATCGCCATGTTGGCGACGTTGTCGTGGTTGAAAACAACGATGGACGACGGATTCCGGTGGGCATCGTGACCGATCGGGATCTGGTCGTTCAGGTCATGGCCATGGGTGTCAGCCCGGACATCTTGCTGGCGGGCGATTTGATTACCGGCAAACTGGTGACCGCGGTCGGATCAGAGTTTGTGGATGAGGCCATCCGGTACATGCGCAGCAAGGGCATTCGTCGCTTGCCTGTGGTCGATGCGGATAACGCGTTGATCGGCGTGTTGACGGCCGATGACGTGACCGAGTATCTGGCGGGGGAGTTGACGGATGTGACGCGCATCATGCCCCGGCAGATTCAGATTGAGCAGGCCAAGCGTGATCCGATAGCGCACTGAGTCTTGGGTTGGACGGATCGGGCTCAAGTGGTGAGCGCCGACCATCCACTCTCTTCATTGTCTGCGTTCTAGCCAGTCACCTTGATCTCATTCACCACATTGGAGATGCCGGGCGCAGCCCAGACTGCTGCTTGGGCTTCGGAGCGTTCGACCCATGAGTGAACCTTGCCGCGCAAGGTCACCGTTGAACCGCTCACGTTGACCTCAATGCCCTTGGCCTCCGTTTGAGCGTGTCGAGTCAGGGCATCGCGGATCCGGGTGCCGATGTCCGCAGGCGTGGTCTTTGGCTTCAAAGCAATGCTGTTCGTGACGCCGATGACGCCCGTCAAGGCACGCACGGCTTGAGCCGCACTGGCGCGCTGGTACTCCCAGTCCAGCTCGCCCTTGAGCGTGACCCAACCCTTTTCGACCTTGACCTGGACACGGTCGATAGGAATCATCGAGTGCCACTTGAACGTCGACTCGGCGGCCGCCGCGATCTCGGAGTCGCTGCGCTTGTGGTCAGGGGCCAGTTTGACATCCAACTCAACGGCAATCGCCTGGACACCGCCGACACGCTGAAGGGCACGTTCGATGGCGTACTTTTCGGCATAGGTATCCAGGTGGCCTGTCAATGTCACGATCCCGTCTTTGACCGCAATCCCGACATTGGTGGCGTTAACCGCAGGGTCC
>JAZJZP010000254.1:0-2936 GCA_040389805.1 Pseudomonadota bacterium
GTAGTCGATGTGAGCAGTGTTCGCGTTGTGTGCGACATCGCCATCGGGATAGAGACGACGCAATGAGTCGGCAACCAGCGCGAATTGCTCATTGAGCCCACCGAGTCGCAGCAACTCACCCGCAGCCACCGCTGACCAGCCATCTTTGGCGCCGGCCACCCGCTTGACGGCCTGCGCCACCCACGTGGGATCAAAGCGCCCCAGTGTCGATTCACTCAGGCTGACAGGCGTGTGACGCTCCAGACCAAAGGTGCGGCGCACCCTGGTCAGCACCGAATCGGGCGCCGCGTCGGCACCAGTAGCCTGCGCACAGAAGAACAACAGCTCTTGAGCCAGGCGATCCGAAGGCAATTGCTGGCCCTTGACCAGCACGCGCAACTGTCCCAACAAGGACGACAACACACGCTTGGCGTGCACGCCCAGCGGCACATGCGCACCAGCCAAGGCCTCCAAAAACCCACTGGCCAACATCCAGGTGGCCGACTCACGATGGGCATTGCGCTGAGCAGAACCCGACGCCAAAGAGGCGCACAGGTCGGCCAAGGCCACCGCATCAGCAGGCTGGTTGCGCTTGAGCAGCGCCAACAGACCCGATTCAAAGTCATCGATCGTGGCCGCATCGGCCGCGCGAGGCACAGCCGTGGCGGGAGGCGCCAGTGGAGCCTCCAGCGACATGCTGGGCCAATCCTGGCTCCACAAATCGGTTGGACGTGGCAGTGGCCCGCCAGACAAACTGACCAGCACCTCGTACTGCGGGAACAAGGCCAGGGCAGAAATCGACTTTCCGCCCAAACGCCGTCCGATGTAATCCATCAAAGCAAACGACGCACGCTCAACCGCCTGCACTGCAGACTCCGTCAGCGAGGCAGGGCGATTGATGAACTTCTGGACCACGGCTTCGCTGGCACGCAACAAGGTGGCACCCGCAGGCAAGCCAGCCAACTCCAGGGCACCAACGCCTTGGTGAATCTGCTGCCGAGCCTGCCGCAAAATAGCAGGATCAAGGGCATCGATATCAGAGAGATCCGACGAGGCCGACTCTTTGAGGCAACGGTGCAGCGCCTTATGCGCAGCATCCAGTGACTTGCGGAGCTCTTCTTGCACCCAAGCCAGGGCGCTGAGGTCATCTGACAAAGGGGCGACTTGCATGCTGTCCATGAGGGGTCACTTTTAGGCGATCTTGAACCGAGACACTGACTGCTGAAGTTCTTCAGCCGTCTTGGACAGCTCGCGAACGAGCACCGAGGTTGAACGAGTACCTTCACCCGTTTGTTCGGTCACGGCAAAAATGTGTTGAATATTGGCAACCACCACGTTAGCCGATTCGGCCTCACGCAGGGCTTGTGCAGAAATCTGTTCAATCAGTTCGGCCAGTCGACGTGACACGCGGTCAATGTCGCCCAGCGCAGAACCAGCAGCGTCAGACAGCCGGGCTCCTTCAACCACCCCTTGCGTCGTACGTTCCATAGCGCCCACCGCATCCTGGGTGTCGGTCTGAATGGTACGCACCAGGGCCGCAATCTGCTTGGTCGCATCGCCGGAGCGTTCCGCCAGACGTTGCACTTCTTCGGCCACCACGGAGAAGCCTCGACCTGCTTCACCGGCCGAAGCCGCTTGAATGGCGGCGTTCAAAGCCAGCACGTTGGTCTGTTCGGTAATGTCAGAAATCAGCTCGGTGATTTCACCAATCTCTTGCGACGATTCACCCAGTCGTTTGATCCGCTTGGACGTGTCTTGAATCTGGTCACGGATGGAGTTCATACCGCCAATGGCGTTTTGCACCGCCGCCAGACCGGAGTCAGCAGCCGTCAGCGATTCGCGGGCCACCTCAGCGGTGTACTGCGCTTGCGCGGACACTTCGTTAATCCGGCCGGCCATTTCAAGCACCGATTCACCGGTTTCGCGAATTTCACGCAGTTGCTCGTCAGAGGCCGCCAACAGTTCGGTCGAGGTGGCTTCCACCTGTTGCGTCGTGTCGGTTGCCCGCTGAACCGTGCCTTGCACTTGGGCCACCAGAGTTCGCAGCTCTTCCACCGTGAAGTTCACGGAGTCGGCGATGGCGCCCGTAATGTCTTCGGTCACCGTAGCTTGTTGGGTCAAGTCACCTTCAGCCACCATTTGCAGTTCGTTCATCAGTCGCAAAATAGCCGCTTGGTTGGCGTCATTGACGCGTTTGGCTTCACGCTCCTGGCGTTCCGCTTCTTGGCGCTGGGCTTCAGCAATGTGAGCACGGTGGCGTTGGTCGGTCACGAACACCCGCAACAAACCGAAGGCCGTCGAGACCGTGACCAGCAAGAAAATCACAATCAGGACAATGTTGACCAACCCAATGCCCGCGCCGGTGGACAAGCCCGTCTGAACTTGTTCCAGGCCTTTACGCAAGGGTTCGCTGTCATCAATGATGGCCACTTGCGCATCACGCGCGGCCACCAGGCCTTGCAGTGTTCCGAGAATGAAGGTCGACTGCGTGCGGGTTTGCTCAAACAGTTTTTGCAGCGCTTCCAAGGCCTCACGAGACTCCGGGTCTTTGGTGGCAACCAGTTTCAAGTCCTTGTTGCCATTGAGCAAGCCTTCGATGATTTCCTTGAAGGCATTGAGGTCCTTGCCCAGCAAGAACACCGCCTCGGTCGACACGCCTTCTACCGTCAGAAACTCATTGGCCGACTTACCGATGCGCTGGGTCAACATCACCATCTGGTTCAGTTGCACCAACTCGGAGGACGATACGCCGCCCTTTTCAATGCGCGCCGTGGCAATGCCTTCGGCCAAGTCCAGCAACTCGGCGGACTGACTATTCACTTCACGCAGGGCCTGACTCACCTGGGTCAGGGTCTGCTTTTGACCCAACACGAACTTGGCATTTTTTTCAGCCCGGTCGACCAGAGGAAGCAAAGGTAACAAGGGTTGCTTGGCCGCGGATGACACTTCCGTCAACC
>JAZJZP010000254.1:2946-5401 GCA_040389805.1 Pseudomonadota bacterium
CTGTGCCAAACCGCGCACATTGCTGGCCAGCACCTTCGCACTTTCGGCCACTTCCTGGAACGCCTGCCCCCGACCCACCAAGGCCTGAGACACCGATTTCGCCAAACGCTGCGATTGCATCAGCGCCTGACCCGTCGCACCAGCCTGTGCCGCCCGTTTGTCGGCGGAGTTCACCGACCAGAACGCACTGGCCATCAAACCCAACGCGCCCAAGATAAAGCTGATGAACAGCAGGCGCTGCTGTCGCGCCAGTGACCACGTCCCAATCACAGGCAAGCCCGTGCTGGTTTCGCTGGGCAATCTACCCTCGGCTTCCGCCTTGAGGCGGTTGTCATGGTAGTCAGGCGGGAACTCAGAGGGGGCGGCCTCAGAAATGATGGAGTCAGACACGCTACCACCGCCTGGCTGCAAGGTGGATGACACCGCCCCACGTGGGTCGATGGTCTGCTCGCCAGACGCGGTCACAGGCCCTTCGGAAGCCAAGGCTTCCGGCTGGACTTCATCTTCGTCCTGCGACTTGCCCAGGTCCTTGATACGACTCAGGAAACTCATACCTTGTGCTCCAAACAGTCAGTGTTGCGCAACGGTGTCTTGTGCCGTCAGGCGTCGATCTTGAGAAAAGCCTCGTCTGCAACCAGTGCAGCGAGGTCGAGTTCATACCAGGCACGCCCCTTGTCATCGAGCACCTGCTGCCCGATGAAATGCGGGGTGTCCGGCGAGGAGTTCGGCGCGGCCCTCATGTCGGCAGGGTTGCGCAAACCCAGCAAACGGTCGATCACCAGTGCCACATTGAGATGCAACGATGCACTCAAGGCGACCAGACGACCCGCATCTCGGGCCCCCTGCTCTTGGGACCAGCGCGAGACCGGCCGCGGCAGCCCCAAAAAGGCACTCACGTCCACCACACCGTGTAACTGGCCGCGCAAATTGGCCACCCCTAGAAACCAGGGCTGACTGCGAGGCACGGATTGCAGCGCGGACAGCGGAAATATCTCACCCGCTTGATCCAGTGGCAGTAAAAAACCATGCCCGGCAATTTCAACGGCCAACCAATTACGCGTTGGCGCCTGCTCGCGCGCCATCTGCAAGCGAGTGGCCAGGCGTTTTTGCAGGTCCCTGAGGGCTTCTTTATTGGCCATAGATCAACCGAAGGCCTTGATCTTGGCCAGCAACTCTTCAGGATTAACGGGCTTGACGACGTAGTCGCTGGCCCCCTGACGCATACCCCAGACCCGGTCGGTTTCTTGGTTCTTGCTGCTGCAGATGATGACAGGCACATCGGCAAAGGCTGGATCACGGGTGATGGCCCGCGTCAACTGAAAACCGTTTTGGCCAGGCATGACCACATCCATGAGGATCAGGTCGGGCTTTTCTTCTTGCAGTCGACGCAGTGCTTCTTCGCCGTTTTCGGCGGTCCGCACTTTGTAGCCACGCTTGATCAACAGATCCGACAGAACATGCAGCTCTGTTTTGGAATCATCAACCAACAAGATTTTTTGGATAGGCATGGTCAACCTTTACGGAAATTCAGTGGGCTGAAAACCAGGGAATCAGGCACAGTACTGCGCCACTGCTTGCAGCAACTGATCCTTGGTGAATGGTTTGGTCAGGTAATCTTGCGACCCCACCATCCGGCCACGGGCCTTGTCAAAAAGCCCGTCTTTGGACGACAGCATGATCACTGGCGTGTTGGCAAAACGGGGGTTGCGCTTGATGATGGCGCAGGTCTGATATCCATCAAGCCGCGGCATCAGGATGTCGCAAAAGATGATGCTCGGCTCATGGTCATTGACCTTGGCGAGCGCATCAAAGCCGTCTTCGGCCAGCAAGACCTCATAGCCACCCTGCTTCAAAAATATCTCGGCGCTGCGCCGGATGGTGTTGCTGTCGTCAATCACCAAAATTTTCTTGACGGTATCAGTCACAGACCCATTCTCCAAACAAGGTGGCGACGGGCGAACCCATCAAACTTGGACCATTTCAAAATCTTCTTTGCGAGCGCCGCACTCGGGACACACCCAGTTCATGGGCACATCCTCCCAGCGCGTACCCGGCGCAATGCCATCTTCAGGCACGCCCAAAGCTTCATCGTAAATCCATCCGCAAATCAAACACATCCAGGTACGAGAAGAGTTCACGTCTATTCAAACCAGCTTGCATACAATGGCTTGATTGTAGCCACCCCAATCTTGCGAAAAACAAGGTTTTGTGGGCACCACAACACGTTTCGCGCCCTGTGACACCACTCGGCATCGCCCTCTTGGCCTGACCTTCACTGCCCGACGCACTGCATGAACACCCCCACAGACGGCCCCCAGGTTGACACCCCCACCGATGCGGAAGCCCAAGACGCAGGCACGCCCGCATGTGTGATGAGCTTCAATTTCAGTGATCCCAGCGGCGCCAGCGGTATCGCGGCCGACATCACGACCATGGCCTCCATGGGAGCACACAC